>JAISHJ010000107.1 GCA_031262625.1 Ruminococcus sp. | reverse complement strand
TGCGGAACGGGCATAGGAATTTCTATCGCCGCAAACAAGATTAAGGGAATACGCGCCGCCCTCGTTACCGACGCTTTCACCGCCGAAATGGCGAAACTTCACAACAATGCAAACTGTATCTGCCTCGGCGAACGCGTTACAGGCGCGGGTGTTGCAATTTCCGCCGTTAAAAAATACCTCGAAACCGAATTCGAGGGCGGGCGGCACGAACGCCGCGTTAACCAAATTATGTCGCTTGAATCGTAATGCCGGGTTAACGAAATCGTACCGTAATAAATATAATCGAAGAACTTTTATTAAGGAAGTAACCGTAAATGTTAAATGTTAAGCTCGTTGAACATCCCCTCGTTCAACATAAAATTTCACTCCTTCGCGATGCAAATACAGGCGCAAAGGAATTCAGGGAGCTTGCCTCCGAAGCCGCAATGCTTATGTGTTACGAGGCGACCCGCGACCTTCCGCTAAAGACGGTTGAGGTTGAAACTCCACTCGGAACAGCCCGCTCAAAGGTTATCTCGGGGAAGAAAATTGCCTTCGTTCCGATTTACCGCGCCGGGCTCGGTATGCTTGAGGGCGCGTTAACCCTCGTTCCCGCCGCGAAAGTCGGTCACATCGGACTGTATCGCGACCCCGAAACCCGCAAGGCTGTCGATTATTACTGCAAGCTCCCGTTCGACATTGCCGACCGCGAAGTTATCATCTTCGATATAATGCTTGCGACGGGTTCTTCCGCCGTTAAAGCTATAGACCTCGTCTCAAAAGCCGGGGTTAAGTCGATTAAATTCATGTGCATAATCGCCTCGCCCGAGGGTGTATCCGCCGTGAACAACGCTTTCCCCGACGTTCAAATCTACACAGGCGCAATCGACGAAAAGCTCGACGATAACTCCTACATTATCCCGGGTCTGGGAGATGCCGGGGATAGGATGTATGGGACGAAATAGGGAGGTCTCGTAAACTACAATCCGCTTGCAATAACCATCTGAAAAGGTTGTAGCAAGCGGATTTCTGTTTATGAAACACTAAAACCAAGATAAACCTCAAAAGTCTCTGGAACTGGGGGTAGCAGTTGCCAAAGGCAACTGCGGGGGAGAACCTCTCTTCAGAGAGGTTTCCCCCCAACGTACCTATACCCCGTACTTTATAGTAGAAACGGGAATACCAACGCCCATGGTTGATGCTACTGTGCAGGAGCGGAAGTACGCGCCTTTTGCTGCTGCCGGTTTTGCCTTTGTAACGGCGGAGAGGAGGGTCTCGAAGTTTTCTTCGAGTTTATCTGCGCCGAAGGAGACTTTACCGATGGGGCAGTGGATGATATTAGTTTTGTCGAGACGATATTCAATTTTACCGGCTTTTGCTTCGGAAACAGCCTTAGCAACGTCGGGGGAAACTGTACCGGCTTTCGGGTTAGGCATGAGACCGCGGGGACCGAGAACTTTACCGAGACGACCAACGAGACCCATCATGTCGGGAGAAGCGATAACTACTTCAAAGTCCATCCAGCCTTCTTTTTGGATGCGTTCTGCCATGTCTTCCGCGCCGACATAGTCAGCACCGGCAGCGAGAGCGGCTTCGCGCTTGTCTTCTTTACAGAAAACGAGTACGCGAACGTTACGTCCTGTACCGTTCGGGAGAACTACTGCGCCGCGGACTTGTTGGTCAGCGTGGCGGGAGTCAACGCCGAGACGGATGTGTACTTCAACAGTTTCGTCAAATTTAGCGGTAGCAGACGAAACAGCAAGAGCGAGAGCTTCTTTTGAGTCATATTGTTTAGTTTGATCTATATTTTTTGCGGCATTATTATACTTTTTTCCGTGTTTCATAATTTAGCTTCTCCTTCCTCAGTCCACAACCGTAACGCCCATAGAGCGGGCGGTACCTGCGATCATACTCATTGCGGTTTCAACTGTAGCCGCGTTAAGGTCGGGCATTTTCTGCTCGGCGATTTTGCGAATTTGTTCCTTAGTGATTTTACCCACTTTGGTTTTATTCGGAACGCCTGAGCCGGATTCAAGACCGATAGCCTTTTTGATGAGGACAGCAGCAGGAGGGGTTTTTGTGATAAAACTGAAGGAACGGTCGGCATAAACGGTGATAACTACCGGGATTATGAGACCGATATCATTTTTTGTACGCTCGTTAAATTCTTTTGTGAAAGCCATGATGTTAACGCCGTGCTGACCGAGAGCCGGTCCTACGGGGGGAGCGGGAGTAGCTTTGCCCGCGTTGATTTGAAGCTTTATATAGCCTGTAACTTTAGCAGCCATTTTTATTATCACTCCGATTATTAAGAGAAAAATTTTGAAAGAAAAGAAATTTGCTTAAATTTTGAGCCTGCACACCCGTACCCACACGCACAAACTGCACGTACTACGCACGAGAACTGTACAACCACGCACACCTGCACACCAGTACTCGCTCGCACAAACTGCACTCAAGTACTCACTCGCACGAACTGCACACCGGCGGACTTTAGTCTACCCTTGAGAGGGAATGAACAGCGGCGGTAACCTCTGTATTTTTGCCGAACATGGGGATGGTGATTACAGCAGAACCGTCTTCGCGGTCGATTGAAGTAACTGTACCTGTCCAGCCTTCCATAGAGCCGGAGTTAATCTTAACGAGATCGCCTTGTTTGAAGCCGATTTCAATTTTAGCGGCGACGGGTTCAGAACGCCCGAGACCCATTGCTTCGACTTCGGCGGGGGTTAAGGGAATAGGCTTATTTGATGAAGGCGAAACGAAGCCGGTAACGCCGCGTGTGTTGCGGACAATGTACCATGTTTCGTCGGTAACAATCATCTTTACCATAACGTAGCCGGGGAAAATTTTGCGCTCGTGTTCTTTGACTACGCCTTTATCGGTGGTTTCGGTAACGGTTTCGGTAGGCACTTTGACCTCGGTAATGAGTTCTTTGAGATCATCGCGGTTCTCGACCGTTTTTTGGATATTGCCGGCAACTTTATTTTCGTAGCCGGAATAGGTGTGGACAACGTACCATTGCGGAACAGTCATATAAACTCCGATAAATAGAAATTGAAGGAAAATGTTTTAGTTATGCCGCGTTATTATTCACCACGAGGGCGAAAAGAGCGGCGAGACCGGAGTCGATACCCCAGATTATAAGACCGTAAGCGACCATACAAACCATAACGACGGTTGTGTTGTGTACTACTTTTTTGCGCGAAGGCCAAACTACTTTTTTGAGTTCGGAGCGCAAGTCTTTGAAATACTTAACAACGCGGTTAGTGTGTTTCTTGCCGCTTTTTTTAGATTTTGCTTTGTCATTCGCCATATCCTCGGCTTGTTTTTTCGCCGCAGCTACAGCAGTTTTCAGGGATGATTTAGTTTTTTTATCTGCCACTTGTACTGCACCTCGCAATTAAATGACGCTATTTCGTTTCTTTGTGAGTGGTATGCTTTCTGCAACGCGGGCAGTATTTTGACATTTCGAGTCTGTCGGGATCATTTTTCTTGTTTTTCTTCGTGTTGTAGTTACGTTCTTTGCACTCTGTACAAGATAAGGTTATCTTGTTTCTCATACCTTTATCGGCACCTCCTTATAATATTTGGCGGATGATTTCGCTTAATTGTCATTAATTGTGACCGTACACAACTTCTGCCGTACTTTGCACAGCTTCTGCCGAACCCTGCACAATCTTGCCGGACTGTCACCGCCTCGGTTGCCTTCCTCGACGCGAACTAAAAAAGACCTCGCATGAGGTATATATAGTTTAACATAATGAAGGCGGAATGTCAAGCGAAATGGATAAAATTAATAAAACGTTCATAAATAAAATTATTTAAAAAGATATTGTAAATAAAAATATTATATGGTATAATACATACAAGGAAAATTATAAGGGAAATATAGCAATTTGGTATGAATAAGTTTTGGCGTGTCGTTTTTTCTCGAAAAATAATAATATTTTTACTGCTTCTTGTTCAGATAGCAGTTTTTGCTGCAGCACTCATATTCCTTGAAGCTTATACAGGGATGGTCTATGCGGTTATGACTGTTATTGCGGTGGTTGCTGCGATACGGATTATAAGTTCTGACGATAACCCGGCGTATAAACTTGCGTGGATTATACCTGTTTTAGTTATACCTATATTCGGCGCGGCGGCTTACCTTTTTTATAAGTCACAGGTCGGCGTGAGGATTCTTAAGGAAAATGCGGTTAGTCAGAAATTCGCCGCAGCACCGCTTCTGCCGCAGTCAGAGAGTGTAATTAACGAAATCGACGGGCTTTCGGAGGCTTTTTTCGGGCTGTGTTCTTATATGAAGGATTACGCCGGATTCCCTGTTTATAAGAATGAGACGGCAGAATATCTCTCCTCGGGGGAGGAATTTTATGACATTTTCCTTGCTGACATTAAGTCTGCCGAGAAGTTTATCCTGCTTGAATTCTTTATTGTTGACGACGGGATAATGTGGGACAGTATTTTAGAAGTACTCCGCGAAAAATCCGATTCCGGTTTGGAAGTTAAGATAATGTACGACGGCATGGGTTCACAGATGGGTTTGCCGTCGGGGTATGAAAAAAAGCTTCGTGAATATGGTCTTGAATGTCATGTTTTTAATCCGGTACGTCCTCTCGTTTCTACTATTCAAAACAACCGTGACCACAGAAAAATCGCAGTAATTGACGGAGTAATTGCATATACGGGCGGAGTTAATCTTGCGGATGAATACATCAACAAAAAGAAACTCTACGGGCATTGGAAAGACACCGCGGTAAGAATTACCGGAGAAGCTGTATGGAGTTTTACGGTTATGTTTTTCGAACTGTGGAACATTGCTTCTATGGAGCCGCGTACTGCCGAAATTATCGAGAGCAATCCCGAAATTCTTATGCGGCAAACTAACCATTACAAAGCCGAGCAGAAGCTGTCAGAACCGCCCGAAAGCGGATTTGTACTGCCGTTTTCGGATTCGCCGATTGATGACGAACATATCGCAGAGTCTGCCTATATTGATATGATCAGCAGGGCGAATAAGTACGTTTATATAAGCACTCCCTATCTTGTTGTTGACAGTGATATGCTAAAGACACTTGCATATGCTGCAAAGCGCGGCGTTGACGTGCGGATTCTTACGCCGAAGATTCAGGACAAGCCTTATATGCAGATTTTGGGGCGTTCCTACTACAAAGGACTGCTCGGTAACGGCGTGAAGATTTACGAATACACGCCCGGTTTTAATCATGCAAAAATCTTAGTAGCAGACGACAGAATAGCAGAAGTCGGCTCGGTTAATTTTGATTTTCGGAGTCTTTATCTGCATTTTGAGTGTGCGGCGATACTCTTTATGTGTCCGGCGATAACTCGGATAAAGCAGGATATGCTTGACACTTTCTCCGTTTCGGAAGAGATTAACCTTGATAAACTAAAAACATACTCCCTCCCCCGCCGTATCGCCGGAAGTATTCTGAAACTTTTTGCGCCGCTTCTTTAATGTATAAAAAGGTTATTCTTCCCATATATTTTAATACATATATGTGAGAGGAATAACCATTCTATGCAAATTCATGTAGTCGAACCGGGCGACACTTTATCCTATCTTTCAAGCACTTACGGCTTGCCTATCAGTAAAATTATGACCGATAATAACCTTGACGACCCCTCCGCAATTTCAGTCGGTCAGGCACTTTTAATCGCGAAACCTGTCGTTTCCGACACAGTCAGGCAGGGCGACGATATTTACAGCATAGCGGCGCGAAATCATGTTGAGGTTACTACCCTTCTTCAAAACAACCCCGAATTCGCCAACCGTTCGCCGCGAACCGGCGAAATTGTTGCTCTTGATTATGGGGAGCAGAAAAACTATTCCCTCGCTGTTCTCGGCTACACCTACGATTACATAGATATAAAAACTTTGAGAGCTGCTCTTCCGTACCTTACCTACTTAGCAGTTTTCGGCTACGGTTTTACGCCAACCGGCGGCGTAACCGAAGTTAACGATTCATGGATAATTGAAGAAGCGCACCTTCGCGGCGTAAAGGTTCTACTTTCGATTACTACTATAACCGACTCGGGAGCGTTTGATAATCCCTACACGGAACTTCTCCTTTCACAGCCTGACTTCACCGACAGAGTAATCAACCGAATGATGGAGATAATTACCGAAAAGGGTGCAGACGGGCTTGACATTGATATGGAATACATCCCCCCGAATAGCAAAGAGGGGTTTATTAGGTTTGTACGCCGCGCCGCAGACGCCTGTCACGCGCGCGGATATATACTGAATGTGGCGCTTGCGCCGAAAAACTACGCCGAACAGCCGGGTGTGCTTTACGAAGCGCACGACTACCGCGCAATCGGCGAATACGCCGATACCGTATTCCTTATGACCTACGAATGGGGATATAAATACGGTCCGCCGATGGCAGTTGCGCCGCTTCCGAATGTGCGGCGCGTTCTCGAATACGCTCTGACGGAGATTCCCGCATCAAAAATTCTTCTCGGTATTCCTAATTACGGCTACGACTGGAAACTGCCCTTTGTACAGGACGAAACGGTTGCGGAGTCCATCTCAAATGTAGAAGCCGCTGCGCGCGCTAAACGTATGAACACAGAAATTCTCTACGATAACACTTCACGCTCGCCGTTTTACTACTACAATGTCGCTTCTTCTTCTTTCGAGCCTTATTCCGCACAAAATACTTACGGCAACCGCGACTCCCATGTGGTTTGGTTTGAAGATGTACGGAGCGTTCGCGAAAAATTCTCCCTTGCGGCTGACAAGCGTATCTACGGCATAGGGTACTGGTCGCTGATGTATCCATTCGCGCAAAATTACCTTTATCTTGCCGGGTTTTATGGGATAATAAAGGTGTGAATAAAAATCCGAAGGCGTTTGTCATGCTGCCTTCGGACTTTTTTTATTTTTTCTTTTTGAGAGCCTTTTTAAGGTACTCCGCCGTAAAGGATTTTTTATTTTTGGAAAGCTGCTCCGGCGTGCCTTCCGCGACAATTTCGCCGCCTCCGTCGCCGCCGTTCGGACCGAGGTCGATTATCCAGTCGGCGGTTTTTATTACGTCAAGATTGTGTTCGATTACAAGAACTGTATTTCCCGCATCTGTAAGCTTTGAAAGAACGTCGGTTAGGCGGTGAACGTCGGCGGTATGAAGCCCGGTTGTCGGCTCGTCGAGAATATACATAGTCTTGCCGGTGGCGCGCTTTGAAAGCTCGGTCGCAAGCTTAACGCGCTGTGCTTCACCGCCGGAAAGTGTCGTAGCTGGCTGTCCAAGCTTAATATAGCCCAAACCGACTTCCGCTAATGTAGAAATTTTCCTTAAAATTTTCGGCACGTGCTCAAAAAAAACTACCGCTTCGTCAACAGTCATGTCAAGCACGTCCGCAATTGACTTTCCTTTGTAGTGTACCTCGAGTGTCTCGCGGTTGTAACGCTTTCCGCCGCAACTCTCGCACGGGACATAAACGTCCGGCAGAAAATGCATCTCAATCTTAACAATTCCGTCGCCCTCGCAAGCTTCACACCGTCCGCCCTTAACATTAAAGGAGAACCTCCCGGGACCGTAGCCGCGAACCTTCGCATCATTAGTAGCGGCAAAAATCTCGCGAATATCGTTCCACACGCCGGTATAGGTTGCGGGATTTGAGCGCGGAGTCCGCCCGATCGGCGATTGGTCAATGTCAATTACCTTATCTAAGTTTTCGATACCGATACATTTTCCGAATTTACCGGCAGTCTCTCTTGCACGGTTTAAGTGCTTGCGAAGATGTTTATAGATAATTTCGTTCACGAGTGAGGACTTCCCGGAACCGGAAACGCCCGTTACACAGGTGAATATCCCCAGCGGAATGGTTACGTCAATGGATTTTAGGTTATTTTCACCGCAGTCGGTAAAAATTATACTATTTGTATATTCACGCCGCTTCTTCGGCACAGGAATAGCTTTACGACCGGAAAGGTACGCTCCCGTCAGGCTTTCTTCGCAATTTTTTATGTCGTCAATTGAACCTGCCGCAATAATTTCACCGCCGTGAATTCCTGCTTTCGGACCTATATCGACAATGTAGTCGGCGGCGTACATCGTGTCCTCATCGTGTTCGACGACAATTAGGGTATTTCCCGCGTCCCGCAGAGCCTTAAGTGCTTCGATAAGCTTTCCGTTGTCGCGCTGATGAAGCCCTATAGAAGGCTCGTCCAAAACATATAAAACGCCCACCAAAGCAGAGCCTATCTGGGTTGCAAGACGTATACGCTGTGCTTCTCCGCCGGAAAGTGTCGCCGCTCCTCTCGACAGCGTGAGATATTCAAGTCCCACATTCTGTAAAAAGCGAAGCCGTGCCGAAATCTCTTTTGTGATTTTATCCGCAATCAGTTTATCACGGGCTGAAAGAGTAAGGCTCTCGAAAAACTCCGCGGCTTTAGTTACCGACATATGCGTAACGGCGGTAATATTCATATCGCCGACAGTGACTGCTCTGCTCACCGGCTTTAGCCGCTCGCCATGACATTCGGGGCAGACTTCGGACTTCATAAGCCCGTTAATTTCTTCCTTTACAATATCCGAAGTAGACCCTGCAAGCTTCCGCTCAAGGTTCGGGATAACTCCTTCAAACTCGCGGTAAAAATATCCGCCGCCCCATTCGGGAAGCTTCTCAAATTCAAGCTTAACAC
>JAISHJ010000084.1 GCA_031262625.1 Ruminococcus sp. | reverse complement strand
AGAGGAGTAGATAAAGATGGAAAACACCGCGGAAACTGTACAGAATATAATTACAATAAAGGACGTAGAAAACGCGGTGGGAAGGCTTTCACAGGTGCTTCACAAAACGCCGCTTACGCGTTCCGAAACCTTTTCAAAGCTTGCCGGAACCGATATCTACCTTAAATATGAAAATCAACAAAAAACAGGCTCATTTAAGATTCGCGGCGCGTATAATAAGCTTTGCGAAATAAAGGGCAGTGTTAAGAATGTGCTTGCAGCTTCCGCCGGAAATCATGCGCAGGGTGTAGCGTACGCGGCGGCGGCTCTGGGTATGACTGCTACGATAGTTATGCCTAAAAGCACGCCTATTGCGAAGATTAACGCTACCGAAGGATATGGAGCAGAAGTTGTTCTTTTCGGTGACGGCTACGACTCAGCATATGAGCACGCGAAAACTTTAGCAAAAGAAAAAAACGCTGAGTTTATTCATCCCTTTGATGATGTGAGCGTAATCGCCGGGCAGGGTACTCTCGGTTTTGAGATACTGCGCGATATGCCGAGCGTTGACGTTGTTTTCGTTCCCGCAGGGGGCGGCGGACTTCTCGCCGGAGTATCTTTCTGCTTAAAATCAATCAATCCGCGTATAAAGATTATCGGCGTTCAAAGCGCGGGCGCGGATGCTATATGCAAATCCTTTGCGGAAAAAAAGCGGATAAGTACTTTAACTTCCGCGACAATTGCCGACGGAATAGCAGTTAAGACACCCGGAGAACTTACAACTTCGCTTATAAATACCTATACTGATGCTATGGTAACCGTGACCGATGCGGAAATTTCTTCTGCTATCCTTAATCTTCTTGAGCGGTGCAAACAGCTTGTGGAGCCTGCCGGGGCGACTTCTCTTGCCGCCGCGCTTAAAATGTCGGAGGAAATTCGCGGAAAACGCGCCGTATGTTTGCTTTCAGGCGGTAACATTGACATGGGATTTGTACATAAACTTATCGACCTCGGGCTTGCGGCGAGGGGTAGGAAACTTCGCTTCAAGACTGTTCTCCCCGACGTTCCCGGAAGTCTTGAGCGAGTTGCTAAAATAATCGCCGAGAGTTTTGCGAATATAGTTAATGTGCAATACGACCGCACAAGTGCCGACCTCGACCCACAGGATGTGTTCCTTCATATTGTCTGCGAAGTCAGCGACAACGAACATGGTAAAAGGGTTTGTGAAAACCTCGAAAAGGAAGGCTATAAGGTAATACTTGCTAATTAAGAGAGGGTAAAAATGAGAGATATTATAAATACCGAAAATGCTCCTGCTGCAATCGGTCCGTATTCACAGGCGGTTAGAGCAGGAGGACTGATATTTACTTCCGGGCAGATTCCTCTTACCCCTTCGGGAGAACTTATTTCGGGCGGAATAGAAGTGCAGACAAAACAGGTTCTCTGTAACCTCAAGGCGGTTTTGGAAGCTGCCGGCTCCAACATGGAAAATGTAGTTAAGACTACAGTCTTTCTGTCGAACATGGAAAATTTCGCAATGATGAATGAAGTTTACGCCGAATATTTTTCGAATAATCCAGCACGTTCAACGGTGGAAGTAAGAAGAATTCCGAAAGATGTTTTGGTTGAGATTGAAGCTATAGCAGTTAGCTGAAAAAAAGAGTACTGAGCATTATCCTCAGTACTCTTATTATATTAAGAAGTAATTCTTTACACAAGCGAATTAATCTTATCAAGCAATGCTTTTTTCGAGTCAATAGAAGAAAGTCCGGATTTTATAACCTTTTCTGCACGGAAGCGGACATATTTTTCAAAGAGTTTTGTCGCAAGAAGGTTTTCCATAACGAAACGGTTATAGGATGCGGAATCCATATTGCCGGAAACTGCGGGGAGGAGCAGCTCTAAAACTATCATCTTGCCGTCATTGCCGGAATCGTCCGCCATGACAGCCTTAATTCTGTCGATAAGTTCCTTTTTATCTTTACGGATAACGAAGGACGAATCGGGAATTCCTCCGAGAGTGCGTACAACATCGGTCTTGAAAACCGGCGTTGCGAACTGATACCATGACAGCGGAAGGTCTGCTTCGTCAATTTCGGTATAGATGCTGTCGTGAAGGGCAGGGAAGAGGTTATAGAGATAAATTTCGGAAATGTGATATATTCCCGCCGACTTCGTAATAAGCGGATAAAGGAAGCCTGTAATGCTCCCCGAGAGAGAGTAGTCAGCATGGAAGCGAGTCTCATCGGAATAGGATGAATCAAAATCTTCAGTGCATTTGTTATTTATAAGTTCGGTAATTTTTTCCGGAGTAAAATTTCCGAAGTCTTCATGATCGCCGTCGGTAAATGTTCTTATACCGCCGAAACAGGTACGGAAGAAGCTGTCGGCAAAATCAGGCGCAGATACAAACTGCTTGCCGAGTTTATCAAATATCTCAACGATAATATTGTCTTTAATTAGGTCGTCATTTATGGAATAATCGTAGTCAACATTAATGATATTCTGTATTTCACTGCGGATTTTAAGTTTTTCTCTGTCCGAAATTCCTAAAAGATTAAACCGCCCGGTAATAATATCAAGCACAAGCGACAGCGGAAGTTCCCCCGAGATATATTTAAAACGGTCGTTTTCAAGCAGCTTACTCATACGCGGAAGCATCTTCATACTTGCCGTACCCGTAGTCGGAATCTTATGCGACATTATCCCGAGACATACAAGAAGCTCCGCATATTCGCGCATTATAACCTGTTCGGAGATATAGTTGAAGAAGTAACCGTAAATATATCCTGCGAAAAAGTCTTTAAGTGCGATAAAACTCTCGGGGTTTGTGGATAGGTAGCTTATGTATTTTTTCTTTACGGCAGGAATTTCCGTAACCGTAATCTTCGGCGAACCGTCATTTGCGGCTATGAAATATTTTTCTTGGGATTTACAGAAAAGTTTGAGATAATTATAGTAGTTTTTATCGGAGTCAGTATCGTTATTGTTGTAGGTCCAACAAAGGAAAGAGCGCTGCATATTTGTGAGGGTATCTTTTGAAGACTCGATTAAAGCGGCGGTGTCAATCTCCATTCCGAAGATGCCGGTTTTGTTAAATTCAGAGAGGATTTTTACAATCTCCTCAGAAAACGCCATGTACGCCGGACTGTTATCCATGAATACGACAAGCTCTAAAAGCTCCGCGCCGATTACCGTTATATCAAACGTTGCTCCCACTTATAAAACCAACCCTTCAAAACAGATTATTTTAATCGTTATGATTTTCTTACAAATATTGCACTGCTTATGTAGCCGGAATTCCTTCCTGCTTTGCATGAGTGAATCCGCCACTCCGAGTGAATCCGCCAAGCGTTTTGGCAGAGTGAACTTATACTCCGTACTGTGCTCTGTATTCCTTAATTTTCGGAAGATATTCCTTGCCGGGGATAATTTCTTCTTCGATTGCGTTTATAATGTCAAGGATAGTTACAATAGGATAAACAGTAAAGCCGAATTCTTCGTAAACATCGACGGCGGCAGACTTTCCGGAAGCTGTTTTTTCCATTCTGTCAACCGATATTATCATGCCTGTGACATTTACATCAGCGGCGGCTTTAAGCACCGGAAGTGTCTGTCTTATAGCAGTTCCGGCGGTAATAACATCTTCGATAATTATTACTTTTTCGCCGTCAGTGAGTTTCTTTCCGACGATAATTCCGCCTTCGCCGTGATCCTTTGCTTCTTTGCGGTCGAAACAGTAGTTAAGATCAATACTGTATTTGTCGTAAAGCGCAGAAGCGGCGGCAACGGCAAGTGGAATTCCTTTATATGCCGGACCGAAAAGCGTGTCCGCCTTCAAATTATTCTGATATATACAATCAGCGTAAAATTCGCCGAGCTTTTTTATCTGTGCACCTGTACAGTACTCGCCGGTGTTAATGAAATAGGGCGCAAGCCTGCCGCTTTTGAGCGTAAACTCACCGAATTTCAAAACTTTACATTCGTGCATAAATTTTATAAACGCCTGTTTATATGCCATATTACCTCCGAACGATAGAGTATCTCATAGAACATTGTACCATAGTTTTTTCGTTATGTCAAGTAGTACAAACTAATTTTGACAAAATTTTTATATTGAAAAATATGTTCGATTTTTTTGAGTCGACACTTGCTTTTTAGTTGTGAATGTGGTATACTGATAATAATGAGATAAAAAGTACAAATAAATTGTGCGAAAAAAAGTGAAAATTGGGAAATAATATGATTGCAGAAGAGAAGACGATTTCGTCGGAACTTGTATTCAAAGGAAAAATCGTTGAGGTCAGGGTTGAAAAGGCAAAGCTTTTTGACCGCGAAGTTATGAGAGAACTTGTGCTTCATAACGGTGGAGTATGTGTTGCCGCTTTTACCGATGATGACGAAATTATTCTGGTGAAGCAGTTTCGCTACGCATTTAAGGAAGCACTTTTGGAACTCCCTGCCGGGAAGCTTGAGGCGGCGGAGGATCACTACTCTGCGGGGCTTCGTGAACTTGCGGAGGAAGTCGGTGCTGTCCCCGACGAGTATGAATACCTTGGTGTACTTTATCCGTCAGTCGCATATCTTACAGAAAAGATTCATATATATTATGCAAAATCTTTGCATTTCGGCGAGACACATTTTGATGAGGACGAGTATATTGAGATGGTGAAAATACCGTTTGAAAAAGCGGTTGAAATGGTACTTGCGAATGAAATTAAGGATGCAAAAACGGCGGCGGGGATACTGATGATTGCTGCCAAGCGGAGCAAAAAATAAACGCGGAGCAAAAAATAAACAACGAAACCCATTCGGATTTCGTTGTGAAAAGCATTTTTTTCGTCTTGTCTTCTTAGAGACCCATCTCGTTTGCTTCGGATTCAGCGGCAATCTGTGCCATATGTTCCTCGTAAGCTTTGAGGATAGTACCTTCGATGATTGCACGGGCTTCCGGGCTGATGGGGTGAACAATATCTCTGAAATTGTTGCTTTCATCCTTACGGGAAGGCATTGCTACGAAAAGTCTCTCCTCGCCTTGAACAACTTTAATGTCATGAACGGCGAGCATATTATCAATTGTGATTGAAATAACTGCTCTGAGTCTTCCGTCAGGAATTATTTTCCTGATTTTGATATCTGTAATGGTCATAAATATGACGTCCTCCTTCGAGTAATCCCGATAGTGAAATTTCGTGCTGTATATTTGTTTTGCCCCGCACGCGGTAAGATATTCAAGGATATTTTTATATACCGTTAATCGCCTCTTTAGTGACAAACTTAGTGCCTGTTTGATGGTTAACGCTTGAACCGCTTACTCGACATATTATAACAAAGATTTATTAAATTAGTTAGTCAACAATATTGATGAGGTGTGTTTTTTGGATAAACATTTTATGAATTCCCGCGAAATAAATACACAAAATGGCAATAAAATGTTCGATTTAGATCAACGTTTTGTACGTGATATTGATGCTTCACATATACATTTTATCGGTATCGGCGGCTCGGGAATGTATCCTCTTGCGCAGATACTCCATAACGCCGGATTTTTCCTTACAGGGTCGGATAACAACGAAACTGAAACAGTTGAAGCTGTCAGGGCGATGGGGATAAAAGTTTTTATCGGACAGCGTGCGGAAAATCTAGCCGGTGCTGACCTTATTATCTACACGGCGGCAGTGTCAGACAGCAATCCCGAACTGAAAGCAGCGAGCGAAAGCGGTGTGCGGATTTTAGAGCGGAGCGAACTTTTAGGAATTTTATCGGGATTTTTTGAGAATACCATATGTGTTGCCGGGACTCACGGGAAGACCACCGTAACCTCAATGATTACAGAAATTCTCATTGACGGAGGCATTGACGCAAGTGCGGTAATAGGCGGCAAACTCCCCTGTATAGGCGGTTCGGGGATTTTCGGGAAGTCTGATATTTTCGTAGTTGAAAGCTGTGAATTTAAGGACCATTTCCTTAAATTATCGCCCGATATTGCGGTTATTCTTAATATTGACGAAGACCATATGGACTATTTCGGTACTTTCGACCGCCTGTGTCAGTCATTTAGGAACTTTGCGGAGAAAACTTCCAAGGTTTTGATAATTAACGGAGAAGATAAAAATACCGTCAAAACTATGGAAAATATAGATAAAAATATATTAACATTTGGCGGTAATTCGTCATATAATTTTTATCCGGAAAATATACAAATAATTAACCCATTATTAACGGAATTCGACATTTTTAAGAATAAAAAACTTTTATGTAAGCTTTCGTTACACGTCCCCGGGCGGCATAATATTATTAATGCAGTTGCGGCGGCAGCAGCGGCAGATTTTATGGAAATATCTCCCGAATTGATAGCAAAAGGGCTTTCAAACTTTCGCGGTGCAGGAAGGCGCTTTGAAAAATACGGTGAAGCCGGCGGTATTACTGTGGCGGACGACTACGCTCACCACCCGGCGGAAATTTCCGTAACGCTTGATGCTGCGCTGTCGATGGGCTATAAACGTGTCTGGGCGGTTCATCAGCCCTTTACCTTTTCCCGGACGAAAACTTTGCTTGATGACTTCGCGAAGGTTTTAAGCAAAGCGGATATTGTTCTTTTGACCGCTATTATGGGCGGGCGCGAAGAGAATATTTACGACATACACACTCGGGATCTTGCCGGACTTATCCCGGGAGCAAAATATTTTGAAAATGAAGATCATGACGAAAATTTCGCGCTTACTGTTGACTATATTGCAGAAAATGCTTTGCCCGGTGACTTAATATTAACGCTTGGCTGTGGAGATATTAATAAGGTAGCAAGAAAAGTAACTGAAAAACTCAAGAAGAAATATTTATAATAATGCGGCGAATATTCGTTAAAGCGGAAGTTATTTGTCGCAAATAACGGAAATACGGGTAGAAATTTGGCGAATGTGCATAGAATTTTGCGGAAACCTTAACTTTTCGGAGGTATAATATGAAAGATAAATTGCGGGCAGTTTACGATTTTATAAAGGAAAAAATTGAAACGGAAGGTTACGCGCCGTCTGTCAGAGAGATATGTTCGGCTCTGAATATCGGCTCTACTTCTACTGCCGCAAGGTATATAAACAGTCTTGTCGACGAAGGTCTGCTTGAAAAATCGGACGGTAAAAACCGTGCCGTAAAGCTTACCGGAAAATCTTCAACAAGAATTCCTCTTATAGGGACAATTACTGCCGGGCAGCCTATTACTGCCCTTGAAGACGTGACGGATTACATAAACTTCCACACAGACAAAAAATACTACGGGAATTTATTTGCACTGCGTGTTCGCGGCGACAGTATGATTAAGGCGTACATCATGGACGGTGACATTGCTGTTATTGAGAAGGCTCCTACCTGTGCAAACGGCGATATTGCCGCAGTAATGCTTGACGGAAATGCGACACTTAAGCGTTTTTTCAAGGAAAACGGAAGATACCGTCTGCAACCTGAAAATGATGAGATGGAACCGATACTCAGCGATTCCTGTGAAGTTTTGGGAAAATTAGTATCTATTTTAAGATATTATTAAGCGTATAATAAAAAATACCTCTTGCTTTTTCGTGCTTTTTGTGTTATTATAATAGTATCAAATGAAATTTTCCGCGGGAGTAAAAATAATGAAAGAAATTAAAAAATACGATAACAGCCTTTTGGTATACCTTAAAAAATATGCACCTCTTGCTTGTGCACTGCTTGTTTTTCTGCTGTCGGCAGGGTTTATTTTCTGTAAATTAATTAGCTTAAAACGCTATAACGAGCGTTGGGCTGACTATGACGAGTGCGGTGCGCTCTAATGGTAATTATCGGCGATAAAATATATATGCCGGATGGTAAATTTATCTCCGGTTTGATTTATCTTGCTGACGGTAAGATTGACAAAATTAAGGAACTTTCCGCTAAGAATTTACGAGAATTTGCTGTTCCTCAGGATTTTTCTGTCGATATTGACGCACGCGGACTTATAATTTACCCCGGTTTTATAGACTGCCACACACATCTTGGGCTTTATGCTTCGGGAATTGGTATCGAGGGCGACGACATTAATGAGAATTCCGATCCGGTTACGCCCCAACTTCGCACGATTGATGCTCTTGACCCGTTTGAGCCTGAATTTTTCGATGCGCGTAAAGCCGGAATTACTTCGGTAATTACCGGAAGCGGCTCTGCCAACGTAATCGGCGGCGACCTTATTGCGGTAAAGACCGAAGGTAAAATTGCGGACGAAATGCTTATAAAAACTGTCGGGATTAAATTTGCTCTGGGTGAAAACCCCAAATCCGTTCACGGCGATAAAAATTCGCCTCCTGTTACCAGAATGGGAATCGCCGCGCTGATACGCGAGGCGCTTACAAAAGCGGTAAGGTATCGCGACGACATAAGTAAAGCAGAAACGGACAACGAAGAACTGCCGGAATATGACATAAAGTCCGAAGCGTTACTGCCGCTTCTTCGCGGTGAAATTAAGGCGCATTTTCACTGCCACAAAGCTTGCGATATTGTTACTGCCGTTCGTATCGCGGAGGAATTTAACCTAAAATACACGCTTATTCACTGTACCGAAGGGTATAAAATTGCGGATTTTCTTTCAAAAAAGCGTGCTTCTGCCGTAATCGGTCCGATAATTTCATCAAAAGCAAAGCCGGAACTTGCGGATATTTCCGAAAAGAATGCCGGAATTCTCCAAACTGCCGGGGTTGCCACCGCAATATGTACCGACCACCCGGAAATTCCCGAGCATTACCTTTATCTTTCAGCGAAAATTGCAGAGGAATACGGACTTCGAGATTCCATTAGTGCGATAACCTCAGAAGCGGCGAAAATTGCCGGAATTGATAACCGGGTAGGTTATATAAAAGCAGGTTATGATGCAGATTTTGTCATAGCGGAGGAAGTTCCTTTCAAGGTAAAATATACTATAATTAACGGAAAAATTGTGTATAATGAAAACGCGGAATAATTTTGATGTTCCTGTCTTTGAATATTATGACAACGGCGGGAAATACAGCGGCAACCGCCGCGATGAAAAAAAAGACGACTTTAACTATAAAACGGAAATAGTAAAAACCGACGATGGAAAATACATAACCGCTGATGTGTGGTACGGGCTTTTATCATACGACTGTTCTGAAAAAATCGCCGGTGAGCAGTTTTCAGCCGACAAAGACGGTCTAAGTAAAGCCTATGAATTCATCGACAGCTGTTATGATAAATGGCTTCAAAACCACGAACCGATAATATATGTCAGTGAATACGGCGATGACGACGATGAATTTGACGAGTAAAATAATATTAATTAGGCGCGAAAAATGTTAATTCGCGCCTTTTTTTGTGCAGGAGTAACTAAAAATAAAATTATCCATATTATGATAAAAAGTAATGCAAGGGAGTGTTTATATTTTGCCGAAAGTTTTTTTAAGCCCATCAACGCAAGAATGGAATAAATATGTCAACGGCGGAACCGAAGAACAATATATGAATATACTCGCCGATTATATGGAACCGCTTCTTCAGGCTTCCGGTATCGACTATGTCCGCAACGACCCCGCAAAGAATGTTTTAGGCGCAATTGACGACTCAAACGCAGGACAGTATGATGTGCATTTGGCGCTTCATTCAAACGCCGCCGGAGGAAACTATGCCGGAAGGATGCAGGGTGTGGATGTTTACTATTCGCCATACTCGGAGTTTTCAAAGAAACTCGCCGATATTATAGTTGATAATATGCAAGACGGTACATACCCGGACCCTTCAAAGGTTAAGACCGAACAGACGACAAGCCTTGCGGAGGTTAACCGTACCAAAGCAGTATCGGTACTTGCTGAACTCGGATATCACGACAATCCGGAGGATGCGGAGTGGATAAAGAATAATATTCCGCAGATTGCAGAGTCTCTCGTTAAATCCCTCGCTGATTATTTCGGAATACCGTTTATTAACGGGGGGAACGTACGGTATGGAACTGTAGTTACTGACGGAAGCGGACTTAATATCCGCGAATTCCCGGCTTCTACCGCCGCAGTAGTAGGTTCAATCCCTGCCGGTGCGACTGTTACAGTACTCGGCGACGCGGGAGACTGGTATGTGGTAAACTATAACGGTACTCACGGCTACTCCTCAAAGTCATACATACAGATGAATTAATCTATAAAAAAGAGATTTACGCCTACGTAATTCTCTTTTTTGTATATTGTCAATAGATGTCTATTAAAAAACTACTAATCATTCATTATTTGTGCATTAAAAATAACTGTTTATAATGTATAATTATATCGACAGAAGTGTTTTTTGGTTGAATAGTTTATTTTATAAGTATTTGAGTTATTATGAAGAAATTTTTTTCGCTGATTTGTGTTGCTGTTTTAATATTAAGTTTATTCTTAACATCCTGCGGGACCGCCGCTTCCGGCGGAAGCGAGGTGTCATCGTCTGAAAATATCGGACAAGTGTCTGACCCGAATGACCCAAATGCTTGGCAGAATTATATAGGTAAAACATTCGCCATTAAGATGGGCAGTGTTTTTGAACCGATGATTAAAAATGACTTTGAAGCGAGTGATATACTCTATTTTACAGATAATACAGGTTGTTTTGAGGCGGTCAGAATCGGTAAAATTGATGTTACAGCGTTTGACACCTCCGCCGCTGCTGTGTTTTTAGAAGATTACCCCGAACTTCTCGGCGTAAAAGTACCGTCTGAAATTTTCAGTATGCCGATGGGGTATCCTACCGAAAATCCGGAGATTCGCGACGAATTTAATACATTTTTAGCGGAGATTACTGCCGACGGAACACTTGAAGAAATTCAAAACCGCTGGCTTTCGGGCGAAACTTTACCTGACCTTGATGCCCCGATGCCGGAGATTGACCTTTCCGACACCTCACGCGGAAAAGTCACCGTAGCGATTACCGGCGCTAATGTTCCTTTTGATTATATGGGCGCAGATGGTGAGTATAAGGGCTATGACATTGAATTGACGAAGCGGTATGCTGCGTGGGCAAAGCGCGAGATTGAATATGCAGCTATGGATTTCGGCTCGATTATTAACTATGTGGCGAGCGGGAAAGCCGACCTCGGCGCTTCCGGGATTTCTATAACCGAAGAGCGGAAAAAGAGCGTAGGTTACACCGAGCCTGTATATTTCGACACCTGTACAATGCTTGTAAGGCGTTCTGATTTTGAAGGAACTGCTTCCGCCGCAGAAACTGTAACCGAAAATGTCGGCTTTATTGAAGAGATTAAAACTTCTGTTCAAAGGAACTTAATTGACGATAACCGCTATAAGCTTATTATTTCTGGGCTTCTTACCACAATGCTCATAAGCGTTGTTTCAATGATAATCGGTACAGCGCTTGGGAGCGGCGTTGCTTATTTGCTGACACGAAAAAATAAAATTGCGGCAAGAGCATCAAGGCTTGTCTGCGGACTTGTTTCGGGGCTTCCGACCGTAACTCTCCTTATGGTTTCCTACTACATCATATTCGGGAAGGTTGATATAAACTCTGTTTATATTGCTATTGCGACATTTTCGCTTGTGATGGCGATACGAATAGGGGAGACGCTTACCGATGCTATAAACACGGTTAATCCTGTTGAAATAAAGGCGGCACGTGCTTCCGGATTTACAGCGACAGGCGCATTTATGACGGTTACTCTTCCGCAAGCGGTAAAAACCGCTCTCGGACCATATCTTTCACATTTTGTGACACTTGTTAAGGAAACAGCTATTGTAGGATATGTAGCAATCGGCGACCTTATGCGCGCTTCCGACATCATCCGTTCACGCACCTATGACCCTTACTTCCCGCTTATCTTCGCGGCTTTAATCTATCTTGTAATTACAACAGTGTTCATACTTATTTTCAAAGCAATTGTGAAAAAAGTTACACATAAAATTTAATTAATCGGAATAAAATTATGAGTTTAATTTCTGTTCGCGGCATGGAAAAACGCTATGGTTCAAGTGTCATACTAAACGGTGTTAATGCCGAAATTGAAAAAGGCGAGATAATTTCTGTTATCGGACCTTCCGGCACCGGGAAAAGCACTTTCCTTCGCGGAATTAATATGCTTGACGCTCCTACAGGCGGAGAGGTTTGGTTTGACGGTAATCTTATCACACGCAAAAATATTGATAAAATCCGCAGACGTATCGGAATGGTTTTCCAAGACTTCGGGCTTTATTCACACATGAATGTTATGGGTAACCTTACCGTCGGTCCTATGAAGCTTTTGGGAAAAACCAAAGCCGAAGCTACCGAAACAGCGATGGAACTGCTCCGCTCTGTTGGACTTTCGGAGCGTGCTTATCATTTTCCGGGCGAACTTTCCGGCGGACAGAAACAGCGTGCGGCGATTGCCCGCTGTCTTGCAATGAGCCCGGATGTTATACTTTTTGACGAACCTACATCAGCCCTCGACCCGACGATGGTAGGGGAGGTAACCGCCGTTATACGGGGGCTTTCCCGCTCGGGGCTTACTATGATTATTGTTACGCACGAAATGAAATTTGCAGAGGAGGTATCAAACCGCGTATTTTTCATGGACGAAGGCGGTATTTATGAATCGGGAACCCCTGACGAGATATTTAATCATCCTAAAAAAGAACGTACGAGAAGCTTTATCTTCCGCATAAGAAGCTTTGAATTTGAGGCTCACAGCCGCGATTTTGACCGTCCTGCGCTCCTTAACGGAATCGACAATTTCTGTTTCCGTCAAGGGTTAAGCGGCGAAAAAGCACAAAAACTCCGGCTTGTTGCCGAGGAATTATCGGTTAATATTGTGTCACCCGCTGCACCTAAGTTTATTCTTAATATCTCATATTCGGATAAGCTTCAAAGCTTTACTGTCGAAGTAAGCTACGATGAAAACCGCAATCTTCTTGATACTGCCGACGATGATGTTGCGGCGGCTATCATTAAGAAAACCGCGAAGAGTACTAAGTACTCATACGACAATTTAAGCAAAATAAAAGTGGAGATTTAGCGGTTTTTGGTAGCCGCAGATCCGGAGGAAAAAATGAACAGTCGGGCAAGTATAAAAACCAAGATTATGTTTTCGGTAGTAACTATTATTATTGTTTTGATGCTCATAATGGTTGTAACTATTTCAATTGTTTCATCGAAAACAACAACTTCTCTTGTGACTGACTTGGTTGACAACAGGGTAGAGGCATATGCAGCCGAACTTGAGACTATTAACGGAAAATCATATGCTACGGTGGAACTCCTTCGCGAACAGGTTTACGAGACACTTGCGTCGGACGATTCAGAGCATTTACAGGCTACATCTATTTTATCAATGCTTGAGAGTGCGCTTGCTTCAAATAATGATGCCGGTGCGTATTGGGCGGCATTTGAACCGGAAATCCTTCCGCTCGCAGGATTAACAAGCGACTATGCGGTAACGGACGAGAATTCGCGTTTTGTGCCTTGTGTTTCGCGCAATTCGGACGGTTCGGTTCTTATCGAACCTCTTGCCGGAATAGGCGACTCCGCAACCGAATTTTACGAGGGTGCTAAAAATTCCGGGAAACCTTACATAACAGAGCCTTTCGCCTACGCATACGGAGGAGTTGAATCGAATGTTTATTCAATCTGCCTTCCGATGATTCAAGGCGGTAAAGTTATCGGCGTAATCGGTGCTGATATTATGCTTGTAAGCGCGGACGAACTCATGGCGGACGCTACTATACTTCAAGATGGGTATGTGTTCCTTCTTTCCGCCGGCGGCACGGTTATTACAAGTCCTACGCCCGAATATGTTTTACAGCCATATACGTCTATTTCGTACCTTGAAGCTGTCGGAGATAAAATTGAACAAGCGGCGGATGACGGTACTACATGGTATGGGGAAGTAGAAGGGCGGATGCTCTACTTCATGCCGGTTGCTACAGGTGATGTGCCGACAAACCTTGTAATGGGCGGAACGGTACTTAATTCCGAATTCAATTCTTCAACAACTGCTCTCACGATTATAATAATAGTATTCGGCGTTGCAATTGTGCTTCTTGTTGCGCTGGCGGTGTATATTACCGTTAACCGCACAATTAAACCTCTCGAAGAAATTATTGACGGCGCTAAGCATATCAGCATGGGTGATACTTCCTCAATAACGATACAGAAAACCGACGGTAATACTAAAAATGAAATTGAACAGCTTGCCAACGCATTTGTAGATATGGCGGAGAGTATTAAAACACAGGCTAAGCTTATAAGTGCGGTGTCGGGCGGCGATTATTCGGCTCATGTTGAGGTACGTTCGGACGGCGACATTATGAATAAAGAAATCAATCGAATGATTGATTCCCTTAATACAACTTTTGAAAAAATCCGCGCATCTTCAATGCAGGTTAAAAACGGCGCAGACCAGATAAGCGGTGCCGCTGAGGCACTTGCTTCCGGCTCACAAGAGCAGGCGGCTACCGTTGAGGAACTCAACGCAAGCCTTAACGATGTTGCTTCACAGGCTAACCTAAACGCGGAAATGGCGAAAAGTGCTTACGCTCTTTCCGAAAAAATTCGCACGAATGCGCAAAAGGGCAACGCGCAGATGAACGACCTTAAGACGGCTGTGAATGAGATTGAGTCTGCTTCTCACGATATATCGAAGGTAATTAAAGTAATCGACGACATCGCTTTCCAGACGAATATTTTAGCACTTAATGCGGCTGTTGAAGCGGCGAGAGCAGGCGAAGCGGGCAAAGGCTTCTCGGTAGTTGCGGACGAGGTAAGAAACCTTG
The DNA here is from genome assembly GCA_031262625.1 of Ruminococcus sp. Taxonomy (GTDB): domain Bacteria; phylum Bacillota; class Clostridia; order Oscillospirales; family Ruminococcaceae; genus JAISGY01. The sequence goes on along the minus strand of JAISHJ010000084.1, from coordinate 773 downwards.
CTTCAAAATCTGCGGAAGCTGCTAAAGAGACCGGTGCGCTTATTGAAAATTCCATTCAAAAGTCAAATCAAGGCGCTGCAATTGCGGCAGAGACTGCGGCTTCGCTTGATGAGATTGTTGCCGGAATTAACGAAAGTGCCAACGTGGTACACAACATCTCCGAGGGTTCGTCTGAACAAAAGACTGCTCTCGTCAACATTAACACCGCTCTTGAGCAATTTTCGGATGTGGTTTCGCGCAACACGGCTACTGCCGAAGAAAGCGCCGCCGCAAGCGTACAGCTTACAGAACAGGCTGATATGCTCGACGAAAGCATTAAAGATTTTAAGCTTGCAAGATAATTGAAAGTAAAAGTGCTTAGCCGTGAGGTTAAGCACTTTTTTGTTTAGAGGACGTTTAGTTTTTTTGTGAAGATATGGTTTGTGAAGTATAAGAATCCCGCCGTAACGGCAAATTCGACTGCGGTATCTATATAAAAGGCTGCTGTCTCAAATGAAATATACATATTTTGCATAAAATATGCGTACACGAAAAACACGATAATTACAGCAACAACAAAGATGAATTCGCCCCATATTCTTTTCGTTCCGAAAAGATGCCCGAATGCTGATGTCGCGGTCATTAATCCGAAGATTGTTATAAAGCATACAACAGTACGGATTATCAAAGTGATAAGGGATGCATATTGTGCGGCATTTCTTTCATAAGATAAATTTCGTATAATTGAATCAATGAGCCTTTCAATTATCGAAAAATCCATTTCTGCGAAACAG
>JAISHJ010000110.1 GCA_031262625.1 Ruminococcus sp. | reverse complement strand
AACTATTATATAACAAAGTGGAACCCCGGATTTTCCGGCGATACTGACGAACTTAATCATAAGCTCTCCCGCGCAGGAGATATTATCTCGAATAATATAAATAAGCTTGACTTTTTTGATGTGCCTTACTATCTTCTTGAAGACGTAAAGAAAGCGGTTTGTGTTCAGGCAGACAGCATTAAGGAAAGCACTGCGGGGGCTTCCTACCGTATCGGGAAATTCTCCGTAACTACCGACAAGGAATTTTCTTCCGGAAAAAATATACTTTGTGATGCCGCGAAGCTTTATCTTTATAATACAGGGCTTCTCCTTAGTACCGCCGTTGTCGCTTGACATTTCCTCTTAGATTATGGAGCCGAAAGGATGAATAACAAATGACACCAGCTATACCGAAGCGGTTTTTGCCGCACTCATTTACTCTGATAATCGAGACGGACAGCGGCGCGTGGGGGAGTACTTCAGTCGATGAAATAGAAGTCTCTAACGTACGGATTGACCTTGAAGACAACGGACCTTCTACTATCTTTTTTGATGCTAAAAACAGCACTCCCCACGATATAAATTTCTCTCTTACAGGCGGGGGGAGAAAGCGGCTTTCGGTGAGGATAGAAGATACGGTTTATCTTATCGAAAAGATAGACTATCTCTACGCCGAAGACATCCTCCATCACCTCGAGATAACTCTCGGGAACGGCAGAGCCGCGTGAGTTTTCGGAGTGCTCCTCATGCAGTGCAGATTTTCGGAACTTACTCTCAAATCGCCGCAGGAGAAAAAGTAAAAACAATTCGGAGGTATAAACATGGCGGAACTTATCGCGGGGGGATATAACCTCTCACCTCTTATCGAAGACAATTCCTACTCTATTCGCAGAATTAACATATATGAAGATACCGACACCGACATTAGAGCGGTTGCCGGCTATAAGATAGAGATAATAGTTAAGCTTAAGGGCATTAAGGAAGCGATAATTGCCGACATAAGAAACGCCGTGTCGTCCGAAACTGTGCCTGTAACTTACACATTCTGCGGTGAGCAGATTACTTCGGATTTCCCGCGGCCGGAGATTGAACTTACTGCGGTTTCGGAATATCCCGAAGGCATATATTGGGACGGCATCTTGCGGTTCATGTCCGGAGGATTCTATCCTTCCGACTGTCTTTGACATAGCTGTAAAAATTGACGGAGTGAACTATCCGGAGTTTGACGGGCTTGTCATAAGCGAATATGTAACCGGCGCAGGACTAAAGGGGATAATAACTTCCGAACTGAGGGTTAATATCTACACCGAAAACTTCTCCGCGCCCGACAACGCCGAAATTATCTTAGACATTCCGAACATTTTAATGAGCAGCTCGAAATTTTACATAGTAAGGCGCGAAAAATCGGGGCGAAAGGTTACTTTAACCTGCCGCTCGAAGCTATTCAGGCTCGATATTCCCACCGCGTTTACCGACAGCGACTTTAACGACGACGGCGAAATAGGGACGATTGATGCACTCGGAAAGATTGCTTCGCAGGCGGAATTTTTACAGTTTTCCTATGCGGGGGATAATGTTTTTACGGCACTTCCTACCCTTAAAAAAGATTTTCTTTTCGGGAAAAACTGCCTTTCGGTGCTTGAAAAAATATCTTCCGCGCTCTGCGGAACTTTCCGTGAATATCAGGGCGGGCTTGTATTTATTCCGTTTGAAACTACATTTGTGCAGACTGTTCCGGCTTCAAAGCTTTCACCTTTAAAGCGCGGCTTCACAAAAAAAATCACGAAAATTTCCGTTACAAACGGCACGGAAACTTTTGTTGCAGGGAGCGGCTACTACCCCGCGACGGTGAAGATAAATTCGCCGCTTGCGAGTGAAGAGATTGCTTCTGCGATTTTAGGGCGGCTTAATATGCGCGAATACTCGCCGTTCACGGGGACAGTTAAACTAAACAGTATTCCTTGTGCTACTTGTACTCTTGTCATTGACGATGAGGAGATTTTCGCCAACAATCTTAAAATTTACCCCCGGAAAAGCGGAATCTACGCGAAGGTTTCCTGCAACGCGGTTGATGAAGACGAGTGGGACTACTCCGGGGAACTTGAGCGCGCGGTTCGCGAAAAGATAACCCCCGGGGAGAGTTTCGGCAGCATGACACTTACTCCCGACGGGCAGATTAAGCTTCATAATGAAAATATGCAGACGGCGGTAATCTACACCGATACTGTTCACGCCCTTAATCTACAGGCGGAAACTGCTAAGATTAAAGCGGAAACTCTCAACCTTTCGGAGACGCCGAAAATTTCTCTTAACGCAGACGAACTTCTCACCGAAAAGAAAGACCTTATCGGTGCGCTTAATGAACTTTTTCTCGCAGAGCCGGAGGGAGGTGAGGGCGGAAGCAGCATAGCGGAAGCTTCTGTGCTTGACGATTACCATTGCGGGAAGGTTTTCGGGAAGCGAAACCGTAATTCTGCTACAAACGGGCTTTACGGGTTTGCATCAGATACGGTCGGGCTTTATTATGAGACCGCCCATGCGGCGGAGGATTTGATTATAGCGTTTTCGTTGCAGTATCAATATCCCTGCACGGCTACGGTTAAATATACTTTGTGGGTAGGGAATGACACAACCGACGGTTCGGAAGTGGTTTTAGAGAACAAAGGTACATTCACATACACCTTTGAAGTTCCGATGTCAAATTTTTTCTATACACTTCCGCTTTCGGAAAATGTATCGGGCGAATATAATTATTTTGCGCTGGTTCCTGTCGGCACAAAGATGTTGACTTTAACCGGAACATATTATCCGAACGGCTATACTCCCGGCATTTCAAATTTCGGTATTCCCGCGAAAAACTATGTGCAATACAGGATTCAAACTCCTAATGCCGCCGTAACACAAAGCTTTTTCGGTGAGACAATGTCAGTAGGCGGAACGCCTGTACAGACTCCGCCTTATATCGGTCCGGGAAACCTTACGAATATGGTTTATGATTACGGCACACGCACGACCACCCCGCGGTTTAAGTACTCCACAGGGCTTCTAAATCAGGCGCTTGCAAAATTTAACGCTGCACACGGAGGATAACTATTCATGAAATTTTTATCGAATGCGGGGGAATATCTGCTCTCACTGCTTCTTACGCTGGGAGCGTTCCTCTTCGGTGATTTTGACGGGCTTATGACTGCTCTTATCACCGTAATATTTATAGATTTCGCGACGGGGATTGCTGTCGCGGCGGTACTAAAAAAAATCTCTTCGCAGATAAGCGCGAAGGGCTTTGTACGAAAATTCCTCATGCTTTTAATCGTTGCTCTTGCTCACATATTAGACGTCTACGTTGTGGGCGGCGGCAACAAGCTTCAGATAGCGGCAACTCTTTATTACATACTCAACGAGGGTGTATCTATCCTTGAAAACTGCGCAATGTTAGGGCTTCCTGTTCCCAAAAAAATCACCGATACGCTTGCACAGCTTAGAAAGGGGGAATAGCGTATGGAAAAACTGCTTATTGACGTATCCCATCACAACGGAAACATTGATTTCGGCGAAGTTAAGTCGGACAAGCAAAACATTTCAGGCGTAATTATCCGCGCAGGTTTCGGGCGATATGTTTCGCAAAAGGACAAGCGTTTCGAGAAGAATTACGCAGGCGCAGCAGCAGCGGGGCTTGACATCGGCGCGTACTGGTACTCCTACGCGACCACCCCGAACGAGGCGGTAACCGAGGCGAAAGCCTGTCTTAAAGTAATTGACGGCAAAAAGTTTAACTATCCCATCTATTTTGACATTGAAGACAAATGTCAGCTTTATTTATCCCGCGCCGTTTGCTCCGACATGGTAAAGTCGTTCTGCTCATATCTTGAAGAGCGGGGATACTTTGCCGGAGTGTACTCCTTCGACTCATTCTTCGAGACAAACATCAACGAGACGGTGCCGCAGCGTTTTTCCGCGTGGGTAGCGAGGATTAACAGTTCCGGTGATGACATAATTAAGCCTTCCCACTGCAAGTCCTATGCCATGCATCAATACTCATGGAAAGGCACTGTAAGCGGAATTTCCGGTTCCGTTGACATGAATCTTTGTTACAAAAACTTTCCGGCAATTATAAAGCGTGCCGGGCTTAACGGCTGTTAATTTACTGCTCCGCACGGGTTGAGTATTTACACTCAAACCGTGCGGAGATTTTAATGCTTTACACGACTAACAGATAACAATTTTGAAAATACTCTTGACAAACGCTTCGTTATCAGATATACTGATGTTGGGCAGGAAAAATATGATTGAACAAGAAATTCGCGAAGATAGCCGATACGGTAAGGTGGTTTAAAATGAGTAGTTATGAAGATGACCGCCCGAGAGCAACCCCGGATTATCTTAAGGGATTAACAACAGAACAACTTCGCGAACGTGCAGAAAAGCTATTTCAAGAAATTGAAAAAAAGAAAAGTGAAGGCAAACTGCGTATTGTTAACACATAATTGCATAACTAAACAAAGGGCATACCATAAGGTATGCCCTTTTTTCAAGATATTAATCCACCTTATGGAGTTGCTCATATTGAGGGATAAATTCTATCGCCTTGTCTTCTGCAAGCGGCTTAGATACGATGTAGCCTTGAATGTAGTCGCAGTGCATGGCTTTTAAGCGATCGAACTGTTCGCGGGATTCAATGCCTTCGGCAACGATAATTAACCCGAGAGAGTGAACGAGTTCAATTGTTGAAGCTGTAATCGCCTGCGATTTTTCGGAGTCGTCACCTTCCATAAATATGCTGTCGATTTTTAAGCACTTTACAGGAAGATTTTTCAGATACGCCATTGAACTGTAACCGGTTCCGAAATCGTCGAGAGCGAGAGTAATGCCGGTGTTTATAACCTCTTCGAGAGTTTCGTTGCGGTTGTCGATAAAGTCAACAAGGTTGCCTTCGGTAATTTCAAGCTGAATGTTTGCAGGATTGATGTGAGAGATAGTCAAGACGTTTCGGATGTGCTCAATGTAATCATGCTGACGAAGTTGGACAGGGGAGACGTTTACAGAAATAACTATCTCGCGGTTGTATTCGCGGTTTACACGCTGAATGAAACGGCAAGCATTCTCTAAAATCCACATTCCGATCTGAACAATCTCGCCCGATTCTTCCGCTACCTTTATGAAGTCGGCAGGAGGAATGTTGCCGAATTCGGCAGACTCCCACCTTATCAAAGCTTCAAAGCCGTAGATTTCGCCCGTCTCCATAGAGATTATCGGCTGATAGTTAAGATAAAGTTCACGATTGTGGAGCGCGTGAGAGAGAACCTGCGCAATGTATGCTTTCTTAGGACCAGCGCCGTCATCTTCCGGGACAAATGCAGAGCAGTTTTTACCCGCAGTCTTTGCGGCAGAAAGTGCCGAAGCCGCTTGGCGGAGCATATCATCGGCAGTCAAGCCGTTTTCGGGATAGAGAGCAATTCCGCAGGAGAAACGGAAGAATATCTTGTCGTTTTGTACCCTGAAAGGATTGTGGAAAGCTGCCCTCATCTTGTTGGAGAAGCTGTCGATATCGCTTCTTACATCGTAGTCGTAAACTATAATGAATTCGTCGCCCGAAAAGCGGAACGCCTGTGATTCGGGAGTAACTGCGTCGGAAAGCACCTTCGCAAAGACCGAAAGCGCATCGTCGCCGAATTTGTGCCCGTAGGTTTCGTTTAACCATTTGAAGTTGTCAAGGTCGATAAAGAGTACAGCGAAAGAACTGTGGTTCGTAGAGCGCGTAGCTATGTGCTCTTCGATACATTCGTAAAGCTTCACGCGGTTGAAAAGCCCTGTTGTGGGGTCTATAAACTGTAAATTGCCGAGAGAAGCAGTCTTCTCCGAAAGTTCTTTTCCGAGAGAGTCGATCGCTCTTGAAGCGTAGCCCAGTTCACCGTCTTTTTCGGAATTTATCCGCGTTTTATAGTTTCCGTTAGCAAAATCGTTAAGAGATCTTGCTATGGGAGTAATGAGCGAGAGTTTGTCGCGGAGAATACTGTTAACGATAATGAAGAACAGCGCGATCATGAGGAGAAGCACCGTTGCTTCAAGCCCGAACATAGCAAGGGTGTTGCCGCCGACAGTAGTAATGTCGTAAACAACTAAAACCGACCAGTTCGGTATCGAGTAGGAGTCAAAGTAGTAATAAATAGTTTCGCCGTCAGAGTCTACGAAACTGTTTGAAAGCTGTGAAAGCCCGGTTGTGTGGGCGATAAAGTCCGAAATGGGAGGATTATCGAGGGAGTAGCGGGACAAAAAGGCAGAATTTCTCGCCGGGTAATATATCACGGAGTGGTCGTCGGAGATAATAAGCGGGAAGCTGCCTTCGGAAGATACATAAGTATCCATCATGTATGAAATTTTGGAACTGCTTATTTCAATGCCGAAATAGCCAACCACATTACCGTTTTGTACAACAGGCTTAATTACCGAGAAAACCTCGCCCGAGCCTTCAAAAATACTCTCATAGATTTCGGTAACGGCGTATCCCGCCGAGCTGTCCCTTGCGGAAGCGAACCAATCCGCAGAGCGCGCATCATAAACGGATGGAGCGATATATTGTCCCTTTCCGTTAACGAGGTTTCCCGTTCCGGCATCAAGCGCCCACGCGCTCTTTACGTCGGAATCGAAATTCCCGGCGGCACTCATAAGACGTTGGAAATCAACGTAAGTTCCGGTGTTCATAACATTAGCGGCGGTGCGGCGAAGGGCAAGGATAAAGTCGGCGGCGTCGGAGCGGTCCGACATTCTCGCGACAGAAGCTTCCTTCTCCGAAAGGTAGTCGGAGACAATGCCGACAGCGAGCGCCCCCACATCATTTGTGCGCATACGGATATTGGTTTCGGCGGAGAGTACCGAAAGCCCGTAAGCAAAAGCCGTAAACGCCAAGAAGAGGAGCAGACAGGCGATAAGCAGAGCCGATGTACTCGAACGGATAACTCTTTTCATCTTTTTCAAGATTTGCCTCCGGTTATATTTATATATAGAAAGCACAATTTTATTCTTTTTATATAGTATCACAGTTTCAATACTATTTCATTACTATTTTGTGAACAAATAAATTATTGTTGCTATTTACAAATTTTAAGTATAAATAATGTGCAATTTAGATAAATTCCACAGCATAAATATTAACAAAGCT
>JAISHJ010000020.1 GCA_031262625.1 Ruminococcus sp. | reverse complement strand
GCGGCATAGCCCGAGAAAATTTCGCTTGCTAAAATCGTATTTGCAGTGCGAACTTCTGAAATGGCGAATCCTGTTAAAATAAGTTCATTTTTATCATTTATAAGAACAGTTCCGGGAGAAATTCCGCGGTGAATAATCCCCGCGTTATGGATGAGCGAAACTGTTGTTAAAAGCGGCGGGATAAGCTTTTTAGTCTCTTCCCAAGAAATTTCGCCGGCATTTTCTTTTAAGTATTCGGTTAAGGTTTTCGCCTTTTGATACTCGAAAACCGCGTACCCGGTATTGTTATCCCCGAACATATCAATTACAGCGGCGACATGATTAAGCGTACGCATCTTTGAAAGGCTTTTTCCGAGAGAAACGTACTCCGAAAGAAGTGTTTTATACTGTGCGACATAGTTTTTATCGACAATTATAATCGGACCGCTCTTAACGCGGGAGCAGATCGCGTCCGGCATATATTCGCTGATTAAAACAGTGTCTTCGGTAATTGTATCGAAGGCGATATATTTTGCACTTTCGCCGTTATAGGACTTTAGTTTCCCGACCATGTAGCGGTCAGAGAGGATAGTCCCCGGAGCGAGGTAAGAAGGAAGGTATGGCGAATCATAAATAAATCCGCAATTCGGACATTCGGTTTTATCGTCCTCACGTTTAGACATACAACCATAGCAGAGGTTGAATCTACCTATATCCAAATTATAACACCTCCTCACGATAAACTTTCGTACAATGATTATTTTATCAAGTAACCGAATGAATGTCAATAAAATTCACGCAATTGTTTTGATTTGTTGTTAAATTGTAATAGTATAATAATCATCTGAAAATGCACTAAAATATTTTATATGTAACAAAAAAGCGAAAAATACATAAGATAAATTAGTAAATTTAAGGAGGAGTTTTGATGAACGAATGTAGTAAAAACAACATTTTGAATATAGAAATATACACCGACAACGGGCTTCCTTCAAGATACACCATTACTGTGTATAATGCCTGCGGAGAAAATGTTGCGGGAGCAGTTGTCTGCGGCGCCGGAAAAGAATTTATGCTCCCGGACGGCGAGTATAAAATCGAGGTTAAGGGCGATGCCTACGCCTCACCTCGTATGCAGCAGCGGTGGATTACTATCTGCGGTACGGCTTCCGATTGTCGATTCGGTATGAATTTTATATTCGGCAGAGTTAATACTTACAGCGGTGAGCAGTCTCATCCGGGCAAACCGCTTCCATGCCCTTCTCCCTGTCACAGCAATCGCCCGAAACATCCCTGTGCTCCTTCGCAAAGTCCGTTCCTGCCGTCGATGTATGTTAAAGAATGGGAGAAACAGAATAATATAGAGTATAACTGTTCACATTCGTACACCCATTCGTCAAAAAATGATATAATGGCGGAATGTAACAAATACAAAGCTGTGCCGAAAGCTCCCGAATGTAAGCCGGAAGGCAAACCTGCACCGAAAAATAACAGCAGACAGAGGAGCAATTCCTGCAACAGAAATACGCATAAATAGGATATCAGGGTTTGGCGGAATGTCAAGCCCTTTTTGTATATTCACGAAGTTTCTTTAATAAAATTAAGCAGGGCAAAAATTACCGCGATTTAATGAAATTTTATACGCTTACCTCTTGATTTATTCAAAGAGATGTAGTATAATTATATTGTGTGTATTAATTGAAGGAGATAGAATCTTATGTCAAAGCTGAATGTTGCGGTACTTTTCGGCGGTGTATCAAATGAGCACGAAATATCGCTTCGCTCGTCGGCGAATATAATCCGCTCCATTCCTAAGGATAAATATAACATAATTCCCATCGGGATAACGAAAAAAGGCAGATGGCTTTTCTTCCCGGGGGACGTTTCCGAAATCGAAAACGGTAACTGGGAGACTGATTCAGACTGTACTCCCGCAGTTATACTACCCGATCCGATGTATCGCGGAATACTTAAATATAATGACGGGAAATTTTCCATCGAAAAAATCGACGTGGTTTTCCCTGCCGTTCACGGTAAAAACTGCGAAGACGGCGTGCTTCAAGGCGTACTTGATATGTCGGGAATCCCTTATGTAGGGAGCGGTGCGCTTGCTTCTGCGATCTGTATGGACAAGTGTTTAGCCCACCTCGTATTAGAACGCGAGAGGATAAAAATGGCAAAATGGAGAGTACTCCGACGAGATGAAATGGAAAAACTTGATAGCTTCTGTGAAGACGTTGAGGCAAGTTTAGGCTTTCCTGTATGCGTTAAGCCCGCTTGCAGCGGTTCTTCTGTAGGGGTGAACAAGGCTTCCGGCATTGACGAACTTAAGTCGGCGATAAAAACGGCGTTTTCACACGACGACAAGGCTCTCGTGGAGGAATACATAGTCGGACGTGAGCTTGAAGTTGCGGTAATGGGTAACAGTCCTGCGGATACCTTCACCACTTCTGTAGGGGAGATTCTCTCCGCAAACGAAATGTACGACTATGACGCGAAGTATGTTAACGCCGCTTCGAGCGGAGTTATCCCCGAAGATATACGCGAAAACAGTGTATCACGCGAAATCAAAGAGACTGCTGTAAAAGCTTACAGAGCGGCAGGCTGTAAAGGTTTATCGCGTATTGACTTTTTCTCATCCGAAAATGGTGTTTATTTGAACGAAATAAACACGCTTCCCGGATTTACGAGTATAAGTATGTACCCGAAACTCATGGATGACTCTGGACTGCCGGCATCTGAACTTATTGATAAGCTTATAAAATTATGCTTAGAACTTCACGGCGAAATTTGACGAAAGGCTTAAAACCATGACCGAAAATTCTGCACTGCTTTTTGAAGCCGAAACGACCGCACCGCGTGAGAGAGAAGAAATTGCCGCAACGCATGAGAAGTCAGAAACGACCGA
>JAISHJ010000003.1 GCA_031262625.1 Ruminococcus sp. | reverse complement strand
CACACTCCCCTCCCCTCCCCCAAACCCCCACCCCTCCCGGACTTTAAACATTTTTCTTGTTTTATTCTTTAATAAACTGCATATCCGTTTACAAAAGCCATTCTATGGAATAGCTTTTGTAGGCGGATTTTATTATACAGGTTAAGCTTTTAAAAAGCGATACAATTATAAAAAGAAAATCCGCTAACAATATATACCATGGAATGGTATTTGTTAACGGATTAACATTTTATTAAAGAATGAACCAAGAAAAAGTTTTAAAGTCCGGGAGAGGGGGGGGCTGGGGGGGAGAGGGGCGGGTCACCGCTCCTCTCCCCCCAGCGTACCACATTAGCCCATGGTTACAACGACTTCGTGAGTGCCTGACTGCGGCGGGATTACGTTGCCTTTGATTGGGTTACCGTCTACTGTTATTGATTTTATGCCTTTGGTTACGTGGGAAGGGTTTTCGATTTTGATGTTGTAGACGGCGTTACGGAAGGTTCTTGATATGCTGTAGCCGTCCCAGTCTTTGGGGATGGCGGGGTCGATTTTCAAGCCTTCGTAGTCGGGGATTATGCCGAGGATATATTGGGAGATGGCGACGAAATTCCACGCGGCTGTGCCTGTGAGCCAAGAGTTTTTGGCTTCACCGTGACGTTTTGCGTCTTTTCCGGCAACCATTTGAGCGTAGACGTAGGGTTCGGTGCGGTGAATGTCGGAGATGTCTTCGAGGTAGGCTGGAGCAATCTTCGAGTAGTATTCGTAAGCCATGTCGCCGCGCCCGGCTACTGCTTCTGCGCAGACAATCCATGCGTTGTTGTGACAGAATATTCCTGCGTTTTCTTTGTAGCCTGCCGGATAGGTTGAGATTTCGCCGTATTCAATATAGTATTTGGTAAAAGCAGGGTTGTTGAGTACAAGTCCGTACTTTGTATCGAGATATTTTTTAACGGAATCGAGGGTTTTAATGTCGTCGCCGGTTTCTTTGCCGAGACCTGACATTACGCACCAACCCTGCGGTTCGATGAAAATTTTGCCTTCGGCGTTCTCGTTGCTGCCGACTTTTTTACCGTTGTCGTCGTAAGCGCGCAAGAACCATTCGCCGTCGTAGCCGTACTTCATGATAATTTCGCGCATCTTGTCGATTTCTGCTTGCGCCTTGTCGGCATCTGCGTTAAGCCCTTTTAGGCGGCAAAGCTTGACGTATTCGGGACCGATTGAGGTGAACATACCGGCAATCATAACGGATTCGGCTACCTTACCGTCTTTTGAAGTAGTAATTTGGAAGCTTTGTCCGGGAGTATCGGAGAAACAGTTGAGGTTAAGACAGTCGTTCCAGTCAGCGCGCCCGATAAGCGGCAGACCGTGCGGTCCTACATTCTCAACGACGTGGTAAAAACTCCGTTTTAAGTGGTCAAGAAGAGGTTTCGCAAGCGCTTCATCATTTTTGTACGGTACATTTTCGTCTAAAATGCCGAGGTCGCCTGTCTCTTTTATATAAGCGGCAGTTGACAGAATCATCCAAAGCGGGTCGTCATTAAAATTTGTTCCGGCTTCGTTGTTACCCTTTTTCGTGAGCGGTTGATATTGGTGGTAGTTTCCGCCGTCTTCAAGCTGAGTAGCGGCAATGTCAAGAATACGCTCTCTTGCGCGCTCGGGGATTTGGTGAACGAAGCCTAAAAGGTCTTGGTTAGAGTCTCTAAAGCCCATACCGCGCCCGATTCCCGACTCAAAATATGAAGCGGAGCGAGAGAGGTTAAATGTCACCATACATTGATATTGGTTCCATATATTAACCATGCGGTTAAGGTTTTCGTCCTTCGACTTTATGGTATATTTTGAGAGCAGCTTGTCCCACGTTTCGGCAAGCTTTACGAGTGCAGCTTCCGCTTTTTCGGCGGTGTCGTACTTCGCAAGCATCTCATATGCGCGGGATTTATTCATAGAACCGTCGGCGTTCCACTTTTCCGCCTTGGGATTCTCAACGTAGCCGAGGATGAATACGAGAGATTTTGACTCCCCGGGAGCAAGCGTAATCTCTTTATAATGCGAAGCAACAGGCGACCAGCCGTCCGCAACGGAATTACGGGGCTTCCCGTCCATAACCGTCTGAGGGTTGTGGAAGCCGTTATAAAGCCCCATAAACGTTTCGCGGTCGGTGTCGAAGCCGTCGGCTTTATCGTTTACGGAGTAGAAAGCGAAGTGGTTGCGGCGCTCTTTGTATTCGGTTTTGTGATAAATTACCGACGATTTTTCGGTAAATTCAAGCTCAACCTCGCCTGTATTGAAGTTCCTCTGGAAGTTTGTGGAGTCGTCTTGAGCATCCCAAAGACACCACTCTAAAAATGACCACAGTTTAAACGTTTTTGGTGCAGAGCCTTCGTTGGTGAGTTTCATTAGCTGAATTTCGCCGGTGAAATCCTCCGGAACAAAGAAGGTAACTTTAGCGCGAAGGTCATTTTTCTTGCCGTCAATTACTGTATAACCCATGCCGTGGCGGCAAACGTAGCTGTCGAGTGAAGTTTTTACGGGCGACCAGCCGGGATTCCACAGCGTTTCGCCGTCTTTGATGTAAAAATATCTTCCGCCGACATCTGTAGGAACATTGTTGTAACGATAGCGGGTAATTCTTGCAAGGCGGGCATCTTTATAGAAGCTGTAACCGCCTGCTGTATTAGAAATAAGCGAAAAAAACGCCTGTGTTCCGAGATAATTTATCCAAGGATAGGGGGTTTTGGGGTTTTCTATGACATATTCTCTGCTTTTATCATCAAAATAACCATATTTCATGTAAATCCTCCGGTTTATGGCGTAATTTATATACATAAAATTACAGAATAACTGTTATAATATGTAAGTTATTTAGGGCTTATATTGTATATTTTATGATGGAGTACAACAATTTGGGGGAGAATTAACGCAAGGAGAGCACTGTAAATCGGCATTTCAATCAGTGCTTTAATTAGGCGTGACAGGAACGCAGCAAATGTCGGGGAAAGGAAACCTACCCAAATTAATATACCTGTATTTAGCATTATTGTCATAATTATGCTGTCTGCCACTCTGGCAATTACTGCGAAAATCGCTAAGTTTTTACCGGTGCGCTCAAAAAGCAGGAATCCGTACAAAAGCCCTGTCAGAGCGGCAGTAACGGTAAGCTGCCAAATCGGCGCGCCCCCTGTTAACATACAACCGAAAAGGTCGCCGCCTATGCATAAAAGTGCGGTGGGGAGCGGTCCGTAAAGTGCGCCGGAGATAGCGACAGCAACGAATGATAGGTTAAACTTAAAGCTTTCGCCGACCTTTATCGTCAGGTAATCGAGAACGATAAATGTTGCAAGGAGCATACCGAGTGTGACTAAATTTTGGCTGTTGAATTTAAACTTAAAGTATTTTTTCAAGCTAAATGCTGTTTTTGTAGATTGTTCTGCCATAATAACGCCTCCGTTTATAATGGCTAAAACTGCCATAACGTTTGGCGTTATGAACATTTTCAGCGGAATGCGGAAAATGAATCGCACGGCTAAGAATAAAAAAGCCGTTTTCGTCGGAGCGGCAACTTCCCGTCCGCTCCGCACTACACAGGGATAAACATCCCTATACGCTCATTTTCCTACTCTGTGTTCTGTACTCTGTCTTCTCTCATCTGTACTCTGTCCTCTGTTATAGGCTGATTTCGTCGGCGATGTGGTAGAGATTCATGTCGAAAGGTTTCGTCATTTTCAGTGCTTCTTCAATGTCGTAGTCGATTACAAAACCGCCGCGTTCGCCTACAACACGCCTGCTTATACCGTCGTCAAGAAGGTTTACGGCATGATAGCCCATTTGTGTAGCCGAAACTCTGTCGCGAAGCGTTGGATTGCCGCCGCGCTGAACGTGCCCTAAATTTGTTGCGCGTGCTTCTACACCTGTTGTTTCGGCAAGTTTCGCTGCAATTTCATCGGCAGTTATTCCGTGCATTTTGCATACGCCTTCCGAAACTACTATCATAAAATGGTGCTTGCCTGTCGCCTGCATAGCCTTCATCTTGCCGACAATTTCGTCAAGATTGAATGCACGCTCCATGGTGATTATTGCCATTGCGCCTACTGCTGTACCGACATTCAGAGCGATCCATCCGGCTTTGTTGCCCATTACTTCTACAACAGAACAGCGATCGTGAGACTGAATTGTGTCGCGAAGCTTGTCAGCCATTTCCATTGCAGTGTTCATTGCTGTGTCGTAGCCGATTGTATAGTCGGTGCAGGCGATGTCGTTATCAATTGTACCGGGTACGCCGATACAGGGCAGACCTGCGTTTGTAAGGTCAAGTGCGCCGCGGAAAGAGCCGTCGCCGCCGATTACAACAAGCCCCTTAAGGAAGAGCTCATCGCAATTCTCCTTACCTCTTACAACATTTTCCCATTCTTTAAATTCAAGACAGCGCGCTGTCCCGAGGATTGTTCCGCCGCAGTGGATTATATCCGAAACATCCCGCGCAGAAAGCGACATATACTTGTTGTGCAGAAGTCCGTTATATCCTTTTAAGAAGCCGACAACCTCATAACCTTTTGAAATAGCGGCTCTCGTTACGGCACGTATGCAGGCATTCATGCCGGGTGCGTCGCCGCCGCTTGTTAAGACTCCGATTCTATCCATTATACCCACCTGTTTTTGTTGAAATGGCAGTGTTAATCCCGTCAGCAGAAAAGAATAACACTACTCGTTTCATTGTACATTATTTGCGCGAGTTTGTCAAGTATTCATAATTTATTTAACGAAAATTTAACTGTAACGTCAAAATAAGCATCTCTATAAGGAATTTTCGGGCTTAGGAGTAGGTTTAAAATCATTTGTCCACGAAAGGGAACTGATTGTACAAGGAATTATCCGTGATTCGGATATTTTTGCAGTACCTTTTTCGTCAATAATAAAGTCTTGTTGGAAGATCATTGTATTTTTATCGGAAGGATTTCCGTGACCGCCATAACAAAAATTTCCTAAACTATATACTATATTAACGCCGTTATAATTTTCGACTTCTCCTAAAACGTGTGTGTGTGAACCAATAACGAGGTCTGCACCGGCATCAACTGCAGCGTGTCCGAGGACAGTCTGCGTTTTTGTAGGGGTATACTGCCGTTCAATGCCCCAGTGGAAGCTGACTATTACAACATCATATTTTAGTTTTGCCGCTGTTATCCGTTCGGTAATTTCAGCGGCGGTATAATCCCATTCTGTGAAGCCTAAGAAACCGAAGGTTACGCCATGTTTTTCTATGTAATATTCGTCATCGTAGCCAAAATATCCTATATCGGCGTTTTTTACTGCGGAGATTGTATCTGATTTGCCCTGCGATAAGAAATCGTTGTGGTGATTGTTAGCTATATTTACAACATCAACGCCGCCTTCGGTAAGAATTTCTGTGTAGGAAGGCTGTCCGCGAAAGAGAAAACTTCGGTTAGCGCGGCGCGTGTCGGCAGTTGTAAGCGTTCCTTCAAGGTTAACAACCGTTATGTCATCATTCTCGAAAATATCGGCGACATTTTCAAGAAACCAGTCGGGAGTATGTGAAGCGTAAGCTGCCGCGAAACGTTCTTCACCCTGACTTTGCACATCACCGCCGAGTGTAAAATCCCCTGCCGCAGATATGGTTATAACTATAGGTTCAGGCGGAATTTCCGTTGCTTTTTCGTACACGTTTTCCGCGTTATACGCGCTTTCAGTGTCTGAATTTTCGTACACTGTTTCCGTGTTATACACGCTTTCAGTGTTTATGTTTTCGTACGCGTTTTCCGTGTTATTTGCATTTTCAACGTTTTCGATTTTGTACGCGTTTTCCGTGTTAGTTACAGCAGGTTGATATGAATCTGCATACGCGGTTTCCGTGTTTGCATTTTCATAAGCATTTTCAACTGCGTACGCGAATTCGGCGTTTTCATTTTCGTATTCGTTTTCTGTGTATATGTAGTAATTACCGATGTCGTTTGCAGCAGTAGGCAGGAAAACGAAAACCGCCATTAAGATAAGAGCAGCTGACAGCATGAATATTTTACGTCCCGACATTTTATATTTACCCCCGAAATTTTTAATTTCTTAGCATATAACATATTTTACCATATATTATGCAGGGGTTTATGTCATATTTTGGCACAAACAAAAATAACGCCTTGAAAGGCGTTATGAGACATTCAATACATATGAAAACACTGTGAAACATAGAATTTAAATAACAAAAAGCGGACAACCGTAGATTGTCCGCTCTATAATCTATGTGTCTATATTTTGAAGGTCCGAACGGGGGCTTGTCAGTCCGCGGCTCGGAGAAGTTTGTAAATTATGTATAGCCTACACAAGTACATAACGGAGCGGTTCACCTAACAGAGCGGCTCACCCAATCTGCACAACTGGGAGGGGCTTAGTTCTTGAGGTCGGAGATACAGTCAGCACAGATGCATTTGCCTTTGAAGTCAACGCAGTTTTCATCGTTTCCGCAGATGATGCAGGAGGACTTGTATTTACGGAGGATTATGTTATCGCCTTCAACGAAGATTTCGAGGGGGTCTTTTTCAACAATGTTCATATTTTTGCGGAGTTCCATGGGAAGAACAATTCTTCCGAGTTCATCAATTTTACGGGTGATTCCAGTAGCTTTCATTTTTTACCACAACTCTTTTCTTTTAACCTCCCGCCGCGGTTAGCATAGCTTTGCCGCGCTCACGGGTTCTCTCAAAATCGCAAAAAAATCGCTTTTTTCTGTGTTTATTCTTTTTATGCTGCGGTGAGATTGCTGACTTGAGTTTTTATCTTAGAGCAATTATATCATATTATGGGAAATGTTGTCGAATGTTTTATGTTAAATATGTGTAAACAATATATTAAGTTGGGTTGACAATTCGACTTGTTTTTACATAATTAACTACTAAAACCGATATTATTTGAGATGGTGTCTTTATGATGAAATGGGTTTTCGGGCTAATGCTTTTGCTGTCGGTGGTTTTCGGGATTTTTACCGGGAATACTCCGGGGCTTACCGAGTCTGCTCTGAATTCCTGCGTGGAAGCGGTAGAACTTTTCCTTTATCTTATCGGCGGAATGTGTATGTGGGGAGGGTTTATGCGGATTGCCGAAAAGGCGGGGCTTACCGCGAAGCTTGCGGCGGTTTTCCGCCCGCTTTTTGTGATTTTATTTCCGGGACTTGATCCGAAATGTAAGGCTTACGGGCTTATATGTATGAATGTTGCTGCGAATGTTTTGGGGCTCGGGAATGCGGCTACTCCTATCGGGCTTAATGCAATGCATGAACTTGAGATTGAAGGAAAAAAGGCAAGCCTTGACGAAACAATAGCTTCAAGGCATATGATAGTATTTATAGTACTGAATACCGCATCAATTACGCTTATTCCTCAGACAGCTGCAACGCTTCGCTTAAAACACGGTTCGCTTTCGCCGTTTGATATTTTTCCGGCGGTAGTTGTTACGAGCGTAATTGCGCTTGCAGCAGGGCTTGCTGTCGCTTTAATCTTCAACGCGGCAGGGAACAGAAAGGGTAACCGATGAACTACACAAGTTACATAATCCCCGTTTTGTTAGCACTCATAATTCTTGCCGGATTTGTTAAAAAAGTTGACATTTTTAACGAATTTATCGACGGCGCGGGGGAGTCGCTTCGGGTAGGAATAGGAATTCTCCCGGCGCTGATTGCTCTTATGACAGCGATCGGAATGTTTAAGGCTTCCGGAGCGCTTGATGCTATCACCGGAGTGATTGCACCGGCGGCTGTCTTTTTAGGTTTTCCGCCGGAAGCACTTCCGCTTGCTTTAATACGCCCTATTTCGGGAAGCGGAGCTCTTGCGACATATGAGACGATACTCTCGGAAGTTTCTCCGGACAGTTTCGCCGGAAGGGTAGCTTCTGTTATGATGGGGGCTTCGGAGACCACATTCTACACTGTCGCCGTGTATTATGGCGCGACAAAGGTTACAAAAACAAGGCACACGATTGCCGCGTGCCTTACATCCGATATTACAGCATTTATTTTCAGTGCTTTAACAGTCAATCTTTTTATGAATTAGAAACGGTGGTTTCGACAGCAGCTGTTTTCGTAATTTCTTCTGAAACTTCGGCAGTTGATCCACTTATGCTTACGGCTTCGTCTGCTCCCGTGCCGCTTGCTTCTGCACCGCTTGCGCCTTCAAGGCGGTCTGTTATAAAGCTCTCAACCGATTCGTAGGGGATTCCTAAGACAAAGGCAAACTCTGAATAGAGAATATTTTCTGCGGCTTTCATGCTCTTGTCGTCCGCGACAGGGAGCTTTTTATTATGCTCGCGCTGTTTTTCGCGGAAACCGTAAAGAGCGCGCGTTAAGCCTATAAGCCGGCGGAAATCGCCGCTTTGTAAGACCTCGCGGTAGTCGGATTTGCGCTGGTTATTATCATCGTCCCATTCGTCGGGGATATCAGGCATAGAGTCAATCAGCGCCAATATTTCAGAAGCGCTCATGACTTTGCGGACACGCTCGGAAAGTTTTTCTTCTTCAACATAATAAGTCGAACTTTTTGAGTCTATGGGAAGAAGAATACAGTAACGTTCTTCTTTACCGGAGAAATTTTTACTTTCGATACGATCGAATTTACATACGCCGTTTACACCGTAAACTACGTAATCGCCGACGCTGTATTCCAATGCTCTCTTCCTCCGTAAAAGTAATAAGGTGTATAGTTTATAATTATAGCCGTTAAATATGGACTGCGTATAGTCAAAATATGGACAAAAATTAAAAATCGGTGAAAGGCTTGCAAAAATTTTTATTTCGTGATACAATGTATTTATATATGATTGATTATTGACATTTTTTAGGGCGCTTATACACGTAAATTTGTACGGGGCAATAAACAATGAAGATTCTCGGTATCGACCCGGGCTACGCGATAGTCGGATTCGGCGTTTTGACATTTGACGGATATAAATTTAAGCCGGAAACCTTCGGCGCGATTACGACAGATTCCGATACTCCTTTTAACCTTCGTCTTAAGGCAATTTTTGACGACATGAACCGCATATTAAAGCTTTATGAGCCTGATACTATGGCGGTTGAGAAACTTTTTTTCAACACGAACCAAAAGACCGGGATTGACGTTGCCCAAGCGCGAGGAGTAATAATGCTTTCTGCGGTTAACCTTAATATTCCTGTTTTTGAATATACTCCGCTTCAGGTTAAACAGTCGGTTGTAGGTTACGGGCGCGCTGAAAAAAATCAGGTTATGCAGATGACGAAATCTATCTTAGGCTTGAAAGAAGTTCCGAAACCCGACGATGCGGCGGACGCGCTTGCAATCGCAATCTGTCACGGACACAGTTCAAAAAATTACGGGTAAATATTATGATATATTCGCTTAACGGAAAGATTATAAAAAAAGCAATCGACAGCGTTGTAATTGAATGTAACGGTGTCGGGTACTCCTGCCGCTGCAGTCTGAATACCCTTGCTGCTTGTGAAGCAGTCGGTGCGGAGCAGATGCTCCTTACGCATATGCACGTAACCGACAATGCGGTTGAACTTTTCGGCTTTTGCGACGAACAGGAAAAAAGCTGTTTCGAGATGCTTATTTCTGTCTCGGGAGTAGGACCGAAGGGAGCGCTCGCGGTGCTTTCATCGCTTTCTCCTCAAACATTCGCCCTCTCCGTCGCGGCGGAAGATACCGCCTCATTCCGCGGCATAAAAGGCGTTGGTGCGAAAACCGCTTCAAGGATAATTTTAGAGCTTAAGGACAAGCTTAAAAAACAGGCGGGTGACCTCGGCAATCTCTCCGACATAGTTATACCGAAGACAGGGAATAACTCTAAAAATTCAAATGCAGGCGAAGCGGTTGCGGCACTTTGTGTACTCGGCTTCTCACAGACAGAAGCTGTTCACGCCGTAGCTGGTTTATCCTCCGATTTGTCGGCGCAGGATATGATAAAAAGCGCACTGAAATCTCTCTCATCATTAAAATGAAAGGCGAATACTCTGTACTCTGATTCTGTATTCTGTATTCGGTATTCTTTATGCTCTGTTCTCCGAACTACGGCAACAGCATAATTAATGTAATCTCCTCAATCAGGAGGTTTTACCGTTTTGCCTACCTTTACCCGACAATTGAACTGCTTGACAAAGCGCTTGATAAGAATTACTCGAATACCGTTGTTATTTTTATCGACGGAATGGGTTCGGATATTCTGCGGAAAAATGTTAAAAACGGCGATTTTTTGAAAGTAAATAAAGTTTCCGACATAACCTCTGTTTTTCCTTCGGGAGGAGTTCCGGCACTGTGTTCGATACTCTCCGGAATTGCTCCGAATGAACACGGCAACCTCGGGCGGCTTCTTTTTTTCAAAGAGTATGGTTTGACATACGATATGTTTACGAAAAAAATGTGGAAAACAGAAATTCCCGTTAATATCGGCGCGGAAACTGCACTTGCCTTTGAAGATATTTTTGTTGATTTCAGTTCCTCCGGGAAGAATCGCCCCGCACACCGGACGGACACTTTCGTACTTTCGGACGATATTCTCCATACCTCCACAACACAAATTCTATGCAAAAGCTTTGAAGATATATGCCGCAAGCTTTCAGATATTACAAGGACTGTTTCCGATACCTTCTCTTTCGTATACTGGACAGGCACGGCGAATACCATACGTGCCGGGGGTACGGCTTCGGAAGAACTCTACCGCGAACTTTCGGGAATTAACTACCATCTTCAAAATCTCTGTAAAAACACAAAAGATACGCTCTTTATTATTACTTCAACAAGCGGATATATTGACTCCGACACGGTTAACCTTGCCGACTACCCCGCGCTTTGCGACTGTTTTTACATGAACCCTATCCTTGAGCCGCGTGCTTCAAGCTTCTTTATAAAGCCGGACAGGACCGAAAATTTTACCTATCAGTTCACCGAAGCCTTCGGGAAAGATTTTCTTCTCTACCCCAAATCGGAAGCAGTAAGACTTTTCGGCGCGTATCGTCCTCACTTTAAAACAGATGATTTTATCGGCGATTTTATTGCCGCCGCGACAGGTAAAAAGACCTTCCGCTACGGCACAAGGCAACGCTCCGCAAAGGCTTTCACCGGCGGCATAACCGAAGAAGAGATGCTCGTTCCGCTGATAATCTGTTCTACCGAAAAAACTTCTCTCTATGAACAGTTAATCTGATAAAATTAAAAAATCTGCACATTTTTTTAGGAAATTTATAAAATGTTAGAAACATCCTCCTTTGAATTTGACGATAACGATATTTCGGATAGGCTTGTGAGTCCCCGCGAGACGGAACTCGATACTACCGATGATATTGACTTAACCCTCCGTCCGAAAACGCTTTCCGAATATATCGGGCAGGATAAGGTTAAAGAAAATATGTCCGTCTTTATCGAAGCGGCTAAAAAGCGCGGCGAACCTCTCGACCATGTACTGCTCTACGGACCGCCGGGGCTTGGTAAAACCACGCTTTCCTGTATAATCGCTCACGAAATGGGAGTAAATATCCGTATCACTTCGGGTCCTGCTATCGAAAAAGCCGGAGACCTCGCCGCGCTTCTTACTAACCTTTCGCCAAATGACGTGCTTTTTATTGATGAAATACATCGGCTTAACCGTCAGGTTGAGGAGATTATGTACCCTGCGCTGGAAGATTTCGCTCTCGATATAATTGTCGGAAAAGGTCCTTCCGCACGGTCAATCCGTCTCGACCTGCCGAAATTTACGCTTATCGGTGCGACTACCCGCGCCGGACAGCTTTCCGCGCCGCTTCGCGATCGTTTCGGCGTGGTTATGCGGCTTGAACTCTATAATTTTGAACAGCTTACCGATATTGTACTGCGTTCAAGCGTAATTTTAGGGATACCCTGCGACAAAAAAGGTGCGTTTGAGATTGCGAAACGCTCTCGCGGAACTCCGCGTATCGCTAACCGCCTGTTAAAGCGTGTGAGAGACTTTGCGGAAGTTTTAGGCTCAGGCAAAGTCACGGAAGAAATTGCGAAAATTGCCCTCGACAGGCTCGAAATCGACTCACTCGGTCTCGATGGAATGGACAAAAGATTTTTGGAGATGATTATTAAGGGATACGGCGGCGGACCTGTGGGACTTGAGACGCTTGCTTCGGCAATCGGCGAAGAATCAATAACCCTTGAGGATGTCTGCGAACCGTATCTTATGCAGCTTGGGTTTATCTCGCGAACGCCCAGAGGAAGGTGCGTAACCGCACTTGCCTATAATCATTTGGGAATTACTGCTCCGGCAAATATTAATCCGGCGCAGATAAGCTTATTATAAGAACTTGTATTCATAGGTTCAGCCGCTCTCGAACGACTTCACGCTATGAATACAAGTTCAAATATCATGGTTTTAGGAGCTTTTATGGGGAAACTTTTCGGAACAGACGGTGCAAGAGGCGTTGCCGTAACAGAACTTGACTGCGAAACGGCAATGCAGATAGGGCGAGCGGCAGCGATGGTGCTCGCAAAAGAAGCCGGACATACCGAGCTTAACTTTCTTATCGGTAAAGACACAAGAATTTCGTGCGATATACTTGAAGCGGCGCTTGCGGCAGGGATAGCTTCTGTCGGGGGGAACTGTATCTTAGCGGGGATAGTACCCACGCCGGCGGTGTCGTATCTTACAAACGCACGCGGATATACTGCCGGAATAATGATATCGGCTTCGCACAACAGCTTTGAATATAACGGTATAAAGCTTTTCGCTTCCACCGGATATAAGCTACCGGACGAGACGGAGGAAGAGATAGAGACACTTATTTTCGACAACCCGGAACGTATAAAGTCAGCACTTAAATCCGCCGAAAAAGTCGGGCGGATTATTGACGATAAGACTGCTGTAACGGAATATGTTAAGCATATTACCGACACGGTAAAGGGTCTGAACCTCTTTAACACAAGGATTGCTGTCGACTGTGCTAACGGTGCTTCCTATATTACCGCAGAAAAGATTTTCGCGGCATTTGATGCAAAAGTTTTCCTGATAAACGCCGCTCCAAATGGCGTTAACATTAATAAAAAATGCGGCTCTACCGACATGAACACGCTTATCAGCTTTGTTAAGGAAAAAAAATGCGACATCGGGCTTGCTTTTGACGGCGATGCAGACAGATGTTTGGCTGTAGACGAAACCGGTGCTATAATTGACGGCGACAGGCTTATTGCTATCTTCGCAAAGGATATGAAAGAAAAGGAAACTCTTTCAAAATCAACGGCAGTTGTTACGGTTATGACTAACATGGGCTTTCTCGAATATGCCGAAAACAACGGTGTAGCAGTCGTTTCCACAAAGGTAGGCGACCGCTACATACTCGAGCAGATGATTGATAAAGGCTACAATCTCGGCGGGGAGCAGTCCGGGCATATTATCTTCCGCGACCATGCTACAACCGGGGACGGCGAGCTTACCGCTGTAAAACTCCTCGAAGTTATGAAGCAGACGGGCAAGCCGCTGTCAGAACTTGCGGCGGTTATGAACGTTTATCCTCAGGTTATGCTCAATGTAACTATTCCGGCAGCATTTAAGGAAAAATGGAAGAACGAAACTGCCGTAAGCGAACTTATCGAAACCGCTAAGAACGAACTTGGTACGACAGGGCGAATACTCGTACGTGAAAGCGGCACAGAACCTCTGATACGCGTTATGGCGGAAGGGAAAGACTTCAAACAGATTAACCGCTTAGCCGGAGAAATTGCCGCAAAAATCGCCGATACAGTTAAGACGACTGATTAAAGCTAATTGCGTGATAAGAAAGTACAAAGATGATAAAAAAAGCCGAAAACTGGCGTGATTATAAGCTTCTTGATTGCAGTGACGGTGAAAAGGCAGAACAGTTCGGCAGATACAGATATATCCGCCCCGATCCGCAGATTATCTGGAAAACCGAAAAAAACGATGTTTGGAACAGTGCAGACGCGCACTATATCCGCTCGGAAAAGGGCGGCGGACGTTGGGAATATAAGACCGCCGCCGCCCGCGAAAGGCAGATTATCCGTTACGATTCCCCCTGCGGAGAACTAAGCTTTATCGTCAAGCCTACCGACTTCAAACACATGGGAATCTTCCC
>JAISHJ010000124.1 GCA_031262625.1 Ruminococcus sp. | reverse complement strand
TGACAAGCGACAATAAATCTAAAATTCGATTCCGAAAAGGAGATGATATTTTTTGGCAGATGCTATGTCACAAAGTCAAATAGACGAACTGCTTAAAAATCTCTCGTCCGGTGAGGAGTCGATTGAGCAGATTGAAAATGAGACGAATACCAAAAAGGTAAAAAGCTATAACTTCAAAATGCCGAAGAAGTTCACGAAAGAACAGCTTTCACTCGTCGGCACAATATTTGAAGGATATGCGCGAGTCCTTTCGAGTTATCTCACGTCACTGCTCCGAATTTACTGCAAGGTTGAGATGGCTCAAATTGAGGAAAACCGATACTTTGAGTTTAATAACGCCCTGCCGGATTACACAATGATTTCGGTAGTAAGTCTCGGAATGGACGATGACACGCTTGAAGACGGCGGAACGCTGATACAGATAAACAACGCAATCACAATGGCAATGATTGACAGACTTGAGGGCGGCGCGGGCGAGACCACTATTCTCGACCGTGACTTTACCGAAATTGAAGTCGGTCTGATGTCAAGAGTACTTGAACGAATGGCGCAGCTCTTAAAAGAGCCTTTCGCCAATTATATCGACATAAACCCGAATGTCACGAATATTGAGACAAATTCACGCGCAATGCAAGTCCTCGGTCCCGACGATATAGTAATACTGATTACCTTTGACATAGTGATTAACAGCACCGAAAATACCGTTTCAGTCGCTATTCCCGGGCTTGTGCTCGAAGCGATGATGACGAAATTCTCGGATAAGTATGCTCGCGGCGTAAAGAAACTTGACCCGAAGAAGGAAAGCGAACGTCAGGTTTCACTACTACAGAATATCAAAGACACCGAACTAAAGGTGAGAGCGGTTTTCCGTGATACAGAACTTGACCTTTACGACATTCTAACCCTTACACCCGGCGATATAATTCCGCTTCAATTGCCGATTGATTCAAATATTGAAGTTAAAATCGGCGGTAATATTTGGTTTGACGGAAAACTCGGTTTACTCGGCAATAATAAAGCCGTTAAGATAGACAATGTTTACAATGATGAATTCCTCCGTAACCTAATGGGAGTCGTTTCCTAAAAGCGAATCGGAGAAAAAGAGGTGAGCGGGAGTACCTGAGTGCTGACACGTGCGTGTATGTATGATAGCTGTTGAGTTATATTTTATGTAATCATCACCGACAGTTTCTTAGACTTAACACGTGGGTGTAGGTATGAAAGCTGTTCCCGTGCAAAACAACATGAAGCATAAATTATCTGCCTTTAAGATTTACAGGCGGGCGGAATGGAGAAAAGCTGTATGAGTAAGCTGACCGCAGCAAGCTTCGGCGATATCGAACGCGATGCTATCGGCGAGATTATGAATATCACCATGGGCTCGGCAGCCACCGCAGTATCTACCATGCTTTCGGCGAAAGTATGGATCACTACTCCGACCGTGTCCGTAATACAGCGCAAGGAACTTGGTTTCCCTGAACTTGAGCCGAGTGTCGTCGTTAAAATTACCTATATTCAGGGTATTTCCGGACAAAATGTCTTAGTTCTCAAGCAATCGGACGTTCAGCTTATCTTAGCTCAACTGATGGGTTTGCCCCTTGAGGTTACTGATGATTTCCAGTTTGACGAGATGAATATCTCAGCCGTCTGTGAAGTCATGAATCAAATGATGGGCGCTTCGGCGACCGCTCTTTCAGAGATAATCGAAACCGCGGTTGACATTTCCACGCCGCAGGCTCTCGTCCAAGAGGGCGATGCTTCTGCGGAAGACCTTTACGGTTTCGGCGATGAAGAAGAAGTCTGCGTCATAAAATTCAACCTTTCAATCGACAACGTAATTAACTCTGAATTTATCTCCGTTTTATCTCTTGACCTTGCAAAAGACATGGCAGATAAAATGATGGGGAATTTCGGTGTTACCGAACCTGAACCGACTCCTGAACCCGCTCCTGCTCCTGCCGCTTCAAGCGGCGGTGCACTCAGCCAAGAAGCTATCAACGCGATGCTAGGCGGCGGTGCAGACAGCAGCTCGGGTGCGGCGGCAGCTCCGCCGCCGGTACAGCAAGCCCCACAAGGCATGGGAGCCATGCCCGGAATGGGAGCAATGCCCGGAATGGGCGCAGTACCGCCCGGTATGGGTTACCCCGACCCTGCGGCAATGGGCGGTTATCCGCCGCCGTATGGAGTACCGGCGGGTACACCTGCCGGAGTACCTATGGGCTATCCGCCGTATGGGGGCTACCCCGGTGCAGTTTCTCCTATGCCGAATGTACAGCTTGCACAGCTTCAAGCCTTTGAGAATTATCAAAATCCCTCAATCGGGAAGCAACAGAACGATAACCTTAAACTCCTCTTGGACGTTCCCCTAAACGTAACCGTTGAAATAGGTCAAACTTCCAAAAAGGTAAAGGAAATACTCGACTTCACACAGGGTACAATTATTGAACTTGAACGTCAGGCAGGTGCTCCCGTCGATATTATCGTTAACGGCAACCTGGTTGCTAAAGGCGACGTTGTAGTAATAGACGATAACTTTGCGGTGAGAATAACCGAAATCATAAAATCCAAATTCTTGGAATCAATAGGAGGAGATCGTTAACATGGCGAAGAAAATTATGCTCGTCGATGATGCCGCATTCATGAGAATGATGATAAAGGATACCCTTACAAAAAATGGTTATACTGATATTGTCGAAGCGCAGGACGGCGAAATAGCTTGTAATAAATTTGAAGAGGAAAAGCCCGATCTCGTTATCATGGACATTACCATGCCTAACAAAACCGGTATCGAAGCCCTCCGTGACATAAAAAAAGCACACGCTGATGCAAAAATTGTTATGTGTTCTGCAATGGGTCAGGAAGCAATGGTTGTCGAAGCAATTAAACTCGGCGCACTCGACTTTATTGTAAAGCCCTTCAAAGGCGACCGTATCCTTCAAACCGTCCAAAAAGTCCTCGGTTAAGGTCCGCTGCAAAAAGAGAGAAAGTCCGCTGTCAAGGGGAGAAAATCCGCTGTCAAGGGGAGAAAGTCCGCTGTCAAGGGGAGAAAGTCCGCTATCAAGAGGAGAAAGTCCGCTATCAAGAGGAGAAAGTCCACTGTCAAGGGGAGAAAGTCCGCTATCAAGAGGAGAAAGTCCGCTGTCAAGTGGAGAACTAGCCTTTCCTATTAATAATCTTACCCGAGCCATACCGAGGTAATAAGTAATGCCCGACATACTTTCCGTAATATTCGCTCTTATCGGTGTTATAGCCGTAATCGCTCTAATGTTTTGGCTTGCCCGATATTTTCAGAAAAAATACGGTTACGGTCTGGGGCTTGGCGGTAAAAGCATACGCGTTGAAGAATCAGTTGCGCTGTCGCCCGATTCGCGCCTTGTTATAGCGAAAATCGACGGTACCCGTTACCTTTTAGGCACAGGCAACGTAAGACTATTAACGGAACTTGATATTCTTTCTTCGGAAGAACCCGAGGAGAGTGCAGTCTCTAAAAAAATGCCAATCGGAGAAGCTTTCAAGACAGTATTGTCGCAAAAGCTAAACATACCAAAAGTTGAGGAAAAGGAAGATGTCGGAAAGAACAGCTGATACTATCAAAAAAGCGAAACGTTCTATCCGCAAAAACCTCATTATCCTCCTTCTGACTCTAATTCTTTTCATTCCGTCAGCAATTTTCACTTCACAAAACGTCTCGGCTAATATGCCGTCTCCGACTGTAACCGAAGCACCTGTTACAACCCCGCCCGAACCCGACGACCTTTCCGCACAGACACAGGCACAGCCCCAAACCGAAATTTCACCCGAACAAACCCAAGCAATCGGCGACCCCGGGCAGGGTGAAGAAGGCGGAGCAGGGGGAGCAGAAGGAGCAGAGGGAGGAAGCAACGGCGGTTTAGGCGAAACTGTCGGCGACAATCCCGAACTTAACGAACTTTTCGATGCCCTTAACATTACCGCAGACACCACAACCATTGACCTCATTATCCTGATAACAATACTTACAATAGCACCCTCGCTGCTCATCATGTTAACCAGCTTCACGCGGATAATCATTGCCTTTTCCCTTCTTCGTAACGCCATGGGTATTGCAATGACACCGCCGAATCAGGTAATGATCGGGCTTGCGCTGTTTATGACATTCTTTATCATGACTCCTGTCTTTAACCAAATGAACGAAGTTGCTTATGTCCCCTATAAAGACGGGGAAATTTCGTCAACAGAAGCACTCTCAAGAGCAAGCGAACCGCTTAAAGTATGGATGCTGCGGAATACTTCCAACGAATCCATGGACTTCTTCCTTGCCCTTTCCGACGAGCCGGAACTTACGAACCTCACCGAAAACGAGTTTATTTCACAGGTTAATTTTTCTACAGTTGTCCCCGCATTTATCCTCTCTGAAATAAAAATCGGCTTCCAAGTCGGGTTTTTACTCTACGTACCGTTCCTTATAATCGACATTGTTGTTGCAACTGTACTCATGTCAATGGGTATGATGATGCTTCCGCCTACCACAGTTTCCATTCCGTTTAAGATACTCCTCTTCGTTCTCGTTGACGGTTGGACAATGCTGATTCAATCGCTTATTACCGGCTTTAACACCGCTTAGGGGAGATATTTTACACAGACAGATTGTAAAATTTATCGGAGGTGCTTATGACTGAAGAACTCATACAACAGCTTTTCAGAGAAGCACTCCTTCTGATAATCCGTATCGCAGGACCGTTACTGCTTGTTTCAATGATAGTCGGTCTTGTAATCGCAGTCTTTCAGGCAGCTACACAAATCCACGAACAAACTCTGACATTTGTACCGAAAGCCTTTATAATTGCACTGCTTCTCTTTCTCCTTGCCCCGGTTATTATTACGTCTCTTTCGGATTTTTTCAATCAAATATTTGAAATGATGCAGCAGGTGGCTATTCAAACGGTGATATAAATACGATACAGACGGCTGAAAACGATGCAGACTGCTACCTAAACGGTTATATAAAAGGTTACTTTATGTATAAATTAAAGGCATAAAATGGAAGGTCTCGCTGACAATGCACAGGTTCTGCTGTTAATATTCATGCGCGTAACCGGCGCGACCTCATTTGCACCGGTTCTCTCAAGACAGAATATCCCCGCCGCAGTAAGAGCGGGTCTGTCACTCCTCATAACCTTGATTATATCGTCAGTCATGCCTGTAGGCGTGCTTGATGTTAATATAGATTATCCAACCGGCGTTTACCTCTTTATGCTTGTTCGCGAGGCTTTAATCGGTATCATCCTCGGAACAGTGACGAACTTTTTCTTCCTTATGATACTCTTTTCCGGCGAAATTATAGATATGCAGTCCGGGCTCGGAATGGCAAGAATTTTCGACCCCGCAAATAATATGCAGATGTCGCTCTACGGCACACTCTACATGATAATGCTGTTCTTTATCTATATCGCCACCGATTCACACTTAACATATATTGAAATCATCGTGGAATCACTTGAAGCAGTACCTCTCGGTGATGCAGGATTTTCACCGGAACTTGCCTCACACGCTTTCAATGTCTTCTCGAATGCTTTCCTCTTAGCAGTAAAGCTTACATTACCGCTCATGGTTGCGGAAGTCGCGGTGCAGTTTGCAGTAGGTATTCTAATGAAATCCGTACCGCAAATTCAAATCATGGTACTTAATATCGAAATCAAAGTAGCACTCGCCATCTTCATGATGTTCCTTATAATTACCCCGACAGCAGTATTCATGAACCGATACCTGACAGACTGGATAGAAACCCTTCAATCAACCGTGCAGTATTTAGTTTACCCGTAGGCAGGACATCAGAGCATTCCACCATAGAAACCAAAGACAGAAAGACACGAAAGCAGAGCATTTTACCGTAGCAAACCAAAGAGAGAAAGACACGAAAGCAGAGCATTTTATTAAAAATAAGTAAAGAGAAAAAGACGAAAAAGTCTTAGGAGGGGGGTTTGGGGGGAACCCTTCCTCAGAAGGGTTCCCCCCAAGAAAGCGTAAGCTAAATCATGGCAAAAGAAGGACCGGGTGGGGAGCGCACCGAGAAGGCGACGAGTCACAAGCGGCAGGAGGAACGCAAGAAGGGTCATGTAATGAAGAGCATGGATGTTGTTACGGCGGCATTCATAGTGATAACGTTCATGATATTGCGGTTTACTGTGAGACTTATGCTGACGGAGTCGCAATCGCTTTTGACGGAATGGATAGGTTACGCGGGGAGTGGTTTTGAAGAAGACGGCACGATCGGCGGATACCAGCCTTTTATAAAATTATTCATGGACCTAATAAGGGTAACAACGATTTCAGCGGGAATAACGATGGTGACAACCATAATTATCTCGTTCATAATGACAGGAGTACAGACAGGATTTTTAGTTTCGACGGAGCAGATGAAGCCGAAGTTTGATAAACTTAACCCTATAAAGGGAATGGCGAAATTTTTCAATGCGAATGCTTTTTTCGAGCAGTTTAAGTCTCTAATAAAGATGACAATCCTTGTGATAATCTCATTTATGGAGATAAGGGAAAGACTTCCGGAGTTTATATCGCTTTACGATTCAGACATACGCACGGCTCTTGTGGTATTGGGCGACACGATATTTACGATAGCTATGAAGATAGCGGTTGCCTTTGTAGTAATAGCGGCAATTGACTTTTTCTGGCAGAGATACAGGTTTGAGGAAGACATGAAAATGTCTAAGCAGGAAGTAAAAGAAGAGTATAAGAATATGGAAGGCGATCCTCAAATTAGGAGCAGGAGAAGAAGCATACAGCAAAAGATGTCCATGCAGCGCATGATGCAGGCAATACCGGAAGCGGATGTTATCATAAGAAACCCTACGCATTTCGCGATTGCCGTTAAATATGACGAAAAAAACAACTCAGCACCGAAAGTTATAGCAAAAGGTAAAGACAGAGTAGCACTTCGTATCATTGATATAGCGACGGAAGCGGGAGTAATGCTCATTGAGAATAAACCGCTTGCCCGTGTGCTTTATGAAAAGGTAGATATTGACAGAGAAATCCCATCCGAGCTTTATCAGGCGGTAGCGGAAGTGCTTGCTTTCGTCTTTAAGCTTAAAAAAGGAGAACCCGCGGTCTATGCACCCAAAGCGGTTGTGGAGATGTAGCCTGTACATACAGTTCGGTTAAGCAGCAAAGTCTGCGCGAAAGCTGATAGCGCGAAAAAATTCAGTAAAGCCGCATCCCCATTTTTCGCGTTTTTGCGAAGCAAAAACACGAAAAATCATAGTCCTGCCGGGTCACCGGTATGTCCAAAAGAATTATTGATAACAGTGTAACAGTGTTTGTAGTGCTTGCGGTATTTATGATAATTATACCGCTGCCGAGTTTTTTGCTTGACTTCTTTTTTGTCTTTAACATAGCACTGTCACTCATCATCCTGCTTATAACGATGTATGCGAAGGAAGCGCTTGATTTCGCTGTCTTCCCGTCGCTTCTGCTTATTACCACAATTTTCCGATTAGCACTTAATATATCTTCGACAAAACTTATCCTTATGAACAACGGTAACGCCGGACAGGTAATCAAGGCGTTCGGTGATTTCGTAATGGGCGGCAACGCAGTTGTCGGATTCGTAGTCTTCATCCTTATCATGGTTGTACAGCTTCTCGTAATTACGAAGGGTGCGGAGCGTATCGCGGAGGTTACCGCAAGGTTTACCCTCGATGCTATGCCCGGTAAACAGATGGCGATTGACGCCGACCTTAACCAAGGCGTAATTACAGACGAACAAGCGCGTGCGGCGCGTGACAAGATACGCCGCGAAGCTGACTATTTCGGAGCAATGGACGGTGCATCTAAGTTTGTTAAGGGCGATGCAACCTTTTCGGTAGTTGCGGCGCTGGTTAACCTTGTCGGCGGCATAATTATCGGTATGATTTTCTCCGATATGCAGATAATGGACGTAATTCAAACCTATTCTATAGCTACTGTCGGCGACGGTTTGTGTTCCCAGATTCCTTCACTGCTTATCTCGACGGCGATGGGTATGATTGTAACCCGTTCCGCTTCCGATAACAGTATGAATATTGACCTCAAGAACTCTTTCACTTCCCAGCCTATTGCTCTGATGCTTGCGGGCGGCGCAATGCTTATCATGGTACTTATCCCGGGCTTCCCGAAGGTACAGCTTATCGTCCTCGGCGCAGGGCTTTTGACTCTCGGAGTAATCCTTAACAGAAACCGCAGAGATGCCGCGCTTGCTCTTGCAGGCGTTCCGCAGGAACAATCTCATGAACGCGCGGAAGGCGTTTCCGAAATAGACTACTACAAAGACATTGACAACGTTTACAAACTTCTTCCGGTTGAGCCGATTGAAATTGAGTTCGGCTACAGCCTTATCCCTCTTGCTGACGAAAGCGCAGGAGGAGTGCTTATCGAGCGGGTAGTCATCTTCCGAAAACAGTTTGCAGAAGAGATGGGTATAGTCTTCCCCTCCGTTCGTATGAGGAATAACGACCACATCAACCCTAACCAGTACATAATTAAAATTAAGGGTGAAATTGTCGCCGAAGCGGAGATTTTAGTAGACCACTACCTCGCGATGGATTCCGGCGGTGTAACCGAAGATATAGACGGTATCGACACAATTGAGCCCGCATTCGGTATTCCGGCAAAGTGGATTTCCGAAAAGAACCGTATCCGCGCGGAAATCGCAGGCTACACGCTTATTGACCCGACCTCCGTTATAATTACACACCTTTCGGAAGTAATTAGAACTCACTCCTTCGAACTTATCTCCCGTCAGGACATCAAAACGCTTATCGACAAGCTTCAGGAAACGAATCCCGTGCTTGTTAACGATATAGTCCCGGGCGTTGTTACTCCCGCATATCTGCAAAAAGTCGTAGGACTTCTCCTCAAAGAAAGCGTTCCTGTCCGCGACCTTGAAACAATTCTTGAAACCCTCGCCGACAACCCCCACACCATGAAAGACGTTGACATAACTACCGAATATGTCCGTCAAGCTTTGAAGCGAACCATTACACGAAAATTCTCCGACGGCGGACAGCTTAGAGTAATAACCCTCGATTCCGAGACCGAAAATAAGATTATTCAGGCAATTAAGAAGACGGATCAAGGCTCATACTTAGCCCTCGACCCGCAAACCATCCAAGACATCATGACAAACCTTTCCGTTCAGATCGAAAAGGTAAGAGCAATTGTCCCTATGACTATAGTTTTAACCTCTCCCATAGTCCGTATCTATTTCAAAAAGCTTGTTGACCAATTCATCCCGGGCGTAACAGTACTAAGCTTCTCCGAAATCGACAACTCCGTGCAGATTCA
>JAISHJ010000113.1 GCA_031262625.1 Ruminococcus sp. | reverse complement strand
GGAGCGTTCTTTTCAAGCCTTTTCTTCATAGGAATAACGGGCGGGCGGTTTATTTCGGGGCTTCTCTCCGAAAAAATCGGGATGAAAAATCTTTCGCGCTTCGGCTGTATAGCGGCAATTTTAGGGATAATTATAGTAATCCTCCCCTTCGGCGAGATTTTGACAGGCGTGGGCGTAACAATGGTAGGCGCGGGCGCAGGACCTTTCTACCCCGCGATGATGTACAGAACCCCCGAAAGTTTCGGCGTTTCCGCATCACAATCGGCGATAGGTTTGCAGATGGCGTTCGCCTACACCGGCTCAACTTTACTGCCGCCGCTTATAGGGCTTCTCCCTCTGAAATTCTTCCCCTATGCAGTACTTACCTTAGCTCTTTTAACCTTTTTTTTGTCCGAATCGCTCAATTACAGGAAAAGCAAACGCTAAAATTTGTGCAAAATGACGATTTTTATGTTTAGCTATTGACTTAATTTATTTTTATGGTACAATAGAGTTAGCACTTAAACATATCGAGTGCTAATCAATTAAACAAATAATTTACAAGGAGAGATGATATATGAACATCAAGCCGCTTGCTGATCGAGTTGTCATAAAAATGCTTGAAACATCCGAAACTACAAAGAGCGGGATTTATCTTGCTTCGGGCGCGAAAGAAAAGCCGCAGGTTGCCGAAATAGTAGAGGTAGGACCGGGCGGAATCGTTGACGGAAAAGAAGTCAAGATGGAAGTAACAAAGGGACAAAAGGTTTTAATTTCAAAATATTCCGGCACAGAAGTTAAGATTGACGGCGAGGAATATACAATCCTCCGCCAAAGCGACATTCTTGCAGTGGTAGAATAAAGCCAAAAAGAGATTTCAGCATAGCTATTTCAATAAAGCAAAATCAGAATCGACATTAAAAAAGGCATAAGCCTTTTAATAAAAAACACTAACAGACCACTTTAAGAAAAAGTCTTTGAAGGGGGGTCTGGGGGGAAACTTGCTTCAGCAAGTTTCCCCCCAGCGTACCCCAAGAACTAAGGAGGAACAATAGAAATGGCTAAACAGATTATATATGGTGCGGTTGCACGCGAATCACTTCAAAACGGCATAAATAAGCTTGCCGATACAGTAAAAATTACTCTCGGTCCTAAGGGGAGAAATGTTGTACTTGACAAGAAGTACGGCTCTCCGCTTATCACTAACGACGGCGTAACTATCGCTAAAGAGATTGAACTTGAAGACGCTTTCGAGAATATGGGCGCACAGCTTATCAAAGAAGTTGCTACTAAGACAAATGATGCGGCAGGCGACGGTACTACTACCGCTACTCTTCTTGCACAGGCTCTCGTACGCGAAGGCATGAAGAACTTAGCTGCCGGTGCTAACCCGATGATTCTCAAAAAGGGCATGGCGAAGGCTGCTTCCGCCGCTGTTGAGAAGATTAAGGGCAATTCCACGCCTATAAACGGCACATCCGATATTGCACACGTTGCTACAGTTTCGTCCGGCGACGAAGTTGTCGGCAAACTTATCGCAGAAGCTATGGAAAAGGTTTCCGCTGACGGCGTAATTACTATCGAAGAAAGCAAGACCGCCGAAACATACACAGACCTCGTTGAAGGTATGCAGTTTGACCGCGGCTATATTACTCCTTATATGTGCACCGACACAGAGAAGATGGAAGCGGTTTTAGACGACCCCTACATTCTCATCACCGACAAGAAGATTTCTAATATCCAAGAAATCCTACCGCTTCTTGAAACAATAGTTCAGAGCGGCAAGAAGATGGTTATTATCGCTGAGGATGTTGAGGGCGAGGCTCTCTCTACTCTAATCCTCAACAAGCTTCGCGGAACTTTCGTTTGTGCGGCTGTTAAGGCTCCCGGCTTCGGCGACAGGCGCAAAGAAATGCTTCAAGATATCGCTATTCTTACCGGCGGTACTGTTATCTCCGAAGAAGTTGGGCTTGAACTCAAGGAGGCAGACGTTTCACAGCTTGGGCGCGCAAAGCAGGTTAAAATCACCAAAGAGAACACTACTATCGTTGACGGCGCAGGCGACAAGGCTGCTATCAAGGACAGAATCGCACAAATTAAGAATCAGATTATAGATACCACCTCCGATTTCGACCGCGAGAAGCTTCAAGAACGCCTTGCGAAACTCTCCGGCGGCGTTGCAGTAATAAAAGTAGGTGCGGCTACAGAAATCGAAATGAAAGAAAAGAAACTCCGCATGGAAGATGCTCTCTCCGCTACAAAAGCGGCGGTTGCAGAAGGTATCGTAGCAGGCGGCGGCACAGCTTTCGTTAACGCTATCCCCGCAGTTAAAGCGGTAGTAGACAGCTTAACAGGCGACGAGAAAACCGGCGCGGCAATAGTCTTAAAAGCTCTCGAAGAACCCGTTCGCCAAATCGCCGCTAACGCAGGTCTCGAAGGCTCCGTAATCCTCGACAAGATTGTAGCTTCCGGCAAAACAGGCTTCGGCTTCGATGCCCTCACCGAAAACTACACAGATATGCTCGGCGCAGGTATTGTAGACCCCACAAAAGTTACCCGCTCCGCTCTCGAAAACGCCGCATCGGTAGCTTCCATGGTTCTCACCACAGAATCCCTCGTAACCGACATAAAAGAACCCACCCCCCCAATGCCCGCAGGCGGCGGTATGGGAATGGATTATTAAGGAGTACGTTGGGGGAAACCTCGTGCGACGCGTCGTCTGAGGAGAGGTTATCCCCCAAACCCCCTTCCAGAGGCTTTTATTAGGAGATTATTATTATGAATGGTGATACGGGGTTGATACTTCATAGCGTAATGACGTATCAGCTTTACCTTTTAGATTAAAAAATATACGACCAACAACACCCCGAAGACGCCGCCGGATACAACGCAGTTCGTGAAGTAGCGCGAAATGCACTTCAATGCTGTGAAGCTATCGGTGTAACAAATTTGGACCCACTGCCGGAGAAAAAATAATTTTCGGAGGTTTAATTATGGAAACAGCAAGCGTATTCTTATCGCTGTATATTTCACTGTACCATAAAATGCTGACCGAAATTGAGTTGTTTGACCTTCAAAACCCCGACGAAATTAAAGGGCATAACGTCCTCGTAAAGCTTGCAGATGAATATAGGCAATTAGCAAAAGTATTTGATTATACAGAACTTCCGCCCCTCCCCGAAAAGAAATAACCCTAAAAACCATGTGAAAATTTCACATGGTTTTTTTGTTGTAGCTATTGCAATTATGTTAAATATATGTTACAATGTATGTGTATAAGTATAAAGATAATACGTAAAGTTATATATATCCAAAGGAGAAAATTTTATGGTACAGAGGAATATTTTACATAAAGGATTCTTCGCTTTTATTGTTACTTTTTTAATGGCGTTTTTGGCGTTGCCTATGGGCGTTTTCGCTGACAATGCGAGCGATGTCAGCGCAGATACTAATGCCATAACTTGGGATTCAATTAATGGCAACAACGCTTCGCAAGACAACGTTACAGAAAATCTTGATTCACTACCGACAACAGGGACAAACGGCTCAACAATTGTGTGGAGTTCAAATAATACAAACGTTATTTCAAACACCGGTGTTGTTACCCGCCCGACATTTTCAGAGGGCGACAAATATGTGGAGCTTCAAGCAAACCTTCAAAAAGGGCAGTCCTTCGGCGGAGCAACTTTTAACCTTACAGTTAAGGCACTGCCCCCCACCGACGCAGAAGCCGTCGCCGCGGCATTAGCCGCTTTAACGTGGGATAGCATAAAAGGCACAAACTCCGCAGAGAACAACGTTACAGCCCCTTTAACTCTCCCGAGTTCAGGCTCTTACGTCACAACAATTACGTGGTCTTCAAACAACACGGCTGTTATTACAAACATCGGATCTGTCATCCGCCCCTATAGCGATGCCGAAAATGCCTCGGTGACATTAACCGCGACATTTACAAAAGGCAGTGAAACCGCCACAAAAGCATTTAATCTTACGGTTATAAAAAAAGAAATACAGACCATTACTATTTCAGACACCATGTCGACTGGTGATATAGGAAGTACGAAAGAGTATGTTTTAATTGAAGACAACCAAGTTATTATAGCAGGCTCGAAAACGAACGCTGACAGTCAGCTAAACCTAAGCATGAATCCCGGAAAGACCATGATATGGCAAGCGGCTTATACTTCCTCAGCCGGTACGGCGATTTCACTATACGACGGCACATTTAATATGACCGGCGGCAGTATTGTCTCGGCTGCGGGGGCAGCGATAACTACTTTGGGGAGTGCAGCCGTAAATATTTCCGGCGGTTATGTCTTCGGTGTGGGAACAGCTGTTCCAGTGGCTGCAACTGTAACCTCCCCGGGTGTTGTTGTAAGCTATGACAGCACCGCTACAGGCGCAAGAAAAATCGGGAGCAGTGTGGGGCTTTCGGCTTTGCCGACCGGCGCAACTGCGGAGTGGGATATACAGGGCGGTGTTGACGGAATAAGCTACACTTTGGGCGGTAATACAGGATTTATTTCAGGCACGGGCGTTGATGTTATCCCCATATCGACCGATGCAACGCTTTCCTCTCTTTTGGCGGGTCCATATTCCCTTACGCCGGATTTTAACAAGGACACAGTTTCATATAGGGCGACTGTTCCTTATGAAGTATC
>JAISHJ010000112.1 GCA_031262625.1 Ruminococcus sp. | reverse complement strand
GAAGCATCAATAAGCATATTTTTGTCTCTGGCATCGGTTACGCTTCGTTTTATCGGTGCACTGTCGGGAGTAACTGCCGCAACAAGCCGGTCTCCGTTTACATAGTTTCCGCCGCCGATTGAAAAAAGCTTCATTCTATGTTTTGAACCTGCTCTCTGATTTTTTCGATGTCCGATTTTATGTTCAGAACAAGCCGTGTGATTTCTATATCTAAAGCTTTTGAGCCGATTGTGTTTGCTTCCCTGTTCATCTCTTGGGTTAAGAAGTCCATCTTACGCCCGATAGGCTCTGAAAATGTAAAGAAACTTTCAAACTGAGAAATGTGGCTTTTTAAGCGTACAGTCTCCTCAAAAACCGCAGTTTTTTCGGCAAAGATTGCCGCTTCGGTTAAGATTCGCTGTTCGTCGGCATTGCCGATAAGTTCTTTAATGCGGTCGGTTAATTTTTGTCGGTATTTTTCTGCCGATAAGGGAGACAACTCGTCAACCCTGCTCACATTTTCGGTAATATCTGCGAGCCGTTTTATAATATCATCCCGAAGCTTTTCGCCCTCGGCAGTACGCATTTTAGTGAAATTTTCCACTGCGGCGGTAAGTACAGTCTTAACGTCTTCCCAGAGTGCTTCCTCGTCGGTTTTAGCCTTCTGTACTGTAAAGCCGTCGGGAATCCGCAAAAGAAGCGAGTAATCAATATTTGTGTCAATGTTCATCTCATTCGCAGAAGCGGAGTAAAGCGAATAATCATAAAGCGTTTTAAGGTAGCCGTCAAGCACAGCTTTATTTGCGGTCACGACAGTATCATCGCTTAAAACCGAAGTAATATTTATGTTAATGTCAACCTTACCGCGGGCGATAGATTCCGAAACGAACTTTTTAGCACGGTCTTCGAGAAAGCCGTAGGCCCTTGCGGTATGGACGGAAATTTCAGAATATTTATGATTAACGCTCTTAATTTCGGCGAAAATTTCTCTGCCCCCGAAGTCTGCTCTGAAACTGCCGTAGCCGGTCATGCTTTTTATCATGCTTATCATCCTTTTGACATAAATAGCAACATTAATATTATAGCATAAATCCTAAAGAAAAGCAAGGGTTTTTAAATATAAATTTTACCCGCACGTTATCATGCGGGTAAAAAGCTGAAAATGTGTTAAATTTATACGGCGGCGGTGTGTTCGGCGGAGTCGGTAACCATCTGTTCTGCGAGGGCGGCGTTGTGAGTGCGGATGAATTCTTCAAATTTATCTGCCGGCATAGGTTTGCCGAAGAGGTAACCCTGAACGTAGTCACATCCCGAACCGCGGAGAATTGCGGCTTGCTCAACGTTTTCTACACCCTCGGCGATAGTCTCAATGCGTTTGCATTTTGCTATGCGGATAACT
Source organism: Ruminococcus sp. (assembly GCA_031262625.1). GTDB lineage: Bacteria > Bacillota > Clostridia > Oscillospirales > Ruminococcaceae > JAISGY01. Next base: position 2,404 of record JAISHJ010000112.1, on the reverse strand, counting down.
GCGGAGACTATTTCTTTGGACATTTCGTCCTTTTCGAGGTACATTATGAAAGAACGGTCAAGTTTGAGGAGCGATATCGGAAGAACTTGGATATACGAAAGGGAGGAATAACCTGTACCGAAGTCGTCCATTGAGAGTTTTACGCCGAGGTTGCGGATTTCCTCCATTTGTGAAACGGCGTTGTCAATGTCTTTGAGGGCGAGTGATTCGGTAAGCTCAATGTCGAGGTATTCGGGGTCAAGCCCGGTTGTTTCTAAAACAGTTTTTATATTTGAGATAACGTCTGTCTGATAGAAATCGACGGAGGTGAGGTTAACCGAAACTGTCAGCGGCTGTAAGCCCTTGTCCTGCCATTCTTTATTCTGGCGGCAAGCTTCGTTAAGTACAAAGTTACTGATCTGAGTTATGTTCATGGATTTTTCGGCGATAGGAATAAACTGTACGGGAGGTACAAGCCGTCCGTCGGGCTTAATCCAGCGGATTAGGGCTTCCATGCCCATTAATGTGCCGTCCGTAAGACTGATTTTCGGCTGATAGAAGAGCACAAATTCGTTATTGGCGATAGCTTCGGCGATTTCTTTTTCTGTTTCGGCATCACGCAGAACGCGTTCGTGAACTTTGTTGTCGTAACGGATAACCGATTCTCTCGAACCGTCAGAAAGAGACAGCGAAAACTCCGCCTGATCGAGAACCTTAGAGAAATCAATTGCGCTGTCGGACATTTTGCAATAGCCGGCACTGCAGGTGATAGTCTGTGCTTTGAAGGTTTCGGATTTAATTTCGCGGAGTTCGGTTTGAATAGTGTTAATAATCGAAACAGGGAGGTTGTCGTTGCCGTTATCCTGTACGAGGAGAGCGAAGTTGTCGCCGCCGATTCGTGCAACATAACCGCCGTTTACAACCTGTGAAGTTACGATTGAAGCCATACGCTGGAGAAGCTTGTTGCCGTTTTCGTAACCGGTTGTGTCGTTAACGATATGGAAATTATCAATATCGGCAATAATTATCCAGTAGTCAACATTAGAATCGCGGGTATATTCAAAGGCATCTCTGCCGATCTGCATAAAGCGGTTGCGGTTAAAGAGACCGGTGGTTTCGTCGATATACGCCATCTTTTCGATACGTATATCCTTTTCAATATCACGGGTAATATCAATTACAGAGCCGCCGAGACCGAATTTATCGGTGAGAGGGGAGGTTATAAGCCTATAGCGGAACTCAAACCATTTATATGAGCCGTCTAAGCTTTTGCACTGAATTTTAGAACTTTGGATTTTACCTATATCGGTTCTGCGGAAACCCTTTACGTATGCAGTTATTTTCTCAAATTCGGGAAGGCTCTTATGGTGGACAGAGTCGCCGATTTCTTTAATACCGATAGGTCCTTCGGGGAAGCTTACCATGTTGCGAAGCTGCTCCGAAATATAGAATGTATCCTCACCCGGTGTGAGGAGCAGTATACCGATTTCGGAAAGTTCCATCGAAAGGGCATATTTCTTTTCAGATTCTTCAAGTTCTTGTTTGGTGGAGAGGAGTTCCGAAAGGTCGTAGCCGATGGACATGAGAAGATAAAGCTTGCTGTCGCGCTTTTCGATAATCTCCATGATGGAGGTATTCCAGACGGTTGCAACGCTGTTGCCGTTTTTGGCGGTAACGCGGAATTCTTCGTCGCGGTTATTTATAATAGCCTGAAGGGAGGGCATAAATGCATCTTCGGGGAGGACCTTGTGAAGTATGTCATCGCCTGAATTTATGTCTTCCTCGTTATAGCCGTACATTCTTGTGAATTCAAAGTTTATATATTTATAGCGGAAATCGGCATCCCATACGATTACGGCTGCGTTAATCGAGTCTGCCAGTCTTTTTAAGCGTTCTTTCGCTTCGAGTTCCTTGCTCACCATATGCTTTGCGGTGTGGAATACTATTCCGCCGAGGGATAGCAGTGCGAAAATTACGATCGCGACTGTTATATCAGCCCGATTGTTAAAGAAGAAGAAGTTGCAGAGCATAAATACTGTTGTAATTGCAAACAGCATAAGTGCCACGATAATTTCAAACAGATGTTTTCGCATTTATCCACCCTCATGAGCATTTTAACATGATCAAAATTATGCTTGTTGATCGGTTTTGCATAAGTAAATATATTTTATGAAAACGTTTTCCTATGTAGTTAATTTACTTGTCACGCAAAACTATCAGTGTAGTTATTATACCTCTTTAAATGGCGGTTGTCAATAGTATTTTGTGAAATTCAGCATATTAACAGTAAAAAAAGCTTGACTCATTGTCATATTTGTTAATGTAAACGATTACACCGGGTCGGTTAATTAATGCGGAATATTTTGTACACAAAGAGTTTTTATGTTGAGTACAAAAAATACAATAATTAACGGCAATAAAAAAT
>JAISHJ010000089.1 GCA_031262625.1 Ruminococcus sp. | reverse complement strand
CACACTGTCACTCCTCCTCCCCTCCCCCAACGTATCATCCCCGTACCCCGTTATTCTACGGTAGAGATTTTTAGCATATTGGTATTACCTGCTATACCGAGGGGGAGGCCGGCGGTGATTACGGTGGTATCGCCTTTTTGGAGGATACCGGAGTGTTTAGCGGCGTTGACGGCTGTTGAGAGGAGGTCTTCGGTATTTTCCTTTTCGTCGATGAGGATGGGGAAGACGCCCCAGCTGATGTTGAGTTGACGGAGGGCGGTTTCGGAGGGGGTACAGCTGATTATGGGGCAATCGGGGCGAAATTTTGAGAGGTTGCGGGCGGTGTTACCGGATTTTGTTACTGTGACGATAGCTTTGGTATCTAAGTCGTGAGCGATTGAGACAGCGGCGTGAGAAATGGCATCTGTTTCGTTACTTTTTGTGTTGGAGGGGTGGTTGTGGAAACGTTTTTTGTAGTCGATATCGTCTTCGGTAGTTTCGGCGATACGGGACATAGTTTTGACGGCTTCGACGGGGTAAGCGCCGGCGGCGGTTTCGCCGGAGAGCATAATTGCGGAAGTACCGTCGTAGATAGCGTTAGCGACGTCGGTAATTTCGGCGCGGGTGGGTCGAGGGTTAGTAATCATAGATTCGAGCATTTGGGTAGCGGTAATGACATATTTACCGGCGGAGTAGACTTTGGATATAATTTCCTTTTGGATAGAAGGGATAAGTTCGAAGGCGATTTCTACGCCCATGTCGCCGCGAGCTACCATGATGCCGTCGGCGGCGTTAATAATTTCGTCAATATTTTTAACGCCGTCGGGGTTTTCAATTTTGGCTATAATTTTCGGAGCAGACCAACCTAAACTTTTGAGGCACATCCGCAGGTAGTTAACATCGGCAGACGAGCGGCAAAAAGACGCCGCGACGAAATCGTAGCCTATTTTCGAGCCGAATTCGAGGTCTGCCATATCCTTTTCGGAGACGTATGGGAGAGACAAATCCGTACCGGGGACGTTAATACCTTTGTTATTTGAAACTTTACCGCCGTTTATAACACGACATATAATATCTGTTTTGGTGAGCTTTTCAACCTTAAGTTCGATTGCGCCGTCGTCGATAAGAACGTCGCGCCCGACAGCAATATCGTTAACGAGACCGCGATAGGTAATATAGGCACGTTCGGCATTACCGACAATTTCCTCATTTGTGAGGGTAAAGAGATCGCCTTCTTTTAGGAAGACGGGTTTATCGTCTTCAAATTTTCCGAGGCGGATTTCGGGACCTTTTGTGTCAAGCATAGTAGCAATCGGCAGATCTAATTCACGGCGAAGCTTCTCAACCTGATTATAGCGCATTCTGTGGGTTTCGTAATCGCCGTGGGAGAAATTGAAGCGTGCTACGCTCATTCCGGCGAGCATCATCTCGCGCATGACATTGTCGTCGTCTGTAGCAGGACCGATTGTGCAGATAATTTTAGTTTTTCTCATAATTTTCACCGCTTATTTCATTTATTTTTAGTATATGTAATTTTATGCAGGTTGAAGCGTTTTGCTTTCGTCTTTTAAACCTAAATCGAATTTAAAGAGGTCGGTGTTGAAGTCAACAGTTATTTGGCTCGAATAATCAATTATATCAGTAGCCGACCATTCAGCTAAGCCATAAAATCTTTGCAGTAATTTTTCTTCTGCTTCTTTATTATATTTTGATTTAAGGATAGTCTTAATTTGAGAATTACCCTTTATGTCGTTTTTATGACTGTTTATGAAAATTAACCTGTAGTTATCCGAACGCTTGAGCCAATTTCCGATTATTTTCCACCATCGCTTATCGGTTTTACCGATTGATGTACCAAATGCAATTATATTATTGCTACTATTGATTGCATTGACAGCAATTTCTTGTGTTTCTATTAAATTTGCATTCAAATATTGAGAAATGTTATATGCGTAATTTTCTTTTAACAGTACGTCTAATAGCGCCTCATGTTTATGAAAATCTTTATTTATAATTTGTCCTATATTATCTACACCCATTACTATACTATTACTTAAATCCCCATGTATGTGCAAATTACTTTTTATATCTCCCTCAATATTAAAATTGTTTTCAGTATTTCCATACGACTTAAAGCACGAAAAAATAGTATCAAAAGTATCTGTATAATTTAATTGCAATATGTCGATTACATTATTCCCCGGATTTTTAAAGTTAAAATTCACTAAGCGATTTTTTAATTTTTCACTCGTATAATCATAAAAACGAAACAAATACTTTGAAAACGGAGATTTTCCAATAGTGTCTGCTGTAGAGTTCATAGACCAATCTATTCTTTGTGATTGTTGCTTCAAATATTGTTTAAAATTTTCTGTAAAGTCATCAATACAGCCAATTAAGTCCTCTGCTTTTTCAAACTCATCACTGTACTTCCCTATAGCCAACTCAAAGTCAGACCAATTCTCCCATTTGCCTTGGTCATTTTTTAATAAACTCTTGAAATGAATCAAAGCATCTTTATTTTCAACATCCGAATCATTAACATCCATCTTTATATATTCCGGATAAAAGTCAGTATATCTCGTCTTCAACCCTAAATTCAAATCAAAGCCATTCCCGAGAATAAAGGTTATGTTTGCCATATTGATGTCCTCCGAATTTTTACTGTAAATTTATCGTAATTTCGGGATAGTTTATCATGATATTATAGAGTATCTTCTGTTTAGTATAGCTGTCGCAGTGCGTTAAAATGTCGTTTATTTTAAGTTCCGGAGGGTTTGATATGAGCAGCCTTGCGAGAACGATTTTTTGTTTGTCCGATTCCGAAAGATATTTGCTGTCCTCTATTATCGGGCGTTCGGGGAGAGCCACCGTATCGAGTGCGCGGTTGTAGTCTTCTTCCGAAGCCTGCAAGTTGCCGTACATAATATTTTCGCGGACGGTTCGGTTAAAGTAATAATACACATTGCCGCCGGTAATTTCGTCAGTTTCGAGAAGTTTCAGCGTTTCTCTGTACTGCTTACCGGAAGAAATATTCCGGATAATTGCCGAATTAAAGAATATATCAACCGTTACCGAAACAAAAAATAATCCGAGGAAAATCGCTGTTATAATACCGAAATTCTGCGGGTCACTTATATTCATAATCGCCGCAAAAGCAAGCGCAATTAATATAACAAATGTCAGGGCGTAGATAATATCGGCGGCGGCTACTAAAATCTTCTGTCCGCGAGATAATGAGAAATTACTCCATCTTCCCCAGTATTTCAGAAAAATCATCCTTCATCGGCGGGAGAGAAGTCCCGGGATTTTCAGCTGTATATAGGTCTCGATAGAGACAATTGTTAGAGAGAAGCGTTTCATGCGTGCCTATAGCATCAATCATACCTGTATCGAGCACCGCAATTCTGTCGCAGTCCATCACATCGGAGGTTTTTTGCGAAGCTATAATTACCGTTTTACCCTTAAAATCGCCGTCAGGTTTTTCATTGTCGAAAACAGCAATTCTGTTAGCGAAAATGTCCGCAACAAGGGTCTCAGTCATATACCACAAAACCGCGCCGTCTATATAAACTTCACCGGAATTGGGCAGAATTTTCCGCGTGATGATATTAAGCAACGAAGTCTTCCCGGAATTTGTCCGCCCGATAATTCCGAAGCGTTCCCCTGCTTTTATTTTAAGAGTAATTCCGTTTACAGCGGGATTTTCATCATAAAAACAAGTGACTGCGGCGGCTTCAATCTCTGCACCGCGAGGATTTTCCGGAATCTCATTTATAACAAAACTTTCATCCTCCGGGGGTTTTTCGGGTGAGTTTTCATCGTCGTTAATAGTTATCTCCCGTCGGCACAAAGCTATCGAACAAAGGGCGGCAACAGTACCGGCGAGCGCGCTGAAAACTACAAGCGGACTTTCTGTACCGTTATTAAGATAAGTCATAGTGAGAACGACCATTACGGCAATCCCGATGATTAATTTTGTATAAACCTGCTGACCGCGTTTTGCTATTAAATAAAATTGTGCTCTATTAGAATAATTATCTATATCTGCTGTTACGCGAAAGTTCTCATATTCTTCACGACCGAAGGCGTGAACGGTGTCTGCTCCTTCACGAATGTCCTTGTCGTTATCTTCCGCAACATTCCGCCTGAAATTAAGCTCTGCCATAACATTTTCAAGGGATGTTGCCGACAGTTCCGTAAAAATAAACAGAACTACGCCTGCAATCGTTACCGGCACACCATATCCGAAGAACCACAGAAACACTATAAGTATTACTGCGCCAAAAAAGCAGAACGGACGATAACGCTTAAGCAGATTTTTCATAATTATAAATCCCCGTGTGAGACGGCGGTAAGGTAGCCGCTCATGAAGCTGTCAAGGTCGCCGTCCATTACGGCGTTTATATTGCCGTTTTCCACTCCTGTGCGGTGGTCTTTTGCGAGAGTATAGGGCATGAATACATAGGAGCGTATCTGCGCGCCCCACGCAATGTCTTTTTGAACGCCTTTAATGTCCTCAATTTTATCTAAGTGTTCCCGTTCCTTAATTTCAACAAGCTTTGAAACGAGCATCTTCATAGCGTAGTCTTTGTTTTGGTATTGCGACCGTTGGGTCTGGCACGAAACTACTATCCCTGTGGGGATATGGGTTAAGCGCACCGCCGAAGATGTCTTGTTGACCTTCTGTCCTCCTGCGCCGGAAGCACGGAAAAAGTCAATCTCAAGGTCTTCCGGGCGGATTTCGATATGTGCGGCGGATTCGTCCATCTCGGGCATAACTTCAAGTGAAGCGAAGGAGGTATGCCGTCTGCCGGAGCTGTCGAAAGGGCTTACGCGGACAAGGCGGTGTACTCCGTTTTCGGATTTTAAGAAGCCGTAGGCGTTCGTGCCTTCGATAAGGAGCGAAGCAGTCTTTATCCCCGCTTCCTCTCCGTCAAGGTAGTTGAGGAGTGTAATTTTGTAGCCATGGGACTCCGCCCACATAGTATACATCCGATAGAGCATCTGTACCCAATCCATCGCTTCCGTTCCGCCTGCGCCTGCGTGGAGGGTTATAATTGCGTTTTGGGAATCGTACTCCCCGGTAAGAAGCGTGGAGAGTTTTAAGGCATCAACTTCGCGGCGGATTCTTCCCGCTTCAACCTTCATTTCGATAATCTGAGGGTCGTCGTCCGCAAGTTCTGTCTCCTCCATCAGCATTTCAACCATAGTAATAGCGTCTTCAAGCCGCTCGGAAAGTTTTTCATAGCCCGAAATGCGGTTTTCATTCGCCTTGATTTCCTTCATTACATTGCCGGAATTTTCAAGGTTATCCCAAAAGCCAGCCTGCCCGGACTTTTCCTGTAGTTCTGCTACGGTTGCTTTTGCTTTTTTTATATTAAGTATCTCGTAAAGCTCGATAAGGTTACCCCTCATGCCTTCAAGTTCAACCTTAAGTTCGTCTAAAATTACCATTATTTATGCTCCGTGTTCTAATCTTTTCAAATAATTATACCATATAAATGTAAGAATGTCAAGCACTCAAAATGTCAATTACACTTGTCATAAGGTGTAAAGGATTGTCTTTCCCGACTTTTATTGCGATATGGGGCTTTAATCCCGAATTTACAGTTACACGCCGCTTAAAAGTCTGAACAAGATTTGCTATAGTTTCCGGCTCTGCTGACTTGATATAGAAAAACATTATGTCGCCCTTTTGGGTTACTTCGGTTATTCCTGCGCTCGAAGCCTTATTCCTGACAAGTGAAACTGTAATCAGCCCGTTAATTGAGTCGGGCGGGTCTCCATAACGGTCGATAAGTTCGTCAATAAGGTCTAAACTCTGGTCGTTCGTTTTGAGAGAAGCTATCTTCCGATAAATGTCAAGGCGGTCTGCAAGAGATGGAATGTAATTTTCGGGAATATGTGCCTCAATTTGGAGGTCGATAAGGCAGTCCTCCGGCTTTTGCGGCAGCGGCTCACCCCGCTCCTCCGACATAACCTCTGAGAGAATTTGAAGGTACATATCATACCCTACCGACTCCATATGCCCGTGCTGTCGGGCGCCCAAGAGGGAGCCTGCGCCGCGGATTTCAAGGTCTCGCATAGCTATACGGAAGCCGCTTCCAAACTGCGTAAACTCTCTGATAGCATCAAGGCGTTTTGAGGCAATCTCCGATAAGCTTTTCCCTCTGCGGAAGGTAAAGTATGCGAAAGCCCTGCGAGAACTTCTCCCGACACGTCCGCGAAGCTGATATAGCTGTGAAAGACCGAATCTGTCGGCATCTTCTATAATAAGAGTGTTGCAGTTCGGAACGTCTACGCCTGTTTCTATTAAGGTTGTGCAGACAAGAACGTCAATTTCATGTTCGACAAGCTTCTGCCAAACTTCCGACAGTTCCTCCTCATCCATACGCCCGTGGGCGATACCTATACGCGCTTCCGGGATATGCTCCGCAATCCTCCCGGCAGTTAACGCAATTGAGTCAATACGATTATGGATATAGTAAACCTGTCCGCCGCGCCGCAACTCCTTATTTATCGCCTGAACGATTACGCCGAGGTCATATTCTAAAACGTAGGTCTGGACAGGGTGACGGTCGATGGGGGCTTCTTCTAATACACTCATATCGCGTATGCCGCTCATCGCCATATTAAGTGTACGCGGAATCGGTGTAGCAGAAAGCGTCAACACGTCAACGCCTGTAAAATACTGTTTGAACTGCTCCTTATGCTTAACGCCGAAACGCTGTTCCTCATCTATTATAACAAGCCCGAGGTCGGGGAATTTTACGCCCTTTTGGATTAGCATATGTGTACCGATAATAAAGTCAATCTGCCCATCCGCAAGTTCTTTTTTTATTTGATTCTGCTCTTTAATTGTGCGAAAGCGCGAGAGAAGCTGAATTCTTACAGGGAAACTCTCAAAACGCTTTAAAGCTGTCTGGTAATGCTGCCAAGCAAGAACGGTTGTGGGCGCAAGGAGCGCGCACTGTTTTCCGTCTTCTATACATTTAAATGCGGCGCGGAATGCAACTTCGGTTTTCCCGAAACCGACGTCTCCGCAAAGAAGCCTGTCCATCGGAAGCGGCTTTTCCATGTCAGCCTTAATTTCTGCGGTAGAGGTAAGCTGGTCGTCCGTCTCGGTAAACGGAAAGCGTGTCTCGAAGTCGTTAACAAGGTCGTCGTCAACCGGAAACGCATAACCCGGGGTCTGACTGCGTTTAGCGTAAAGCGCGATAAGTTCGTCCGCCATATCGCGGACAGCCGCTCTTACCTTTGCCTTCTGCTTCTGCCAGCCGTCGGAGGAGAGTTTATTAAGCTTAACCGTCTCCTTATCGCCTGTTTTGCTGCCGGGACCGATATATTTTGATACAATATCAAGCTGATTTACCGGGACGTACAGCACGTCAGTTCCTGCGTAAGCAATCGTAATATAGTCTTTCGTTACGCCCTCAAGTGAAAGTTTGCGAATACCCTCAAACCGCCCTATACCATGGAGAGCGTGTACTATTAAATCCCCTTTTCGGATATCCGAAAGGGACTTTATCTCTTCATTTTTACTGACTTTCTTAAGTTTTCGCTTGCTGTGTTCGTGTACTGACTGCGCAATAAACGCTACCTTCGCATCGGGGTAGTCGAAACCGCCGGAAACTAAGCCCTTAGCGGAAGGGAAAAGGTAGGTTTTACCCTCCGTATATACACTTGCGGAAGTGATAATCTCTGTCGGTAAACCCTCCTCCGCAAGATCTTTTTGTATTATCGGAAGAGTCTTGTCCGAACCGGCACTTACGAAAACCGTGTAACCGCGCTCGGAAAAGCTTTTAAGGTCGTCGATAAGCTGCCTTATTTCGCCGCCCCATGCGGCGGTCTGCCCTGCGTTTAGGCTTACTGCTGCTTTAAAGCTGCGCCCGCCACCTCTGATGAACGCATCCATATATATAGCGGTAAATTCATTTGCTTTACTGTCGAAATTCTCAAAATCTTCTATATAGTTGTCGTTATGGCTGTCTGCTCCCATTCGGAAAAGTTCGCCTGATTCGTAAAGTGCGGCTGTCTCCTCACGATAGTGGGAATAAATGCCCTTTGCGGCTGTAAGGCAGTTTTGATACTCCGAAAATATAACGAGGGAATTTTCCGGCAGATAGTCAAGTACTCCCGACGGTTTATCGTACGCGAGAGGGTAGTATTTGTCAATATTCCCCAAAATATGTCCGTCACCGAAGTCACGGAGAGTCTGTAAATCGCGGTTGATATGTTCTCTTATAAGGTCTGCCTTTTTGGAGCGTACAGACTTCATAACCGCTTCCATCTTCGCAATTTGAATTTCGGTGCTTTCAAAGAGGACGGAACGCGCCGGAGGAATAGTTATAATGCCTATATCACCGGTACGGCGTTGGGTATCAATGTCAAAATACGCGGCGGTATCGACTTCATCGCCCCAAAATTCAAACCGGACGGGATTTTTTTCGGAAGCAGGGAAAACGTCGAAAACTGAGCCGCGCCGCGCAAACTGCGAAACTCCTTCAACCCTGTCGGCTCTCGTATAGCCCGCCGCGACAAGCCGCTTTGTAAGTTCATCAACATCTAATGTATCGCCGTTTTTTATAGTTATGGTGTTTTTAACCAAAACATCCTTCGGAATGGTATGCTGCATTACTGCTTCTGCCGAAGCGGAAATAACCTTTATTTTCGCGCTGTCGGTAAGCCCCTCGCGGAGTTCCGAATTTATAAGGTTAGAGAGCGTGCCTATCGCTTGATATTCATACTCTCGCGAAACGGCTTCGGAATTTATGAACGCAAAATCCTTAGCCGGCAAGACAGCGGAAATTGTCTCGCCCGAAAGAGTATTTATATCGTCCGAAAGACGTTTTGCCGCCTGTTCGGTATCGGAAATAACTAAAATAACAGGGCAGAGCGGTGTTTGTCGGTCATGAAGTTCTGACAGCCCGGCGATAAAATGCGCCTTGTGAATATGCGAAAAGCCCGAAGCGTAAAGAGGGGATACCTTAGGGGTTATGCCCGGGGTATAACCCGAGGCTTTGCCCGGGGTTATACCCCTCGCGACGAGCGATTTTATTTCATTAAATGCACGGATATTTTTAAGCGGTTCTAAAATTAATGACATATTAGTATTATATTATTTTTATATTCAATAGTCAAGCATATTTTTGTGATTTTTCACAAACTTTCATCTGATTTTTTTACATAAATTTTAGCCCTAAGCTATTGACATTTATACATTTAATATGTATACTATAAACTGTGGAAAAATTCGTCTTAAGGGGAGCGCTTTTCCTTGCCTTGCTCCTGTGTCTTTTTATTGCTGTAGGCTGTGAACGTAATATTAATACTGTCAAATCCGAATTTCTGCTCGATACCTATGTTACGATAACCATGAGCGGTAAATTTAACGAAGATGGGCTATTTGATGCTTTACGGGAAGTATCGGCAGCGGCTGATGAGTGTTACAGCAAGCCTTTTTCGGAGATTAATAATCCGCTTTTATCGGATATGTCTCATAAAGGCGAGAATTTGCGTGAAATCTACGGCGATGAACTTGACTTTAGCATTGGAGCATTAACAAAGCTTTGGGGTATCTCAAAAGGTACACAGGCACTTCCGTCTCCCGAAGAGATAAATAATGCATTGAAGGACAAGCGTTATTTTGACCCGGGTGCTATTGCGAAAGGCTATGCTCTCGATAAAGCTTATTCATATTTAAGCGAATCGGACGCTACAGGCTACTCGGTAATTTCAGCCGAAAGTTCAATACTCCTTTACGGCAAAAAGCCGGACGGCGAAAACTTCTTAACAGCGATAAAAGACCCTCTGATCCCGGGCAGTTATATCGGCTTCATCGAAACAGAAGCAGCTTTTATCTCTACTTCCGGTAACAGCGAGCGGTATTCAGAAATTGACGGAAAGCGTTACGGACACATTTTTGACACGAAAACAGGATACCCGATAGAAACAGACTTCGCGAGTGTTACTGTTATTGTTCCTGCCTTTACCCCTGACGGCGGTATAATGTCGGACTTTCTTTCGACCTTGATATTTATGAACGGAACAGCCGGTTTAGATACCTTTTCGGAATATGAAGGCTTTACATTTATTGCTGTTGACAAAGCGGGAAAGGTGTATGGAAATGAGGAACTTTTTCCGATAGAATGAAACTGATTAAACCAAAAGAAGCGATTGCTCTGTTAATCGTTTTAGCAGTCTTATTGACTTTGATATTCATCCAAAAAAACAGCGCTGCTGCTTCGGTAATCGACACGGCGGCGGAGATAACAGTCACTGCGGCAGAGGGCAAGCAGGTTTACAGAGTCCGCTTAAATGAAAACCGACGGTTTAGTTTAGAAAGCGTTACGAGTGCAGAAGCCCCCGATATGGAGTTTGAAGCTGTAAACGGCGACATTCGGGTTATAAAGAGCGATTGCCCCGGAGAAGACTGCGTACATCAGGGTTTCGCTTCAAAAAACGGCGGAGTAATTATTTGTGTGCCGAACAGAGTTACTGTAAATCTCCTTGATCATTACATGGAAAACGAGTACGATGCAAGTTTATAAAGATACGGAAAAAATCGCATTGACTGCAATACTCTTAGCGGTAACGATAATTTTATCGTGGGCGGAAACCGTACTCTTAACAAATCTCCCGACAGGAGTAAAACTCGGGCTTTCAAACATCACTATTATGACGGCGGTTATCTTTTTAAACGGAAAGACAGGGCTTATCTTAACGATTCTTAAATCGGGATTTGTTTTTTTGACACGAGGAGTTATCGCAGGCGCAATGTCATTATCCGGCGGAATTTTCGCTCTTCTTATAATTTTTCTGCTCCTTAAGAAAACCGATTGCTCCTATGTTTTTGTATCCGTCACGGCTGCTGTCTGCCACATTATCGGGCAGCTTATATTCGCGGTTGTTATCACCGAAAGCGTTTATGTACTCGCCTACATACCCGTGCTCCTTTTAGCAAGTATTTTAAGCGGTATTCTGACAGGATTGATTTTAGGTGCAGTTGTAACCGCAATGAAAAGCATTTCAAAAAAGAGATAATAGGAATTTTCTAAAATATGAAAAATCTCGGCGGAGTTAAGCTTCCTCATAATAAAAATACTGCAAATTCCGAAACGGTTGATTTCGGTTTGCCGAAGACTATAGTTATTCCGATGGCACAGGCGATGGGTGCAGTTCCAAACCTTTTTCTTAAGCGTGATGATAAAGTGCTTAAGGGGCAGATTATCGGCAACGCAGATGCTTTTATGTCAGCACCCATTCATTCCCCTGTATCGGGAGATGTTATCGACATTTCGGATTATCTTAATCCTAACGGTTCACACTGCAAAGCGGTTACAATACGTCCGGACGGACTTCAAACGCTCTTTGAGACTGTAAAACCGCCTGAAATTACGGACAAGAAATCTTTTATTTTAGCGGTTCGAGATTCCGGGCTGACAGGGCTTGGCGGAGCGGCTTTCCCCACCCATGTGAAATTTTCTTACGATGAAACTAAAACACCGATAGACACGCTGATAATTAACGGTGCGGAGTGCGAACCTTATATCACCGCCGACAACAGATGTTTTCTTGAAGACACGGACGATATAATTGACGGAATTAAGCTTTGCATGAAATACCTTAACATAAAGCGTTGTATTATCAGCATTGAGGATAATAAAGCGGAAGCGATTGCTCTCATGCGCGAAAAAACTGCCGATATGAAGGCAGTCGAGGTTAAAGTGCTTCCGTCACTTTATCCGCAGGGCGCAGAAAAGGTAATAATATACAAATCTACAGGGCGAATTGTTATGGAAGGTGAACTTCCCGCTAACGCAGGAGTACTGGTGCTTAACGTCTCGACTGTAAGTTTCATCTCGAAGTATTGTAAAACGGGAATTCCGCTGACTTCTAAGCGGCTTACGCTTGACGGCTCGGCTATAAAGAAAAACCGCGGTAACTACAATGTGCTTATAGGCACACCGATTTCGGAACTTCTCGAATTCGGCGGCGCGGAAGATGTAAAAACTATCCTCTATGGCGGACCTATGATGGGTGTACCGCTATATTCCCCCGAACAACCTGTGCTAAAGAGCACTAATGCTATTTTAGCGTTTGATACGGATATTTCAGACAGTAAAAATACCGGCGGAGTATCCGCTTGTATACGCTGTGGAAGCTGTACACGCGCCTGTCCTTTAAACCTTCTCCCCATGCGGTTTGAAACCGCTTATAAAACCAAAGATGCTAAAATGTTAAAAAAACTCAAGCTTTCTCTTTGCATGAACTGCGGCTGTTGTTCTTTCGCTTGTCCTGCACACCGCCCACTTGCCGAAATAAATCAGCTTGCTAAGGATTTCTTAAGAAACGCAAAAATATAACATTTTCATTTGAGATAATAAACAGAATTGCTGTAGTTTAGGAGTATTATCTGTGAATACCGGAAACCTGATTGTAACCCCTTCCCCCCATATAACGGGAAAACGCTCGACAAAAGGCGTTATGCTCGGGGTAATTATCGCGCTCATCCCCGCCGCTGTTGCAGGCTGTATAATTTTCGGATGGAGAGCGGCGCTTGTACTAATCGTTACCATAGTCTCCGCCGTGATATTTGAAGCACTCTGGAATATTATCATTAAAAGAAAACAAACTGTTGGAGACGTTTCGGCAGTCTTAACAGGGCTTCTCCTCGGAATGAATCTTTCCTCGACAGTACCGCTCTATATCCCCGTTATCGGAGCATTTGCCGCTATAGTTATTGTTAAACAGCTTTTCGGCGGTTTGGGGCAGAATTTCGCCAATCCCGCAATCTCCGCCCGGATTATTTTAGCGGTTTGTTTCGCGGCACAGATGGGAAGCTTCGCAGAACCTGTCGTTAATTTTCTGAAATTTGATGCGGTAACTGCTCCTACGCCGCTTGTCGCCGGTTATCTTATTGACGGGACAGATAAGATACTCCCCTTTACATTTTCCGATATGCTCCTCGGTACAACGGGCGGCTCTATCGGTGAAACCTGCGCTCTCGCCCTTATAATCGGCGCTGTAGGGCTTATGATTTTCAAGATAATTACCCCTACCATCCCCATTTCTTACATCGGGACGGTTTTTGTACTTACGCTTATTTATACAGGCAGTATAGACGAGTCAATATATTACACTTTGGCGGGAGGACTTCTCCTCGGTGCGTTCTTTATGGCGACCGATTACACAACCTCGCCGCTGACTGAACGCGGAAAGCTTATTTTCGGTATAGGCTGCGGACTTATTACCTTCGTTATACGCTTCTTTACTAAAATGCCGGAGGGTGTTTCGTTCTCAATCCTGCTTATGAATCTGCTTACGCCGCTTATTGACGATATTATTCTTACTCATCCTCTCGGAGCAAAACCGAAGGAGGTGTCAAAATGAGCAAACTTAAAAAAGCCATTCCCGCTCTGACACTTCTTATAATCTGTGCTGTTTCGGCTCTGCTTTTGGTTTTCGTCCATGACTTAACTGCTTCGGATGAAGGCGCAGCAATTACGCCCGAAATTATTTCCGCTCTTTCGGAAATCTACTCCGAATCGGAAGAATTTTCTGTATACGATACCCCTTTCGGCGGTTCGGAAACTGCATATGTTAATATGTCTCTTCGCGGCGATGCCGGTGACTACGCATTTATAATAGTAACTAACGGCTACAATAAAGAAGGCTTAACTCTTCTTATAGGGCTTGACAGTAACGGCGCGGTTAAGGGTATAGTTACCCTCGAATCCGCCGAAACCCCCGGTCTCGGTACGAAAACCGACAGCCCCGAATTTATGGGACAGTTTTTAGGATTCACCTTTGAAGATCTTCCGGACGATATTCCTCCCGACGACACCGTTTATCGGGTACGCTTCGCAAAATCGAAAGCTGAACTTGAAGCCTTGAAAGAAACTCAGCCGGAAGCGCCGGTAAGCTTTGAGTGGGACGCGATAACAGGTGCTACCCTCTCTTCAAACGGCGTTTATGAAGCGGTAAAGCTTGCGATTTTAGCATATAGTGAGGTGGCATAGTGGATAGGAAAAGTAATCTTTACGCTTTCGTTAAGGGGCTTGCTGTAGAAAATCCGTCGCTTGTAATGCTCCTCGGAATGTGCCCCACACTCGCTGTGACTACTATGGCTTCAAACGGTATCGGAATGGGGCTTGCGACAACATTCGTGCTCCTCTGCTCAAATATAGTAATCTCTGCGCTTCGGAAGGTAATCCCCGGAACGGTTCGCCTGCCCTGCTTTATCGTAGTTATTACTACTTTCGTTACACTTACAGATTTTATTCTAAAGGCTTATATACCCGCGCTCCATTCCAGACTCGGCATTTTCCTCTCGCTTATCGCCGTTAACTGTATCATCCTCGGGCGCGCAGAAGCATTCGCTTCAAAAAACGGAATCGTTAAGTCTGCTTTAGACGGTCTCGGGATGGGTTTAGGTTTTACCGCCGCATTGTTCACAATGGGCTCGCTCCGCGAGATTTTAGGCTCGGGCGCATTCTTCGGAATAGACCTGCATCTTCCCCTCGTCTTCCCGATATTTGTTATGCCGGCAGGCGGATTCTTTACTCTCGGTATAATTATCGCTATAGTATACAAATTCATAAAGCGAAAACCTCCGGCAAAGGTAGGCTGTGCGGCTTGTCCTATAGCTTCTGACTGCGTTAACTGTAAAGGAGGAGAGACAGCATGAAACTTCTGCTCGTAATACTCCTGACTTCGATGCTCACCGAAAATATGGTGCTTGTAAGATTCATGGGAATCTGCCCGTTTTTAGGAGTGTCGAAAAAATATGACTCCGCAATCGGGATGGGGCTTGCTGTAATATTCGTTATGGTTTGCGCTTCAATCTGTACCTACCCGATATATACCTTCGTTCTCGTTCCTCTCGGCGTGGAATATATGAAAACAGTGGCTTTCATACTCCTTATCGCAACCTTCGTTCAGCTTGTGGAGATGATAATTAAGAAGAAAATTCCGCCGCTTTATAAATCACTCGGGGTATATCTTCCGCTGATTACTACAAACTGCGCGGTTTTGGGAATTACAATCCTAAATACCGACGAAAGCTATAATTTCGTGCAGTCGATAGTAAACGCTTTAGGCGGAGGTTTAGGTTTCACCATAGCACTGATTATCTTCGCTTCCGTAAGAAGCAGAATTGAAACTTCCGACATTCCGAAAACCTTCAAAGGCGTTCCGTCAACTCTGATAGCCGCCGCGATAGTCTCGGTTTCGTTTATGGGATTTACTTCGCTGCTGCAATAGAAGAAAAGCCGCGCAGGCAATTGGTACACGGGGAACACGTACGTTCGTTACGCGATAAGCGCATGAGCGGTACGCGGAGAGTGTGCGCGCGATAGATACAAAAATTAACGTAAGCGAACAGAAATTATAAACGAAAACCGTGTACACAAAATGTAAAAGACCGCCTTTCGGTAAACGGAATAGCGCAGTAAAAAGAATAAAAACAAGGGAAATCCATTAAAAAGTCTCTGGGAAGGGGGCTTGGGGGAAACCCTCTCCTCAGAGAGGGTTTCCCCCAACGTACTCATAAAATGCAAACCATATTTATTTTCGCAGGGCTTGGGCTTTTTGCCGGAGTGTTGCTGACTGTTTTTTCAAAGTTGTTTGAAGTTAAGACGGATGAGAGGATTGAAGCGGTTGCGGCGGTGCTTCCGGGGATAAACTGCGGAGCTTGCGGATATGCGGGCTGTGCGGATTATGCGGAATCGGCGGTTGGCGGCGCGCCTGTTAACCTATGTAAGCCGGGTGGGCAGGACGCGGCGAATGAGATCGGGAAGATTTTAGGGGTAAGTGCCGGAGAGGTAGTTGCGCAGACAGCTATAGTACGTTGCAGCGGAGACGGGAGTGCGACGACGGCGAAATTCACCTACAGCGGAGTACAGAGTTGCAGGGCTGCTAACAGATTTTACAGCGGGTCGGAAAGCTGTTCTTACGGGTGTTTGGCGTACGGCGACTGTGTGAAAGTCTGCCCGGAAAAGGCGATTTCCATAACCGATGCTCTTGCTAAGATAGACCGGAAACGGTGTGTGGGTTGCGGAATCTGCGTGAGGGAGTGCCCGAACGAGATTATTGCGCTTCGTCCGTTGGGATATGACTATGACGTGCTTTGCGTATCGCGTGATGTCGGTAAGATAGTCCGCGCATCATGCAAGGCGGGGTGTATCGGCTGTAAGCTATGCGAAAAAGCGTGTCCGGCGGGTGCAATTAAGGTTACCGATAATTTGGCGCAGATTGACTACGCTAAATGTACATCCTGTGGGTTGTGCGCAGATAAATGCCCGGCTAAAGTTATAAAAAAATGTGTGTAATATTCAGGCAATTTACACACTAAAACCGCGTATTATACGCTATTACAGTGTATGAAAACACATTTTTTATAATTGTTTCGCAATTGTTCACATTTTATCTATATGTACTTATCATTTTTGTGTTAAAATGATAATGTATATTAGTATTTTTAATTATGACTATATTAATATCGACAAAAATAAACAGAGGTTAATCAGATGAAGGTAATTACTACCCGGACATCAGAGCTGGACGACAAAGAGTCCGCACTCCGCATAATATCCGAGCAGATTGCCGAAGCAGGACAGCTTGAAAAAAACACCGTCGGTATAATGTTTTGTCATTACGAATTTATCTTTTCGGGTGCAGCCGAATACATAGCAAAGAATCTTCCGTTCCCTGTAGTGGGCTCATCAACCACTCTTGCCGGGTTTAATAAAGACAACAAAGATGAAAATACTTACGCCAAGGGACAGTTTCGTCTCGTACTTATGGTTTTGAGTTCTGACGATATTGAGTTCACGACCGTTCTCAGCGAGAAGCTTTCTCCCGAAATTCCGGCAGATGAAATATGCGAAAATATGCTGGGGAACATCGGCAAACAGTCTCTCGGATTAATGATAATGCCGCATATAATGCTTACCGATACGGAAGCGCTTCTTAAAGCAGTTACTGCGCGCACAAACGCACAAATTTTCGGCGGTTTTTCCGTTGATGACAGCCCGACTTATATCGAAAACGTCTTCGTAATCGCAAAAGGTGAGGCGTTTCGCGACAGAGCGGTTTTCCTCTTCATGAAGGGCAACATAGAGCCGCATTTTGCTTCAACAGTTGTCACAAATGATAAATACCTTGAAAACACCGCTGTTATAACCGAATCGAAGGGCAGCGAAATTATCAGTCTTAACGGACGTCCTGTTACCGAATTTTTAACAAGTCTCGGGTTTAACCTTACCGAGTCGAAAGCCGATGCTATAAGCAGCGCGGTTATGCTTGTGGACGACGGCGACGGTGACTGTTACGGACGTTCAATGATGTATTTAACGCCCGAAAATCACCTTTTCGTCGGCGGAAATGTTACAACAGGCGCAACTATCTCTATAACGATGTTTGAAAGAAACAGTGTCCTTGATGCTTCTTCGGAAGTTACGCGGAAGATGATTAAAGCATACCCGGACACACAGTTTGCTGTAATTTCATCCTGCGAGACACGCCATATAATCTTAGGTTCGGAAACATTCGACGGCGAAAAGATGCTCCGGCGCGAACTCGGCGATATTCCTTTTGTGCTTTCCTACGCCGGCGGGGAAATATGCCCGTCGCCCGCTTCAACCCCCGAAAAGCCGATAAATCGGCTGTTTAATCAGTCCTACTGTATTTGTATGATATAACTTGTTTTGTTTTATTGTATCTGTATGATATAATTATTTACAGATAGTTTGAGTGAAAAATTATGTCAGAACCTGCTAAAAATCCCGAAATTATAAAGCTTGAACGTGAACTGCGTCTGACTAAGACACAGCTTACGAAGTTTACGTCATTACTGCGCGAGAAGGAAGCCTTGGAACAGGCTATAACATCACAGAAAAAAAGACAGGAAGCCTACACAAATATACTTCTCGAAAAATCCCCCGTTATTATTGCCGTAACCGACAAAAACGGGGTTTATCAGCTTTGCACCCGCTCGTTTTTAGCAGCACTGGGGCTTAAAAATTACGGCTACGTTATCGGGCGTCACTATAAGGATGTGCTTGCTGACACTCTTGCTCCCGAAGAAGTCGAGAATATTCACCAAAATTATGTTAAGACGTTAACTACAGGCGAAACAATTCGCTATTACCAATACCTTAAGCTTGCGGCGGGACTTCGCTACTACCTCTTTGAATTTAACTGTATTCCCGCTACCGACAATTTCGATGAGTGCTATATTGCAGTAGTCAGCGACAGTACCGAACTTGAGGAGCAGAAAGCCGCTGCGGAGAGTGCTAATATCGCAAAATCTGCATTCCTTGCGGCAATGTCACACGAAATCCGTACGCCGATGAATGCAGTAATCGGTCTTAATGAACTGCTTGCCCGGACAGAACTTGACAATAAACAATTTAAGTACCTTGTTGATATGAAAAAAAGCGCGGATACACTCCTCGGTATTATTAACGACATTTTAGACTTTTCAAAAGTCGAATCCGGAAAGACTGATATTATAAACGCTCCTTATAATCTTCACTCGATGCTTGACCATCTGTATAATTCCTACGAACGGATATTCGCCGAAAAGGACCTTTACTACTATATAATAAAGGCTGACAACCTGCCCGTATGGGTATACGGCGACGAACAGCGCGTACGCCAAGCCGCTACGAATATTATTTCAAACGCCGCTAAATATACCAAAACCGGCGGCGCAACTATGACTGTTACTCTTGAGGGAAAATTCCTCGTTTTTCGCCTTAAGGATACAGGTATAGGTATTAAAAAAGAAGACATTCCGAAAGTTTTCTCGCCGTTTGAGCGGCTTGATCTCATGCAGAATCGCTCGGTTCAAGGGACAGGGCTTGGTATGCCTATAAGCTTTAAGTACTGCGCCTTAATGGGCGGATCACTCGAACTCGAAAGCGAATACGGCGTTGGTTCAACCTTCACCATGAAGATACCATATGTTCCCGCAGAGCCGGTTGTGGTTACCGAAAGCCCCGATGATGAAATTTTCTCCGCTCCCGACCTTCGCGTTTTAATTGTTGACGACATTGAAATTAATGTTCAGATTGCCCAAACTATGCTTGAAGCATTCGATATTAAGTCTGACACTGTTTTATCCGGTGCGGAAGCTATAGAGAAATGCAAAGAGAACGAATATGACGTAATCTTTATGGACCATATGATGCCGGAGATGGACGGCGTTGAAGCTATGCTTAAGATAAGGGCTTTAAACGACCGCTATAAAGAACTCCCGATAATTGCCCTCACCGCTAATGCCGCTAACTCTGCCGAAAAATTCTTTATGCAAAGCGGCTTTTCGGGATTTCTTTCTAAACCTCTCGAATTTGTTACGCTTACTCGCTGCATAAGAAAAATATACAAACCGACTTGAATTTAGTAAAGTTTACTGCTCGTATATTATTCGCGGGCAGTTTTCATTATGTTTAATAATAATATGTGTGAAAGATAAACAATTTTTCTAAATACTATTGCTATTTTTTGCGCATTGTGTTAAAATTAAAAAAAGATTTAGTACATAGGCGTATCGAGAGGGGAAGTATTAAGATAATGAAAAGACGACGGCTGTTTTATAAAATACTTACTCCTTTAATACTTGCGTCAGTCACGCAGGCAGTGCTTTTTGCGCTTATTGTTTTTCTTTCGGGAACTCCCCGCGATATTAACCGTGCCGCTGAAAACCGCTTTGAAAACAGTCTTCTCACCGCCGTTTCCCTTATTGACACAAGGGTTCAGGAAATTAATCCGAATTTTGCTCCGTTTGCGCAGGCGGCTTCCTCCGATATGTTAAGCGTAATGAGAATAAACGGGGCAGACATGGAAACTTTCATGAACGACCCGGCTCTTAAGGCGCAGTTTCAATCTGATGTTGTTGCTAACCTGAAGGTTTTAATAAAAGAAAATGATGCCGCCGGAGGATTTGTAATACTTTCCCCTACTTATGGTATGCCCGATCAGACCGTTGACGGCGCTTTTCCCGGACTGTTTTTATACCACCCGCCTACAGGTCCGGCGACAGATCTCGTGGCTCTGCGCGGTTATGAAGAAGCTGTGCGGGCGGGTGGAATAACTAAATCCGTTAACTGGCGGCAGGACTTTTTATACAGTCCCGGTGCTACGCTCTGTGACTGGATGTTCGAGCCGATGAAGGCGGTCTATAACGTAACAATTGATGACATTAACGACTACATATACTGGAGTTTTCCGTTCTATCTGCGCGAACACGGAATGTCTGATGCTTTTACCGCCGTTTCCGTTCCGCTTGTTGTTGAAAACAACATAGTAGGTTCTTTCGGTATAGTTTTCATGACTTCCGATATTATGCAGTATGATATGTTAAGGCGGCTTGATAATATATCGCTTATGGTCGCTTCATATTCCGTTAATGAAGGTCAGAATACAGAACTTCTCGAGAGTTCAAAGCCCGAATTTTCGGAAAGACCCTTCGACGGTCTTGCAAGACGTCCGGACTTAACGATAATACCGCGTTATACCTTTGACAGCAAGAATATAATGTATCCGCCCGGAGCGCCGGTTACACTCACGCCGAGTTCGGAATACAGAGGGCTTTACTACTCCGAATCATTAACCTACGGCGGCAATCCGTCTATAAGTACTGTTCATGACATTCCCGTATACCCGGAAGATTCGCCCTACAATGGTACACGTTGGGGGCTTACTGCCGTTGCAGATGATGCTTCAGTGTTTGAACTTTCAAGGCGGCTCGTTTCACAGCTTATACTGATTATCGCAATTGCTCTTGTAGCTACCCTTATGGTTGCCGCATTCATATCAAGAACGCTCTCAAACGGTCTCGTTAAAATTGTCAACAGCATTAATGATGACGAAAACACAATTCCCGTAATTGACGACGGTACAATTGAAATATACAGGCTTTCCGAAAGTCTCCACGAATCAAGTCTGCGGTATAAAGAGACCATATCCGAACTTGAGGAGGAAAGGCGCCGCTATTATATCGCGCTTATTAATTCAGACGGAAGCTTCCTTGACTATAATGCAGTTACGGACGTTCTTTATCTCGATACCCTTGCGGAGGGTTCTGAATATTCCGAGGACGAAAACTCGATCGAAAACAGTGTCCGGCATACCGAAACCGAACATTTCCTCGAACACCTTTCTTCCGGGGAATACTGTTTCAGAGACGATATATCCGATGTTATGAAATTCCTGCGGGGACAATCTGCCGATACAATTACCGTCCGCATGATTGATAATCCGCTTGCACCTATAAAAAACGGTGCGCCTTTCCGCTATATTACCGGCAAACCTAACCACATATACGATTCAAAGACAGGAAAGCTTCTGCGGACAATCGCCTGTCTGCGGGACGTTACGGAAGAAAAGAGCAAAGAACTCCTTAATATTCAAGACAGCCGCCGTGACAAGACAACCGGCTTCCTCCGCCCCGAATTCACCGTAAATGCTATAAGAGACTTCCTCTCCGAGCGGCGTGTGGAAGAATATTTCGCCATACTTATATTTATCGAAAACTACTGGTATTTTACCGAAAAATACGGGCGGTTCTATTCCGATGCGCTAATCAGTGAAACTGCGCGCCTCGTTACCGAAATTTTCGGCGATGATAACGTTACATCCAGAGAATGTACTAACGAATTTTTCATAATTGTACCCTGCCGGAGTGCTTCTGACGAGGGAATTATTACTGCCGATTTAAAACTTAAGCTATTTAAGCTTATAGATACGGTGGGGAGCATACTTATTTCGGACGAAGAACCGCAAAGAATTTCCCTCTGTGCAGGAGTATTCTATAACAACACGGCACGTTTTTATAATATCGCCCGCCAAAAATCGGAGATTGCGGCGGCGGCGGCGTTTAAGCGTATTCCATCCCGCCATCTCTCCGAACGCGAACTTCAAAACCCCAACGCCTTCGCTGTACAGCTTTACAGTGACGTTGAAAATGATTATGACTTTACCGAAAACGAGGATATTAACGCAATTTTATCCGATATTCGTGTAATTGACGACTACAGTATCGACTCGCGTGACCTAAACACATTCGCGTTTAACATACTTGAAAAAACAGCTGACATGAAGTCTGCTGTACAGATACTCATAACCCGAATCGGAAGCCGCTTTAATTTCAATACTATTAAAGTATTCATGTTCGATAAAAACACGGGTACTTTCGGCTGTGCATGGAGATGGAACAAGGAAAATTTATACACCGGACCTGAATACAGTGTCACCGTTAACAGTTTCGACCGCAATAATTTTGATGGCTATATGCAGGGTATGGATTACATGATCGTCGATACCGCAAGCAAAGATACTCCGAAAATTCTTTCGGGGGGATTAAACATTGCCGAAGGTTCATCAGCCGCGGTAATCCCCTGCCCCGCCGGCGAAACTTTCATAGGTTGTGTTGCTTTTGAAGCAGAAGACAGCGTTTTTGCCGACTGTGACTACGAACCGTTATTATCTGTCGTTAAACTTCTCTCCGCATTCATGTCCAAACAGCGTTCAACACGCGAGAGCCGTGCGAAATCGGAATTTTTATCAAAAATGTCCCACGAAATCCGTACCCCCATGAACGCTATCCTCGGCATGACAGAAATTGCTCTCGGCGGCAACGACCTTTCCGAATCACAGCACGGTTATCTGAAAAAGATTGAATACTCTGCAAAATATCTGCTTACTCTGATTAATGACATTCTCGATATGTCACGTATCGAAAGCGGAAAAACTAACATTGAAATTACCGATGCCAACCTCGACGATATAATACTCGGGCTTCAAAGCATTATCGGTACTCAATGTGAAGCAAAGGGCATTACCTATGTTGTAGAGGATAATGTTAAGCACCGCAGTCTCAAAACAGATATACTCAAACTCAATCAGATCCTTCTCAACCTCCTCGGCAACGCGGTAAAATTCACTCCGTCCGAAGGTACTATTACGCTTAAAGTCTCCCTCACCGAACCCGACGCCCAAAACCGCAGTATTCTTACCTTCATTGTTGCCGACACCGGTATAGGTATCCGCAAAGAACGCATCAAGAAAATTTTTGAGCCCTTCGAGCAAGCCGACGAAACGACCGCCCGCCAATACGGCGGTACAGGTCTCGGTCTCCCCATTTCCGGCAGCTACGTCGCACTCCTCGGCGGTGAAATGGATATCGACAGCACCCCCGGAGAAGGTACAACCTTCACCGTCACAATCCCCGTAACCGTAAGTCTCGACTCCTCCTCCGACACAGCTAAATCTCCCGAGCGCGAAATCGACTTCACCGGCAAACACATCCTCATAGCCGAAGACGACGACCTAAACATGGAAATCGCACGCACCCTCCTCGAAAAAGCCGGCTTCGTCGTAACCGGTGCTCCCAACGGCGAAATCGCTCTGGAAACTTTCATCGAATCCCCCACCCGATTCTTCGATGCTATCCTCATGGATATTCGTATGCCCGTCCTAAACGGTCTCGCCGCTACATCAAAAATACGCGCCCTCGAACGCCCCGATGCAGCCACAATCCCCATAATAGCCCTCTCCGCCAACGCCTTCGCCGAAGACATCAAAACCTCCAAACAAGCCGGCATGAACGACCATATCATCAAACCCCTCGATATGCGTATCTTACTCGCTAAACTGAAAATGTACCTCTAAGGTTACTGGGGTACGCTGGGGGAAACCCTCTCTGAGGAGAGGGTTTCCCCCAAACCCCCTTTCAGAGACTTTTTCATAACTTTTTCTTGTTAAATTTTTCACAAACAGCTTGTCCATTTATGATACATTGCTAATTATTAATATTCTGTAAATTTCACTATTCTCTATTGACTATCTTCGTTTTTTTTGATATAATAATTAACGTTACATTTACTATACTTCGCTGCTATAGCTCAGTCGGCAGAGCGCGTCCTTGGTAAGGACGAGGTCATCGGTTCAAATCCGATTAGCAGCTTCCGGTGCATATTTAAGTTACAAGTTGCCTACCACCGCCCCGTCGGGCTTTTTTTGATTTATGAGGTACAAAAAAATGCGCCTTGACAAATTCATCACCTACGCCGGTTTATCACGCTCCGAAGCTGCCGCTGCGATAAAAGCCGGGCGCGTTGCAATTGACAGTATTATCGCGAAAAATCCTGCCGAAAAGGTAAGCAATTCGGCACTCGTTATGCTTGACGGTGCAGTAGTTGACGGCTCGGAATTTGTATATCTTTTAATGAACAAACCTGCCGGATACGTTTGCGAAGCTAACCGTCCTGACAGCGTATTTACGCTTCTGCCGAAAATTTACGCAAAAAGAAAGCTTTCCGTCTGCGGGCGGCTTGACAAAGACACGGAAGGTATGCTTCTTATCTCTGACGACGGCGATTTCGTTCACCGCATAATATCTCCCGCAAAACATCTTCCGAAAGTCTACTTTGTCAGACTTCAATATGCTGTAACCGAAAGTGATATTAGGGGCTTTGAGAGCGGTCTAGAAATTGATGGCGGCGACATCTGCCGTCCGGCGAAGATTCAAACTACAGTTGTTCCGGAAGAAGCTTTTGTAACAATTTCGGAAGGTATGTACCATCAAATCAAGCGTATGTTTTTAGCAGTTAAAAATGAAGTTTTATACCTTTCCCGTGTCAGAACAGGCAGTTTATCGCTTCCCGCCGATCTTCCTCGCGGCGAAACTATAAGGCTTACGCCGGAAGAAACCGCGCGGATATTTCATTGAATTTCGGACAAAATTATCCTTAAAGAATAGCTTCTGTCATTTTGCATAAAAAACAGTTCATTGTTTTGTAGTATTTTTTACCTATTTAGTCAACATTAATAATAGAGCCGCTAAAAGTTTAGTTATTTTCCCACTTGTCATTGAAGCGTAAATCTGTTATTATATATATTAGAGAATATGTTGTCTTTACCTATAAATGCGTGTTTCACGCTATAAAATATATCGGGAGGAATATCTAAAATGGCAAGTTTGTCGCTTAAGAATATTTACAAAAAATATCCCGGAGGCGTTGTTGCGGTTTCCGACTTCAACCTCGAAATCAGGGATAAGGAATTTATCATCCTCGTTGGTCCTTCCGGATGCGGTAAATCCACTACTCTGCGTATGATTGCAGGGCTTGAGGAAATTTCCGAAGGCGAGCTTTACATCGGCGACCGTCTCGTAAACGACGTTGCTCCTAAAGACCGCGATATCGCGATGGTGTTCCAAAACTATGCTCTTTATCCTCATATGACTGTTTTTGAGAACATGGCGTTCGGTCTCAAACTCCGTAAAGTTCCTAAGGATGAAATCAGCCGTAAGGTTGAAGAAGCTGCTCGTATCCTCGACATCTCTCACCTTCTCGACCGTAAACCGAAGGCTCTCTCCGGCGGTCAGAGACAGCGTGTTGCGCTCGGACGTGCTATCGTTCGTGAGCCCCAAGTATTCCTCCTCGACGAGCCCCTTTCTAACCTCGATGCTAAACTCCGTGCACAGATGCGTACAGAGATTTCAAAGCTTCACCAAAAACTCGGTACTACATTCGTATACGTAACACATGATCAGACAGAGGCTATGACAATGGGCGACCGTATCGTTGTTATGAAGGACGGCTTCGTACAGCAGGTTGACTCGCCGCAAAACCTCTATTCCTACCCTGTTAACCAGTTCGTAGCAGGCTTCATGGGTTCACCTCAAATGAACTTCGTTGATTCTAAGCTTCTTAAGATTGACGGCAAATACACCGTTGAATTCGGCTCAGAAGATACAAAAACCACCCGCGGACGTAAATTCTACATCGAAATTCCCGATGCTAAGGTTGACGAACAAGCACTTGCTCCCCTCGTTGACCAAGAAATCATCCTCGGTATCCGCCCCGAAGCTATCCACGATGATGAAATGCACATCTCCGCTGCTTCTACAGGTATCATTGAGTGCGAAGTTGAAATCACAGAAATGATGGGCGCTGAAACCTATCTCTACCTCACTTGCGAAGGTATTCCCCTCACCGCTCGTGTTGATGCTCGCTCCACAGCGCGCCCTCAAGACGTTATCAAGGTAGTTTTAGACCCCAACAAGATCCACATCTTCGACAAAGAAACAGAAAAGACCGTTATTAACTAATAATTCTCACAAAAAAAGGGCGGCTATCCGTCCTTTTTTTGTGCATTCACACAATTTCTCAAAAAGCACCTTGACATCCTCTGTTTTTTTTGATATAATAATTAAGCTGTCACAAAAAAAGTGACGAACCACTAGCTCAGTTGGTAGAGCATTTGACTTTTAATCAAAGGGTCTGGGGTTCAAATCCCCAGTGGTTCAGGGTTGGATATTTAGGGTTGGATATTTAGTTCGGTCGTAGTTGTTGAAAGAGAACGCGTTGGGCGTTCTTTTTTGTTGTAGTACGTAAAAAAAGAACGCTCAACGCGTTCTTTTTTAGCACAAAGAATGGCTATGCAATCTAATTTTTAACAACAACAGAATTACAAAACAGCGACAGCCCGGCATCGTCGAAAGCTTTCTTAATCTTTTGGAGTCCGTCCGCATTGACATCCCAATACTTCTCTGTCGGAACATATATTCTCGCCGAGATTTGCTGGTAAGTCGGCGCAAGTTCGGTAAGCCTTACAAAAATATGGCTTTCCTTAATAACACGCTCGTCCGTTTCAAGAACTCCCGTAATAATTTCAATCGCCTTTTCTGTAGGAACGCTATAGTCAAGCTTAAGATTAAAGTCAACTCTCCGCTTTACCTGACTGTTGAAGTTAACAACCACAGAACCGGCTACGGTTGTGTTAGGAATATATGTATCCCTTCCGTCAATCGTAGTAAGTTTCGTATACGCTATTCCGATTTCGACTACAATTCCTCCTGTACCGTCTATCTCCACGTAGTCTCCGACCTTAAAAATCTTTCCGTAAAGCACTAATACGCCCGCCGCAACATTAGAAAGGCTGTCCTTCATAGCAAGCCCGATTGCGATTCCGGCAGAGCCGATTACTGCAATAATCGAAGTCATAGGAATACCGAGTAGCGACAGCGCGATAACGAAAACGATAGTAAGCAGAATTACCTTAATTACCGTCATCAAGAAGGTATGAAGCGTCTTGTCCATCTTGTCAATGCCTTTGCTGATAATTCTGAGTGTCACTTTATTGAGCAAAAATCCGACAATAAAGACGACAACTGCGAAAACTACCCTGCCGAAAATCGGCAGAATGTGATTGACTACCCATGTGAAATTCATTTTTTAACATCTCCAATCGTTGATTTCCTGTAATAATACCGCTTCAATCTCCGCTTCGGGGATAGTGCGTATTTTCGTTCCCTTTATGTAAAGATCTGCAGAGTGATTTCCCCCCGCGACCGCGATATCCGCGCCTTTTGCTTCTCCCGGACCGTTTACTATACACCCCATAACGGCGACGGTGAGAGTTTTATTTATGTCTTCGGTCTGCTTCTCAAGACGTCGGGCGATATTTATAACATCAATCCTTGTCCGCCCGCAAGTCGGACAGGCAATTACTTTAATTCCGGGTGACAGATTTAAGGCTTTGAGAATATTTTTTCCGGCGATAACTTCGTTTTCGGGAGTGTCGGAAAGTGACACGCGAATAGTCGCGCCGATTCCGTCAGCAAGAAGAGCGCCGATTCCGGCGGCTGATTTTATAAGCCCGGTTTGCAGAGTACCTGCTTCGGTTACGCCGAGGTGCAACGGATATTTGGTAGTTTCGGCAAGCTTTCGGTTCGCTTCTATCATGGTTTTCACGTCGGAAGACTTCACCGAAACTACAATATCATAAAAATCAGCCTTCTCTAAAGCACGTATATTTTCTATAGCAGTAACTGCGAGAGCTTCGGCAGTTGCGCTACCGAATTTCGCCAAAATTTCCTTCGGAACAGAGCCGGAATTAACGCCGATTCGTATGGGAATATATGCGCTTTTACAGGCATCGGCGACAAGCTTAATTTTATTTTCGTCACCGATATTCCCGGGATTAATCCGTATTTTATCTGCTCCCGCCTTAGCGCTTGCTACGGCAATATCTGCGTTAAAGTGTATATCTGCTACTATCGGAACGCTTACGGCATTTTTAAGCGCAGTAATAAGCTTCACATCATTCATACTCGGGACGGAAACGCGGATAATATCCGCACCGAGGGCAGCAACCCTTCGCGCCTGCTGCACATTTCCTTCGACATCGGAAGCAATTACATTAAGCATAGTTTGAACGTAGATTTTTTTGCCGTCAAGCGGTAAATTTCCTACTTTTATCATATAAAAATATCCCTAACGTCTTTTACGGTTATAACCACCATCAATACCATCAGCAGAGCGAAACCTACAAAGTGGAATACGCCCTCTACTTCAGGTTTGACAGGCTTTCTTGATACCGCTTCTATACAAAGGAATACAAATCGTCCGCCGTCAAGTGCCGGGAGGGGCAAAAGGTTAAAGAGCCCGACATTTATAGTAATAAGTGCGGCAATTTGCAGCAGGAACATAGGACTGATACCGATTTCCTTAGTTGCGCCGCTTATTGCGGTAACTATTCCTACTGGTCCCGAAAGGTCGTTAAGACCGTATTTCCCGCGGATAAGGTCTGCAAGAGAGAGGATAACCGCTCTGCTCATATAGATGAATTCGCCGCCTGTAATCGGCAGGATATTGGTAATGCCTACCCGCTCTCCCACGACTTTGAAGCCGTATTCGAGAGTGCGAACCCCCGAAACTTCGTCAACTTTTATCGGGAAAGCGACTGTAGGGAGGGTAATTTTCTCACCGTTTCGCCTAATTACCATCTTTACAATTCCGTCTTCGTCTGTGGAGAGGATGTAACTTATATCCTTGCTTGAATACATATGCCGCCCGTCGATTGACAGGATTTTGTCTCCGGCATGAAGCCCGGTGCTTTCTGCGGCGGGGGTAGTATCAACGTAAGAAATTTCTGTTGTCCCGGCGGTACCGCTGACAATTACAAAGATAAGGCATATTATAAAGCCCAAAATAAGATTCATTGCCGCGCCGGCGACAATGGTAATCATACGCATCCAGACAGCTTTGTTGCGGAAATGGTTGCTGTCGGCTTCCGCTTCCTCCGCCCTATCCTCGGACATATCGCAAAAACCGCCGATAGGAAATGCTCTGATGGCGAAAAGGGTATGCTTCCCCTGCTTTTTATAAACAGCAGGACCCATCCCGATAGCAAATTCCCTGACGGTTATGCCGCAAAGGCGCGCCGAAATAAAATGACCGAACTCATGGATTGTGATAATAAGGCAAAAAATAACTATCGCTATAATGATTGAAATGACAGTAGTCAAAATATTCTCCCTAAGCGTATTTATTTCTATTATATGTTAAACAAGCTTGTAATATCAACAACGTGATTTCACAAATTCTATTCCCGCTTTGTCGGCTTCAAGTATTTCATTAATATTGCCGGCTGAGCACGGCGGAAGTGTGTCAACTGCTTCGTGAATAAGTTCGCCTAT
>JAISHJ010000054.1 GCA_031262625.1 Ruminococcus sp. | reverse complement strand
TCTTTGTGACGATTTGTTGATGTCGTTTGTCTTATCGTGTTTATATTTTAGCATAGCCCAAAGAATAAGTCAACGCACAAGTTCACCAAATAAACGGCGGAATTCAGAGAAGTTTTTATACAACCTGCACAAAAACGGGCGGTTTAGAGCGAATTTGACGCTTTTTCGCGTTATATTTCGTTCACTTTCGTAATTTTTCTGTAAACCGCGGTCTCTAAGGGAGGACTTGTCCGAATCATAAACTCGGGTTTTGCACCTATGTAAACACGTTTATGCCAAAGAGAATGTTGTCTTACCGATTATACCACAACCGCGGATTTA
Organism: Ruminococcus sp.; assembly: GCA_031262625.1. GTDB lineage: Bacteria > Bacillota > Clostridia > Oscillospirales > Ruminococcaceae > JAISGY01. The sequence continues at coordinate 10,105 of JAISHJ010000054.1, read as the reverse complement.
AAACAATGGGCAAATTGCACAAATTTTTTTGCTTTTTTTGGGGAAAGGGTAGAAGATGTGCCTTCGGCGGTAATTATTTTCAAGGCTTATGTCGAAATTGTACATAAGCCTCGAGTTATACTATATTAATATTAGTTTCGTCGTTAAAACGTGACTAACCGTTTTTTCGCCCATTCGGGCATGGATTCCATGTAAACGGCGTTGCGCTCTTCGAGTGTCGCGTCCTTAAACCGCTCGTAGCTCCATTCACGTATTTTGTGAATGTCTTCGATGGTAAATTTATCGGAAATTTCCGGCTTCGGAATGTCATGAATCATCACTATCAGCTCCTGTTTCGTCACTTTCGACACCTGTATGGTTTTCATATGTAAAATCATAATTAATTTTCTTACACAGTAAAACGCTTGTTGAATTGTGTATTATATAAACGACTTCATCAAGTGTTTCGGGAGAAACCGAATCGGTAATCGTATAATTCCTGTTTGACAAATCAATGGCGCGGAGTTGGTCGCACATGATATAGCCGGTTGTTTTGTGGTTTTCAAGTTTGACATGGAGCGGCGAATTGCGGAATGTATTCGTTATCGGGCAAACATACGTTGTGTTTGTGGCTTTACTGTAAGAAAAATTTGAAACAACCAACGCCGGACGATAACCCGCTTGTTCGTGCCCTATAACCGGGTCAAAGTTAGTTTTTATAATGTCCCCTTGTTTTACCATGGCACTTCATCCCCCACAAATCCGCCCCAATCGACTTCTCCTGTGTTTATGCGCTCGCCGTTCCATCCTTTTTGTCGCATATACTCTTCAAGTGTATCCGGAAAACGGGATTTTCGGGTTTCTGTTTGGTCAATAATTATCTCAAGAATCCGCTCGCACATTTCTTCGGGCATAACGTCTACCTTTTGCTTTATCATTTCTCTTGCTGACATAATCTTTCCTCCATATACTATAGTATTTGCGCAGAAAATACCCCTCACGGCACAATAATAAACCCCTGCGGAGGCGGCGGAAGCTCGAGTCCGCCGGGTTTTGCGTCGAAGGCTTTTGACGTAATCTTCACCGACGCCGAAACCCATGTGAAGAATCTTGCCAAGTCCCCCGCGCCGCTGCTGTTCATCATTACGACATTCGGCGTAATCTCTTTTAACACCTTCGTGTCCGCGACTGCGCCCGCCGCACAGGCTATTATATTCGCCGCGCCCGCGCGCTTTAACGCCGCGAGTCCCGCCCGCCAGTCGTCTGTCGGCGCGCCGTCGGTTAAGATAAAAACCAGCGGTTTCCAGTCGCCCTTTTGCGTGGGGGAGGATTTTTTTACCTCAGATTCGATACATTCGGAAAGAAGCGAAAGCGCCGCGCCGAGAGCAGTCGCGCCCGCCGCGCGAAGTTCCGGCTCTGTAAAAAGCATAAGTTCCGTAAGCGGGGTTAACTGCCTTGCGACAGAATTAAATGTAATTACCGACAGATAGGCGGTCTCTAAAGCTTGCGGGTCGGATTTAAGCTCGGTTAAAAGTGCGGAAATGCCGTTTTTGAGGGCTTCTATAGGCTCGCCCTGCATACTTCCGCTTATATCTAAAAGCAGATATACAGGCAATCTGCGTGTAAACTCAGACATATTATGCTCCTTACGATTTAATTTACTATTATTATAGTATATATAATTAATTTTGTCAATACCTCAACATTCTTTTAATATTTTTTCAAATTAATTACACTTAGTTTACACAATTGTGCTGTATACTGATAATCACAGACAGAAAAGCAAATCGAAAGAAGGTTTATTTATATGTATAACAACGATGAAATTAAAATTGAAAAATTTGATGAAATCCTTGCGGCTGATGTTGCCGCAGAAACTACCGAAAATATAAAGCCCCGCAAAAGGCAGTCAAAAATAGGAAAATTTATCGCGGCGGCGATTGCGGTAATAATTGTCGGCGGTGCTTCCGGCGCGGGCGGCGCATATGCCGTAAATACTCTTATCGGCGGAAGTGATGTTCCTGTTTCTGTAGCGGCAATTGCCGAAAACGGCGCGAAGGCTTCTGCTGTCAATAACAGCACAGCCGATAAAGATTCTATAGTACTCATGCAGTCCGAAAGCACTTCCTACAGCGGCGCGGCGGAGATGCTTGCAGCGGTGAAACCCTCGGTAGCTTTCATAACCTCAAAGGTTTCCGGCTCGACTATCGGCGGCGGAACAGGCATTATAATGAGCGCGGACGGCTACGTCGTAACCAACGCACACGTTATCCAAACCCAACAGCCTGTTTATGACGAGACCACTCCGAATGTACAGAATCCGTTTTCGATGTTCGGCTTCGGTTTCGGGAACTCCTATCGGCTTGAAGTAGTCAACGCTGACGATATTTCTGTAAGTGTTACTGACGAAAAGGGCGAAACGAAAGACTATTCCGCAAAGATTATCGGCGTAGATACGACTACCGACCTTGCGGTACTCAAAATTGATGCGCAAGGGTTAACTCCCGCGAAGGTGGGCGACTCTTCAAAACTTCAAATCGGCGAAGCTTGCTATACCTTAGGGTATCCCCTCGGCGTAGGGCTTTCGGCTTCCGACGGTATAGTCTCCGGGCTTGACCGCAACATAGGAATCGAAATGCAAAACGGCAAAAACCAAACTATCGCTTTAATCCAAACCACAGCCGCTATCAACCCCGGCAACTCCGGCGGTCCGCTTATTGACGCGAACGGAAATGTTATCGGGATAACTTCTGCGAAGCTTGTTTCGGATAAGGTTGAGGGCTTCGGCTTCGCTATTCCTATTACGACAGCAATGCCTATAATAAGCGAACTCATGACGAACGGGACTTATAAGAGCGATGCAACTGTCCCGGTAATCGGAATCTCCGGCTCAAACCTCAACGCCACTACTGCGCGTTATTACGGGCTTCCCGTTACCGCCGGAGTGCTTATCGAGACGGTTGACGAAGGCTCGGGCGCAGACAAAGCAGGGCTTGCCCCCGGCGACATTATAATTAAGGCTGACGGAAAAGATATAGCTTCAATGGAAGAACTCACCGCTATTAAAAACACTCACAAGTCCGGCGAAACAATGGTGCTAACTATTGCGCGCTCGGAAGGCAACGATGATGTAACCGTTACGTTATAACTTTACATTGTAATATTTAAGTGAATGCCGCACTATAACATAGTGCGGCATTTTTTTGTGTATATTAAACAAAATATTCTTAAAATTATTGTTTATCTTTTACATTGCTTTTTATAAATCTAAATGTTATAATAAGACTGCAAACCTATCTATGAGTTTGCTTTGGAGGAATGATTATAATGAAGAAGAACAAGCTCCTTGCGGCTATGTGTGCCGCTGCACTCGCAATCGGAACATTCGCAGTTCCTACATACGCCGAAGCAGGCGACGGATGCGTTGATTTTGAAGACGGAAACTTCTCTTTCGTAACTATGAAGACCGAAGGCGAAGCTGATGCTGATGCTTCCGAGCTTTCCGTTGTTGATTTTAACGGCTCAAAGGCTCTTTCCGTAAAGATTGTTGATGCAACCTTAACCCCGAAAGTTTGGTTCCACGCTGAACAAATTTGGGCTCCTTCTGACCTTGCTAAGATTAAGAGAGTTACCATTGACTGCACAGTTGCTTCCCAAGACGGCACAACCGCTCCGGGCTGGAACGGCGGCGCAATCGGTACTGACGGTCTTGATGCGGCAGGTGAAGCTGCACCCGCATGGGCACAGTCCGACTACACAGGTCCGGAAGAATACACAAATCCTGTTTCCACTACAGCTACATTAGAGCGCAAGTTCCTTCTTCCGACACAGATGTGGACTGAAGACACCGTTACTGCTCAGCTTCTCTTAATGAGATGGTCTAACACTGTTCCCGCTATCCTTTATTTAGACAACATTACTGCTTATGATGCTGACGGCAACATCATTCCTGCTACATATCCTTCCGGCGCTTCTGCTGATGCTCCGGCTGCTGCTCCCGCAGGTGACGGCGCGACTACCGCGGCTTCCACAGGCAACACTCCCGCAATAATCATGGCGACAGTTATGCTCCTTGCCGGCGGTACAGCTATAATCTCCCGCCGCAGAAACCGCAAATAGTCTAATAAATAAATTATTATAAATTTTGGAGGAATTACATACTATGAATTTCAAAAAAATCATTGCTGCTGTTGCGGCATCTGCATTAATGCTTTCAACAATGGCATTTTCCGCAAGTGCGGCTGACCCCCTTACCTACAAGATGCAGGTTGTAAACATTAACGGCGTGGCAGTAACACAGGACGTTACAATCGAAGGCAACGGCACATATTCTGTTGAGTTTACCGACCTTGTTGACGCTCCTTTCCAACAGTTTAACACTTCTGCTCCGACCGGCGATGAAGTTGTTCCTGCCGCTTATGCAAACGCTTCCATCACCCTTGATTCCGTTACAATAAACGGCGACATTGACTGGCCTGTAGCTCCCGACGGCGCCAATACCTTTGCTCTTGTGTCACAATATGCAGGCGCAGGTGACCCCGTTGTAAACTACAACTTCTTCAACATTTGGTATAAAGAAGGCAACATGGTTGACGATACCAATATGGAACCGAATTCCGGCGGAAACGGCTATAATTTCAAAGATGCAGATGGTGCTAATATTACTATAACTTCTCTTGCAGCAACATTCACAATCTCCGGTGTTGACGGCGAAGGCGCTACAACCGCTCCTGCAACAGGCAACGTTTCCGTTTACGTTCTCGGCTCTATAATGGCTCTCGCAGCAGTTGCAGTTGTTGCTTCCCGTAAAAGAAAGTAAGCATTATACTAAACATTAGAAGGGGTAACTAACCTTATGAAGCTTAAAAAAATCCTTGCGATTATTGCGGCAGGTGCTTTAGCAATCTCCGCTTTGGCTATTCCTACTTCTGCGGCTGATGACTTTACCTTTATTGCAGGCGCAAAAGACGGCGTAACTTGGGCAGACACAAACACAGATGTAACCATCTCCGGCAACGGTGACTATACCGTAACTCTTGATGTTTCGGCAACAGGCGCTGACTCGTGGGGCTACTTTTGGCTCACAGGTTCCGATGAAGCTCCGGCAGGATACGAAAATGCTACTATCACCATGAATTCTTTCAAGATTAATGGTACAGAGTGGGCTTTCGCTACAACCGAAGCGCCCCTCTTAACAAAGGGCAGAATCGGCGAAATTCCTATATTTAATGTTTGGAACAAAACCAAAGAAATGCTCGATATGACGAATACCAAAGCAAGCGGTCAGCTTTACGCTTTCCTCGATGCAGACGGTAAGAATATCGTTATCGACAGCTTTGAACTTAATTTCACCATCTCCGGCGTTGACGGAGAAGGCGCAGTTGCCAGTGCGGACGCCGCACCTGCTTCCGATGGCGAAACAACCTCTGCTACCACCGGCAATATGCCTATCGCTTTAATCGGCGGCGCGGCAATAGTTGCTCTCGGCGTTGCAGTAGTATCTCGCAAACGCAGATAAACTAAAAAACGTGTTGATTCCCGGGGTAGGGTTAAGCCCTCCCCGGAAATCTGCATATCAGACTTTTACAAAAATCTGCATATCAGACTTTTACAAAATTAATATGGAGGAAAATTTTATTATGAATTTCAAAAAAATCATCGCGGCTGTAGTAACCGGCGCTCTCGCTCTCTCTGCTATGGCTATTCCCGCAAGCGCGGCTAACACCGCACTCCCCGGCGGTTCTAAGACCGCTGACGCCGCATGGAACGACCAATATTCACAATATTCCATCAATGTAGGTACATTAACCGGCGGCGCGCCCTCTACCGTTTTTGGAATTAAGCTTTACTTTGGTTCTGATAACATTTCAGCAGAAACAACCGCCGGTGTTGTAGCAAGAAACGGAGCAACCGTTTCTTGGAGCCCGTTCGGCAACTACAGCGGACCTGCAAAAGAACCCCTCGAAGCTAATGTAATCGGTAACGACGGCACACTCACATTCCTTGATGAAACATCTCCGTTCGTTGACGGCGAAGGTTATTCCGAATATGCTATACAGTGCTTCTACGTTGGCGAGGGTTCTACTCTTTCCATCAACGGCTTTGATCTTCTTGCAGCAGACGGTTCTGTAGTTTACTCTACAGGCGCAACCGCTCTTGATCCGGCTGCCGCTCCTGCTGAGACCGAAGCTGCTCCTGCTGAAACAGAAGCCGCTCCTGCTGAAACCGAAGCTGCTCCCGCTGAAACAGAGGCTGCTGCTGAAGAAGCTCCTGTAGTTGAAGAAGCTCCCGCTGTTGACGAAGCAGTTATTGTCGACGAAGCTCCCGCGGCTGATGAAGTTATCGTTGTTGCCGAAGCTCCCGCAGCTGAAGCTACACCCGCTCCCGCAACAGGCAACGTTCCCGCAATGGTTATCGGCGGCGTTATGATTGCAGCCCTCGCAGGCGCTGTTATCTCCCGCAAAAAAAAGTAAATTTCTTTCGTAATGTTAAAGAGACCTCCTTTCGGGAGGTCTCTTTTTGCGTTTTATTCAATTCCGAGTTGGTGCTTCAAACCTTCTTGAAGCGCGAATGAAAAATCAATGCCTTTACGCTCCGCAAGGGTATTGAGCCACACCGGAACTTTACATCTTTTACTTATCGCTTTTTTGTGGTATTTTTCTATATATGCATCAATATCGGCGCGAACCATACTTACAAAACCATTAGGATATTCGTCAGCTTTAACTTCGGTAATAGGTGTAGGTTTTGGTAATTCTTCGCCGTCACGTAATGTTAAGTATAACCAGCCTTCTGTCGCTTCTTCTGCCATATAAATTGCTTCCGCCATCGTCTGACCTTCCGTTACACAGCCAAGCAAATCGGGAATATCTACTGTTATTCCGTCATCGCCGGGATAAAAGCACGCAGGGTATGTGTATACCATAAAAACCTCACTTTCTTTTTAAACCGGCTTGTTTCATGATTGAATTAACAGTTTCTTTACGCAAATCTCTGCCGGCATGAAACGGTATTGTTACTTTTCCTGTTTTAACAGAATGTTTGTAATGGAAATGAGAGCCGGATGAGTCATAAAACGTCCACCCGTCATTCTTAATTATCTTTTCCGCTTCTTTAGCTGTTATAACAATCACCCTTATTAATTATATCATGCCGAAATTAAAATGTCAATAACTTGACAATCATGTTTTTTTGGAGTATACTTAATACAACATAAACTTTCCCGAGGTTTAAAAATGAAAATAACGATAGTAGGCTTAGGATTAATAGGCGGGTCGCTTGCTAAGACTATAAAGAAGCATACAAATCATACCGTAAACGGAATTGATACTAACGCCGAAACGATAAAACTTGCGCTGTCACAGGGCGCGATTGATACTAATATTGCAGATACTTCACTTGCGGATATTACTTTCGTCTGCCTTTATCCCGAAGCTACAGTGGATTATATTTTAGAACATAATTTTAAACCTGCTTCAATAGTTTCGGACGTTTGCGGCGTTAAAGGCTTTATAACTTCCCGCGTGGATAAAGCGCTGTCGGAACGCGGAGTAAATTTTATAGGCACTCACCCTATGGCAGGTAGAGAGTTTTCCGGCTACGAATATTCCCTCGATACACTCTTTGATACCGCAAGCTTTATAATTACTCCTACCGAAAATTCCTCCGAAAAATGCGTAAATTTAATGGAGGACCTCGCGTACGCGATAAATTTTAAGAAAGTAGTAAGAGCAACGCCGGCGGAACATGACGAAATTATAGCCTATTCGTCACAACTTGCGCATATCGTCTCCTCTTCATATATAAAAAGCCCTACGCACCTTCGTCAATTAGGCTTTTCGGCAGGAAGTTTCCTTGACTTAACACGCGTAGCAAAACTAAATGAAGATATGTGGACACCGCTCTTTTTAGCGAATAAAGATGCGCTGTCGGGAGAAATTTCCGAGATAATAAAGCATCTTGAAGAATATAAAAATACGATAGATAATACTAACGCAAGCGAACTGCACAAACTTCTGAAAGCCGGAAGAATACTAAAAGAAGAAACGGCGGTGCTGTAATATGACAGGATTAGTACTTGAAGGCGGAACGCTTAGGGGGCTGTTTTCGGCGGGGGTAATGGATGCGTTTCTTGAAGTGGGAATAGAATTTCTTTACATAGTAGGGGTGTCGGCGGGGATAGCGAACGCGGCATCTTATGTATCGAAGCAGTATGGGAGAACGCTTGATTATCTTCAAAGATACCGGAATGACAAAAGATATATGAGTATGCGAAATTTCCTGAAAGACGGAGCGTATTTCGGGCTTGATTTTGCTTTTAATACTATTCCGAATGAACTTGTGCCGTTTGACTATGATACTTTTCATGCATATGAAGGAACGATACTTGCGGGGGTAACTTCTGCGAAGACGGGGAAGATGGTATACCTTGATGAACAGAAGGATACAAAGACTTGGGACATACTCCGTGCATCCTGTGCGCTTCCGGGATATTTTCCGCCGATAGAAATTAACGGGCAGGAATACTATGACGGAGGACTTCGCTGTTCGATACCGTATGCTAAGGCTTTTAATGACGGCTGTGACAAAGCAGTAATTATCCTTACTAATCCTGAGGGTTATATAAGGAAACTTAAGCTTTCGTATGTAGCTATGGCGAATCTTATTAAGCATAAATACCCGGCGCTTGAAAAGCTTTTCTTAACACGGTATTTGGTCTACAATAAGCAGATTAACCACATCAAAGAACTTGAAAAATCGGGCAGAGCGATAGTACTTCGCCCTACCCGTATGCTTAACAGCTTTGAAAAAAACACCGATACCATGCGCGATGTGTGGCAGATGGGGAAAGATGCCGCGGCGGAGAAACTGACAGAAATTAAAGAGTTTTTGCGGTAGACAGCAATTTTGTGTAATCATACGATTTTTTCGCAAAAGCCCCGCCGCTAATTTGCGTAATAATGCTATGAACCAAATGCGGCGGCGAAGGTGCAGGGGCTACGCCCCTGCTGTGGGGATTTTCGTAATTACTTCTATATACCCGTCGCGTTGGGTTTTCTCCATTTCGGCGTTAATTCCGGCGGCGCGCATAACGTCAACGGCGTGGGTAATAGTATTCACAAAAAGGCGGACATCCTTAAAGAGAACGCTTGAGCGGCGAACCATCTCGTTTGTTTTTGTAGTTTCCTCCCGACGAATGATAATTCCGTCAATCATCCTCTCGGTGTGCTCGACATTCAACTTTTTAAGCCGTATATTTTCGATAGCTTCTAAGCGTTCGTCAGGGTCGGTTAGTTTGAGTAAAGCCCTTGCGTGACGTTCTGTGAGCCCATATTCGGCAATTTTTGCGCGTTCACTTTGCGACAGCTTCAAAAGCCGCAGTTTATTCGCTACCGTCGGCTGAGATTTCCCGAGACGTATCGCCGCTTCTTCTTGTGTTAAGCCGTAAATTTCGATAAGCTTTGAAATCGCTTCCGCTTCATCAAAAAAGCAAAGGTCTTTACGCTGGATATTCTCTACAAGCGCCATTACTGCGGAGTTTCTGTCGCTCATTGCTACTATAATACAGGGCAGTTCGCGAAGCCCTGCAAGCTTCGCGGCGCGAAGACGGCGCTCCCCCGCGATTAGTTCATATGTACCGGGAATGTCGCTGTCCCTTACTGTTAAGGGCTGTAAAATGCCGTTTTGGCGGATTGACTCGGCAAGTTCTCCTATATCTGCTCCAAACGCCTGTCTCGGCTGATAGCGGTTCGGACGAATACTCTCCGCATCAATATTAACGACTTTATTTATAACTTCGGGTGAATTTTTCGCTGAAAATACTTTACTGCGGCTCTGTAAATTCGGAAATATAGGCATAATATAAACATCCTCGCTTTTTTGTTATATTATACCATATTATCTTCTCGGAAAATGTCGAATAAAATCCTTTACAAATTATTTAAATATATATAGTTTTATTGATAACGAAAATTTGGTATAGTATTAATAGTCTAAAGAAAAAAGGTGTCAATATGGCAAAGCGCCGATTAAAATCAAAGATGAAGATGACTGCGTATAAAGATAACCACGTGTCAAAACGAAAAACCCATATGCGTATCATAACTTTTTTAATAGCTTTAGTCGT
>JAISHJ010000118.1 GCA_031262625.1 Ruminococcus sp. | reverse complement strand
CTTTAAACATTTTTCTTATTTTATTCTTTCTTAAAATGCTTTTCCGTTTGTAAAACGTGTTCCTTGTTAGCTTTTATAAATGCTTTTTCCGCTTTTAATGCTGCTTCTTATTAGCTTTTATAAATACTCCGACTGTATCAATAAATCTTTCTGATACTGCTTAAGAACCTATTTCGCAAATACTTTTCATTTGGTGTTTAATGTCTTTTTTACCTATCGAACCTACCGGGAAAGAGTTTGACTTTATCTGTATAACCGGTGATGCTTATGTTGACCATCCTTCTTTCGGGAATGCTATAATCTCGCGGCTTATAGAGTCTCTCGGCTTTTCTGTCGGGATAATTTCACAGCCGCGCTTTGACACTTCTGCGGATATTATCCGTATGGGCAAGCCGAAATATGCCTACATGATAACTTCCGGCAATATCGACTCCATGGTTGCGCATTATACTTCCGCTAAAAAACGCCGCTCCGACGACCCTTACTCACCCGATAATAAAGCAGGTTTACGCCCCGACCGCGCCGCAATTATCTACAGCAAGCTTGTGCGTGAAGCCTACCCCGATGTCTCTGTAGTTTTAGGCGGACTTGAAGCTTCCCTTCGGCGTTTCGCCCATTATGACTATTGGGATGACACGGTTATGCCTTCTATCTTAGAGGACAGCGGCGCAGATATATTAATCTACGGTATGGGCGAACACCAAACCACCGAAATAGTGAGCCGCCTTGCGGGCGGTGAAGCTATATCTGAAATTACGGACATTCGCGGAACTTGCTATCTATGCGAGCCGATAAATACCCCGATAGGGAACACCGTCAACTGCCCTTCTTACAAAGCGGTGAGCACCGACAAGCGCGAATATGCCAAAGCCGCAAAGTTACAATATGACTGGCAGGATGAGGTTTACGGCAAAACTATACTACAACGCCAAAGCACAAAAATTTTAGTACAGAATCCTCCTGCATTATCGCTCACAACTGAAGAACTTGACAGAATCTACGAACTTCCCTTCATGCGCGATTATCACCCTGTATACGAAAGTGCTGGAGGGGTAGATGCGATAAAAGAGGTTAAATTTTCGATAACGCACAACAGAGGTTGTTTCGGTAATTGTAATTTCTGTTCTATTACACTCCATCAAGGGCGGAAGATTACTTCACGCTCCAAAGAAAGCATTGTTAAAGAAGCAATAAAACTCACCAAAATGCCCGATTTTAAGGGTTACATACATGACGTAGGCGGACCTACCGCGAATTTTCGCAAGCCCTCATGCGACAATCAGCTTACCCACGGACTTTGTAAGGGTAAAAAATGTTTAGCGCCCGAAATTTGCGCCAACCTCACCGCCGACCATTCCGAATACCTTGATATTCTAAGGACACTTCGCGAACTCCCCGGAGTAAAGAAAGTTTTTATCAGAAGCGGAATTCGTTACGACTATCTTATTGCCGATAAGAATGATGAATTTTTCAGAGAACTTGTCGCTCACCACATCAGCGGACAGCTTAAGGTTGCGCCGGAACATTGTTCAAACGCAGTTCTTGACAAAATGGGGAAGCCGCATATCGAAAGTTATATAGCTTTTCAGAAAAAGTTCTATAAGCTTACCGGGAAGGCGGGTAAGGAGCAATATCTTGTTCCCTACCTTATGTCCTCTCATCCCGGGAGTACTCTTGCGGATGCGCTTGAACTTGCGCTGTTTCTAAAGGCAAATCGTCTCCGCCCGGAGCAGGTTCAGGATTTTTACCCTACCCCCGGTACGATTTCGACCGCGATGTTTTATACCGGGCTTGACCCCTACACGCTCGAGGAGGTATATATAGCGAAAACGCCTGAGGAAAAGGCTCTCCAGCGCGCTCTCCTACAGTATTACAACCCTAAAAATGCGGAACTTGTCAAAAAGGCATTAAAGCTTCTTCACCGCACCGATCTATTCGTTGAATTCGGAATTAAGGAAAATAACCCTAAATTTAAGGATAAAACATTATGGCAGGGCAATCACGGAAACCGAAACGCAGAGGGACGAAAGCGCCGCAGAGCAAACTAAGCGGCAAACTCTCTTTACCGCTGATAATAATACTGCTTTTTCTCGCAGTAGGGCTTGTTCTTTCGGCTTATTATGAATACAGCGATAAGCCTTTCCTTGAGGAATCGGAAACTGTAGAAATTGCGGAAGACGAACTCACCGTTTATTTTCTCGATGTAGAACAGGGCGATTCGGAAATTATAACCATAGGCGGAATGGCAATGCTTATTGATGCCGGAGAAGCCGAATACGGCGAAACAGTTGTATCATATTTACATAATCTGGGTATAACTAAGCTTGACTATATTATCGCAACCCATCCGCACTCCGATCATATCGGCGGACTGTCGACTGTAATTGAAAATTTCGATGTTGATAAAATTTTAATGCCTGTAATGCCGGAAGAAATGACGCCGACCACGAAAGTTTTCGAGAAGCTTCTTGACACGATTGATGATAAGGGGCTTAAAATTACGGCGGTCGGTTCGGGAGATTCATTTAAGCTTGGTAAAGCGGAATTTACCGTAGTTTCTCCCGAAAAAAACGCAGATTTTTCCGACCTTAACGACTATTCGACAGTAATTCGCCTTGTGTATAAAAATTCAAGATGGCTCTTTACGGGGGATGCCGAAAAGCCCGCCGAAGAAATCATGCTTGAATCGGGGGAGAATTTACAGGCGGATATCTTAAAAGTCGCGCATCACGGTAGTGAAAATTCCTCTACAGAAAAATTCTTAGCGGCGGTTCGACCGCGTTGGGCGGTTATTGAAGTCGGTGCAGGGAACAGCTACAACCACCCGACAGAAGAAACACTCACAAGGCTTGAAGAACACGCCGAGAGGATATTTCGCACCGATATTGACGGCACGATAATCTTACGGACGGACGGGAATGCGATAGTACGTGTTAATAATATAAGCACGGAGCGGCAGGAGTAATGTTAATAATTGATCGGATTGAGAGCAGTTTTGCTGTTGTTGAGACTGAAAAAGGGCATATAAATGTTCCTCTTAAGGAAATCTTAGGCACACCGGCGGCAGGGGATATTATAGAAAAAGCCGACGGCGGTTACAGGATAAAAAAGTGGGCGACAGAGCGGCGCCGCGAAGAAATAAATAAAAAACTTTCCGGGTTATGGGATTAATTATGAATATATTTGATCAGATAAAAGAAGATTACGGCAAGATGTCTAAGGGGCATAAAAAAATCGCGGACTATATAATTGAAAACTACACGAAAGCTTCGTATCTAACCGCCGCGAAACTCGGGGAACTTACGGGGGTTTCGGAGTCTACGGTTGTAAGGTTTGCGTTTGAACTTGGGTTTGAAGGCTATCCCGAAATGGTAGCCGCTATTCGCGATTACACCGGTTCGAAGCTTACGACAATCGAACGAATAAGCGTAATGAACGACCGTATCGGAGCAGATGATGCTTTTGAAAAAATTCTTGCTATGGATATAGACAAGCTTAAAAAAACGCTTGAAACTGCGGAGAAGAATGAATTCTACGCGGCGGTAGACACCCTCTGCGGCGGGCAGAATATCTATGTTATCGGTGCGCGCTCTGCGGCGGTGCTTGCAAGATATGCTTCGTTTTATTTCAACATGATGTTTGAGAGCGTGAAGCTTGTGCATACAACGTCAACGAGCGAAATGTTCGAGCAGATTTTATCTATCGGGAAAAATGACGTAATGATAGGTATGAGTTTCCCTCGTTACTCTAAGCACACGGTCAACGCGATGAAATTCGCGAAAGAAAGCGGCGCAAAGGTTATAGGCTTAACCGATTCGACCCTTTCGCCGATTGCAGAATATTCCGATAATGTACTTATAGCAAAATCAAATCTAACCTCCTTCGCAGACTCCCTCGTCGCGCCGATGTCAGTACTAAATGCTCTGATAGTAGCAGTAGGAATCCGCAAACAAGACTACGTAGAGGCTAACTATAAGCGCATGGAAGAGATTTACGAGAAGTTTGAAGTTTATCAACAGAAGGAGGAGGAGAAGTGATCGGAGATATTCGATTGAAAATTTCTTCAACTTCGTTTTCCATCCGTTCTGCTGCAATTATAACCGTAGAAAATAAGCTGCTTTTAGTGCAGGAAGGCAATAAAAATTTTTACTATACTGTCGGCGGTGCTGTACATATCCGCGAATCTTCCGAAGAAGCGGTAATCCGCGAAACAAAAGAAGAAACCGGCATTTCATATGAAATTAACAGACTTGTTATGGTTGAGGAATGGTTGCCTGCGGATATGAATATACACCAAATTGTGTTATATTATCTGATGAAGCCGAACATTAACACCACCGCTCTTAATAACAAACATACGGATTTATCAAATGAAACATTAAAGCTAATAGATATGAGTGAGATAAAAAATTACGAAATAGCGCCACAGATATTAAAAGAAATTGACCTGACATTTCCGAGCGGCATTATACATTTTATAAGAAAGTCAGCAGCTAAACCATGAACCTCCTAATCATCGGCGCCGGCGCAGCAGGCTTATTCGCCGCCGTAACCGCCGCCCGAGAAAACCTCTCCGTTACAGTCGTAGACAAAAACCGAACCCCCGGAAGAAAGCTTCGCATAACAGGGAAGGGGCGTTGCAATGTCACTAACAACTGTACTAAAGAAGAATTTTTCGATAGCATTACAATTACTAACAGCGCGAAGTTTTTATACTCCGCTTACAATAATTTCACCGCACAGGATACAATGAAATTCTTTGAAGATTTGGGCGTTTCGCTGAAGACAGAGCGCGGCAACCGCGTATTCCCGGAATCGGACTCTGCCCACGACATCGCAGATGCTCTTGTTAACGAATGTAAGCGGTTAGGTGTAAGAATTTTAGAATTTAACGTAAAAAAAATCCTCTTTGATAACGACCGAGTCACCGGCGTAACGGACGGTGAGCGTGAAATCTACGCCGACAATATCCTCCTTGCGAC
>JAISHJ010000012.1 GCA_031262625.1 Ruminococcus sp. | reverse complement strand
CCGAGCATTACGGCGTTTTCGGCGTTAAGCTTTTCCATAACCGTTGCATTATAGGGGGGAATGAAATTCTCGAGCATACGGGAAGCACAGGTAGTAAGCACACCTTCTGTGCAGATATTGTCCTTTATAGCGAGGGGAATCCCGGTAAGAGGGGAGACCTCACCCGCGTTAATTTTTTCCTGTGCGGCGGCTGCCTGTGCCAAAGCAGCATCGTTACAGACAGTTACATAGCTTTCAAGCTTTCCGTCAGCTTTTTTTATATTATCAAGGTAAACCTGTGTCAATTCCGGCGCGGAAATTTCCTTTTTATCAAGCGCAGAGCGCATCTGTTTCAAATTCAAATCGGTTAGGTTCAATATTACACTTCCTTATACTATTGTTAACTGATTTATTTTCGGTATTTATCACAGAAAAAAACCGAAAATCTACGGTGTATAACGCCTTGCCTATTCAACTACCTTCGGTACTACAAAGCAGTTATTCATATTTCTTGCGTTCTGTAAAATTTTCGCTGTAGCAAAGGAAGGCTCAGACTTATCTTTGCGCAGTTCATTAATAAAGACGTTTTTATTATCTTTAAGAGGGTCGTATACCAAATCGGCATTTTTTACGGTGTCCATAATGTCGATAATTTCAGTCATATCGGAGAGGAGTTCGTCACGTTCGGTGTCTGAAAATGTCAGTTTACCGAGTTCGGCAATCTGATTGAAGGTCTGTAAATCCATTTACTTACATCATCCTTTAATTTTTTGCAAAATTACACCTATTCATTATAACATAATCCCCGGAAAAATGCAAGCATTTTTTCGGGGAAAATTGTTAATATTTTATACAACAACGATTTTTTATGTAAATGATTGCTACTTTTGACCGTAATAGGCGTTTTTACCGTGTTTTCGGAGGAAATGTTTGTCAAGGAGCGTTGTTTTTTTATCATTTCCCTTAAAAATAACATTAGCTTTAGTTGTCAGCGGTGCGGAAATCTGCATACCGGTACCGATTTGAGTGTGCCATGCCATGAAAGCGACTTCCTCAAGTACAATCGCGTTTTCAACCGCCTTTTCGGGGGAATTACCCCATGTAAACGGACCATGAGACGAAACCAAAACCGCAGGAATTTCGCTATATTTAAGCTTCTCAAACGTTCTTACGATTAATTCCCCGGTGTTTGCTTCGTAATTGTCTTTAATTTCGGCAGACTTCATCTCTTTTGTACAGGGAATTTCTCCGTAAAAATAGTCTGCATGGGTTGTGCCGTATGGCGGTATGCCGCTCCCCATTTGTGAAAAAATCGTTGCCCATCGGCTGTGGGTATGACATACGCCGCCGATTTCGGGGAAATTTCTGTATAAAACAAGGTGTGTCGGCGTGTCGGAGGAGGGTTTATAGTGGCTGTCAAAGGCTTCTCCGTCGGATAGCCGCACCGTTACCATGTCTTCTGGCTTCATCTCTTCATACGAAACGCCGGACGGCTTTATAACCATAACTCCGTTTTCGCGGTCAACGCCGCTGACATTTCCCCATGTAAGCGTTACAAGGTTATTTTTCGGCAAAGCTAAATTTGCTTCATATACCGCTTGCTTTAACTCTTCGTACATATCTTAACCTTTCAGTTTCCAAACAAGGTCATTTATGAGAAGTTCTTTTTCTATCTTTGCAGGAGTTGAGTCTTTGTCGATGAGAATAAACTCAATATCCATAATTCTTGCAAAATCTCTCATCATATCCGCTGTTACGTCGAGAGAAAGTACGGTATGGTGCGCGCCGCCCGCGATAATCCAACATTCTGCGCCGACGGTGAGGGAAGGCTCGGGCTTCCACATAACGCGAGCAACAGGGAGGTTCGGCATTGTTTGAGTGGGCTTAACACATTCAATTTCCTGAACGATAAGACGGAAACGACCGCCCATGTCCACTATGGTTGAGACGATTCCTTTACCGGGCTTATTTTCAAACACAAGTCTTGCAGGAGCTTCTCTGTCGCCGATTCCGAGCGGATGAATTTCAACACGCGGCTTATCCTGCGCAATTGTCGGGTCAACTTCGAGCATATGCGCGCCGAGACAGATTCCGTTTTTGAGGTCGTAGTTATAGTCTTCCATAAATACGGATAAACCGTCCGAATAATTCTTGACCGTCTTACCCATACGCTTCATTATCGCGCAGAGTGCCGAAGTTTTCCAGTCACCCTCTCCTGCGTAACCGTATCCGGAAGCAAGGAGATTTTGCGAAGCAAGCCCGGGAAGCTGCTTTAAGCCGTAAAGGTCTTGGAATGTATTTGAAAAAGCTACACAGCCTTCTTTGTCAAGAAGTCTCTTTATCGCAATTTCTTCACGCGCTTGATAGCGTACGGTTTTTATGTCAGCATCCGATGCAATCAACGAAAAATCATATTTTTCCTTATATTCGTTTATCTTTTCGTCAACTTCGTTTTCTGTTACCGTCTCCATGGTCTCGACCATTGCACCGACGCCCCAAGTGTTAACCTGCCAGCCGAGCTTTATCTGTGCTTCAATCTTGTCACCTTCTGTTACTGCTACTTCGCGCATATTATCGCCGAAACGCATAACCTTAAGCGATTTAGAAAATGCCGCGCCTACCGAAACCCTTTGCCAATCTGCGATACGCTCGATAACTTCGGGGTCTTTCCAATACCCCGCGATAACCTTACGCGGAATTCTCATGCGAGCGCCGATAAAGCCGTGTTCACGGTCGCCGTGTGCGGATTGATGAAGGTTCATGTAGTCCATGTCGATAGCTTCATTCGGAATATCTTCGTTAAACTGTGTATGGAAAGCAAGCCAAGGTTTTTGAAGGTTGGCGAGCCCGTTAATCCACATCTTCGAGGGAGAAAATGTGTGGCAGAAAGTAATTATCCCGGCGCAGTCATCAGCACGGTTAGCCTTACTTATAATTTCGGAAATTTCCGAATTCGATTTCATAACATCGTAAAATTCAACGGGGTAGGGGAGATTGGCGGTAAGATGTTCCTCAATTTTCACGGCATCCATTCCGACTTGTCCTAAACATTCGTCTCCATAAAGCAGATGACTTCCGACAACAAACCAAAAAACGTAATTTTTCATTTTTCACCTCGTATAAAAATATGAATTAATTATTCTCGCGGATTATATGGAGTCCGGCAATAAATCGTCCGTAATAATCGTCGAATTCTTTTATTCCTGCTGCAGTCGGATTAAAAACCGTCTCATTTTTATTCACAAAAACTCTTTCCGATAAAAATTCTGGAAGAGCAACATCGTTGTTCAAGACATATGCCGCAAGGAGCGAAGCGCCGTATGCGCCGCCTTCTCCTGCCGAAACACCCGTTATAACAGGAACGCCGAAGGCATTAGCGGCGACAGCTGCGCCGAAACCGCCCGACTTAAAATACCCGCCGTGACCGTATATTTTTTTCAGATCTATTCCTTCATCTGCTAAAATATCCATTCCGATTTTCAGACCGCACATTGCCGAAAACAAAACTGCCTTCGATAAATTGGAAAGATTAAGGGAGCATTGCGGTGATTTTATAATCATTTCAATTCCGTCAGAAATCCCCGCGATAGGTTCGGAGGACAAAAATCCGTATGACATAAGCCCGTCTGCCGCACCGCTTGTCGCCGCACTGAAAAATGCTTCATAGAGTTTATTTATATCGGGAGTTACTCCCATTTTTACGAATGTATCGGCAATAAGGTTAACCCATGCATCAATCTCACCGGAGCAGTTATTACAGTGAACCATCGCCACTGCTTCGCCGTCCGGAGTCGTAACTATGTCGATTTCAGGATAACTTTTCGCAAGTGATTTTTCAAGTACTGCCATTGCAAAAACAGAAGTTCCGGCGGAGATGTTACCGGTGTTTACCGAAATGCTGTTTGTAGCAGTCATGCCTGTACCGGCATCACCTTCCGGCGGTGCAAAAATTATTTTTCCCGATAATCTTCCTGTAGGATCAAGATACTTTGCACCCGATTCGGAAAGCACTCCGGCTTTTTCGCCGGCAAACATAATTTTCGGGAAAATATCGCAGATTTTTTTATTAAATCCGCTGTCAGCTAAAAGATTATTATAAATATCTGC
>JAISHJ010000096.1 GCA_031262625.1 Ruminococcus sp. | reverse complement strand
CTTATCAGCGCGATAATTCCGTAGACTATACCGCTTACAACACCATAGTTAACGGCTGTTTTTGCGGCATCATCTCCGCGAATGGTAATATCTGCATAAACATTATCGACAATTATTCTACGTAAAATACGCCTTATACCTTTATTTGAACTGCCGTATATTATGCCTAATTTTTCTTTTACCGACTTACCGAGTTCAATCATTTCGGCAAGGCTTCGTTTTGATTTTCCTGCGGAAGAGTTTGTATCTTCGCTTTGAGCAGTTTCCGTTTCGGGAAGACCTGAAATAGGTGTTTCTGCTGTCGAGGGTTTATCGTCTGCACGCTTTTTTTTCTTCTGTTTAAATGGGAAAATTTTTATGAAGATGTAGGTTACTTCAAATTTAAGCTTACCGTCCGTATATCGTACAGAAAGTACAAGCGGCATCATTAAGAGAAACCAGATTATCGCTGCAATAGCCGCTAAAATCCATATCCACATTAGTCTTCGCCCGTTTCAGTTTCGTAAGTTTCGTTAACTTCCGCCGTAACTCCGTCAATTTCTTCCGTCGATTCGTCAAACTCAACCGCCGTTTCGCCGACCTCTGCTACAGTATCGTCAACATCTCCCGCAGTCTCATCGCCCGCTGTTACAGTTTCGTCAACTTCCACCGCAACTTCGCCGGGCTTTTTTGTGTCGTCAAAGAAAGCTTCTTCGATAATTGTCTGCTCACCCGTTGCCGTCGGGATGGGCGGGAGGTCGTCAAGGGATTCAAGCCCGAAAGTGCGCAGGAAAACATCGGTAGTTTTATAGGCGATAGGCTTCCCCGGAACATCAAGCCGTCCGGCTTCTTCTAAAAGCCGCTTTTCAGTAAGACTGTTAACGAGGGAGGAACTGTCTACCCCGCGAACGTGTTCAACGAAACTTTTCGTCACCGGTTGGTTATAAGCGATAATCGTAAGAACTTCAAGCGCGGCTTGTGAAAGCGGCTGTGCGCGCCTGAAATCAAATGCTCTGCGTATATATTCATAGTATTCCCGCCTTACGGCAAGCTGATACGAATCGTTAAGACGAAGTATCGTAAGTGCCGAGCCGGTGTCTTCATAACGGTCCTCAAGTTCGCGGATAAGCTTGTCCGCAAGGGGAATATCAATTTTCGCGGCTTCCGCAATACGCTCACGGCTAATCGGCTCGCCGGAAGCAAAAAGTATCGCTTCGGCTATAGCTATTCCTTCAAAAGCAGTCAAATTACACCTTATCTATTAAAACAAATTTCGGTATTGTCGTCATTTAGGAGAATTCTGCCCGATTTCGATAGTTCTAAAACTGCCAAAAATGCGGCAACCCTTTCCGATTTGTCGATAATTTCGTCAAACATATTAGAGAGTATGCATTTTCCCGTACGGTATAAAATTTTCAATATATAGACAATTTTACTGTTAACGGAGAAAATTTTTGTAGTAACAATTCCCTCAAAAGGGTCAAGTTTCGCGGGTTTCTCAGAAACTATGATGTTAACCGAGGAAAAAGCATCGTAAAGAAGCGTTTTGCTGTGTTCGAGAGAATAGGTATTGTCAAAATGCATGGAAAGCGGCGCTCGTACGGTAAATGTATCGCCTTTATAAACAATCTTCAGACGTGCGGCGAGGGCTTTAATAACCGCATATTCAATAAGCCGTCCCTCAAGTTCGCGCTTTAGGACTTCCGCCGCCTGCGCTTTAGGCAGGAGAGATGCCGCCTTAATATATAGAAGCTTTGCCGCCATCTCTAAGAATTCCGCTGCAATTTCGGTATGCTCTTCCGCGTAAGCGTTAATGTATTCCATATACTGGTCGAGGAGAATCGAAATCGGAATATCATTAATATTAAGCTTATGCTTTTGTATCAGAAAAAGCAGTAAATCGAGAGGACCTTCAAAGTTGTCAAGCTTAAATTTTAATATGTCGGAGTATTCATTTTCTACAGGCATAATTTAATATCCAAAAAAGAGAAGCCAGTTTGTTAAAAACATCATTATATTCAATACATGATTACTGAAAAAACTCATAAATTCTCCGAAAATCGGAAAATAAGACAAAGCAATCAGTACTAAAAATGAAATTCGTTCATATCTCATCAGGTTAAAATATGTTTTTTCCGGTAATGCTACCGAGAATACACGCGAGCCGTCAAGCGGAGGAATAGGGATAAGGTTAAATACGGCAAGCTGAATATTGATATAAACTCCCATTAAAAACATGGTGAGTATTGCGTTTCCGATGTCATTTACATTTGCGGGCGCGATACCAAACGCTATTCTGTAAAGAATCATGAAGATATAGGCTAAAAGAAGGTTTGATACCGGTCCGGCGAGGGCAGAGAGAGCAAATCCCACTCTGCGGTTGCGAAAATTATTCGGATTTATCGGTACAGGTTTTGCCCAACCGAAGCCTACTGTAAGCATTAAAATCGAACCGAAAAGGTCGAGATGCTTTATAGGATTAAGGGTAAGCCGCCCCAATCTGTAGGCGGTGTCGTCACCTAATTTGTATGCGGCAAACGCATGGGCACATTCGTGAACGGGAAAGCAGATGAGCATTATTATTGCATAAATAATTGTCTGCTCAAGTAAATTATTACTCATGATACTCTCCCTCTTCACTTTATTTTAACATATTTTAATATTTAATGCAAGAAGTTTTTGTAAATTAAACTACTGTTTTAACGAAAATATCATAAACGGCATTAACTGCGTTTTCAAAATCGTCTTCCGCAACGCCGATTATTACGTTAATTTCACTTGAGCCTTGGTCAATCATCTTGACATTTACGTCGGCGTGAGCAAGAGCAGAAAAGATACGTCCGGCAGTTCCGCGTGTGCGTTTCATACCGCGCCCTACTACTGCTATTAAAGCAAGGTTATCTTCAACTGTAAGAAGGTCGGGGTGAACACGCTCGCGTATTTCATGGAGAACATCATCCTGCTTAGGCTTAAGTGCATCGGTTGAAATTATAACCGACATAGTGTCAACGCCGGAAGGCATATGTTCAAAGCTTAGGTTACTTTTTTCCAGAGCGCGGAGTACATTTCTTCCGAAACCGATTTCCGCGTTCATAAGGTCTTTTTCGATATTAATTACCGAAAAGCCCTTCTTACCCGCAATCCCGGTTATGGTAAATCTGCTTCCGTCCTTTGCTTCGTCAACAATCATGGTGCCTTTATCGGAAGGCTTATTCGTGTTACGTATATTTATCGGAATACCAGCTGTGCGCACAGGAAAAATTGATTCTTCATGAAGGACACCTGCTCCCATATATGAAAGCTCGCGCAGTTCCTTATAGGTTATCGTTTCGATAGGTTCGGGGTTTTCGACAATGCGAGGATCTGCAACGAGGAATCCCGAAACATCAGTCCAGTTTTCATAAATTTCAGAGCCGCTTGCTCTTGCGA
>JAISHJ010000078.1 GCA_031262625.1 Ruminococcus sp. | reverse complement strand
TCTGTACTATATATAATGGATAAAATCGGCGTTGATAAAAAAGATACTTTCTATATCGGCGATGCTTATACCGACATTTTTACTGCAAAAAACGCGGGTGTTAAGGGAATCGGCGTACTCTGGGGATTCAGAACATATGAAGAACTTGAAAAAGCCGGCGCGGACTTCATTGTGAGTTCGCCTGAGGAAATAATCTCTATCATCGGGGGGAAATAATAATGAAAAACAATATGGCGGAAGTCGGCGAGAGAATCGGCGCAATGCGCGAAATTCGCGGATTAACTGTTGAAGAAATGGCTAAAGCACTTGATACAACATCCGAAACACTTGAAGCTGCCGAGCGCGGCGAACTTGACTGTTCCGTGACATTTGTCTATAAATGTGCGGAGGTTTTAGATGTTGACCTTGTGGAACTTCTTACGGGTGATAATCCGAAGCTTAAACGCTACAGTGTAATCAGAAGCGGCGAGGGTCTGCCGGTTAAGCGCAGAGCAGGCTTTGAGTACCAGCATCTTGCATACCTTTTTAAGAATAAAAAGCTTGAACCGTTCCTTGTAAACGCTCCCTACAGCGCGGAGGAGCAGGACAAGCCCCTAACGCTTTCCGTTCATGACGGACAGGAATTCGACTATATTATTGAGGGTACGCTTAAGATGTCGATTGATGGTAAATCAAAGGAACTGTGCCCCGGCGATGCGATTATATATGATTCATCCGCACCGCACGGAATGATTGCTTCAAGCGAGTGCGGCTGCAAATTCCTTGCTATTTTGTTAAAATAAGATATTAGGGGGCAATTCCGATGAACGTGAAAACTTTGAACGAACAGTTCGTGATAGAAGGTTACGATACTGACGGCGTTCTGAATAAATTTGAGGCGAACTTGCAGGAAAATTTCAACTTCGCTTATGATGTAATTGATAAGATTGCGGAACTTGAACCGGATCGCCGTGCACTTTTATGGTGCAACGATACTGAGGAGCGGACATTTACTTACGGGGAACTGTCAAAAAAGAGCAATCAGGTTGCGAATATGCTCTCTGCAAACGGCGTAAAAAAGGGCGATATGGTCCTTTGCGTACTAAAGCGGCACTATCAGATTTGGATTACAATCCTCGCCCTTGAGAAATTAGGCGCGGTACTCATTCCGGCTACAAATCAGCTTATGGCTAAAGACTATGTTTACCGCTTCAAATCCGGCGATGTTAAATTTGTTATAGCAACCTCCGAAAATGATGTACCCTCACATATAGAGCAGTCACTTTCCGAATATAAGGGACTGCAAAATAAATTTCTTGCTAAAGGCTCTCGTGACGGCTGGGTGGATTTTGATGCCGAAATGGAAAAGTACCCCAATACCATTTCACGCGTTCCGACTAAATGTGCTGAAAATATGCTTGCGTTCTTTTCGAGCGGTACTACAGGTTACCCGAAGATGGTCACTCACGACCACAGCTATGCTGTTGCTCACCTTCTAACCTCTAAGCACTGGCATCACTGCCATGCCGACACAATTCATCTTACAATTTCGGAAAGCGGCTGGGGTAAATTCTTCTGGGGAAAATTCTATGGCGAATTTATGATGGGCGCGACAGTTTTTGCTTACGATTTTACGAAATTTTCCGCCGACGGAATACTTTCAAGGCTTCAAAAATACGGCATAACTTCCCTCTGCTGCCCGCCGACTATGTTTCGGATGCTCCTAAAGGACGGGCTTGACGGATACGACCTGTCAAAACTCGAATATGCGACAACTGCGGGCGAAGCGCTTAATCCGGAAGTATTCAACCGCTTCAAAGAGTTAACCGGAATAACCTTAATGGAAGGCTTCGGGCAGACCGAAACAGTCCTCTCTATCGGAAACCTTTTCGGTCAATCCCCCCGCTCCGGCTCTATGGGACGTCCTGTACCGCTTTACGACTGCGATATTGTCGATGAAGACGGAAAGCCCTGTCAAGTGGGTGAGACCGGCGAAATTATCATTCGCTACACCGAAGGAAAACCTCTTTTCGGACTTTTCCGCGAATATTACGGCAACCCCGAAGCTACTGCCGCAACTAAGAATAACGGTTTATATCACACCGGCGACACTGCTTATAAAGACGAGGACGGTTACTACTGGTATGTCGGAAGAACTGACGATGTTATAAAATCTTCCGGCTATCGTATCGGTCCCTTTGAAATTGAAAGCGTAATGCTCGAACACCCGGCAGTTTTTGAAGTAGCAATTACTCCCGTAAAGGATGCGGTTCGCGGACAGCTTGTAAAAGCGACGGTAGTCCTCTCCGCAGCTTATAAGGACAAAGCAGGCGATGCGCTCGTAAAGGAACTACAAAATTTTGTTAAGACGAATACTGCGCCCTATAAATACCCTCGCATAATCGAGTTCGTCGAGGAACTTCCGAAGACAATCAGCGGTAAAATTCGCCGTGTCGAAATCCGCGAACGGGATAATAAGGCGTAAAACAGTAGTTTCAGTGCAATATATACAAATAAAAATCCTCACAATTCTCAAATTTGTGAGGATTTTTTATAATAAACACTTGACAAACGGTTAAATTACCTCTATAATATAATAGTGTGAAAATATCCACATACAAAATTTTCTAAAAGAAGGAGGGAATCCATGC
>JAISHJ010000030.1 GCA_031262625.1 Ruminococcus sp. | reverse complement strand
CAAATCGGCTTCGCGCTTACAACCTGCCTTTTTCACGTAAGGGGTGTTGTGTTAGAGGAAGCACTAAAAACAGGCTTCATCAAGTATGAAGCGGATGCGGATCATCGGATGCTTGGAGCATTAATGATAAAATAAGTAGGTCTTACCCCTTCCCCCTCTGCCCCATAAGATAAGCCTTAACACAGTCTCGGAGGGACTTCCCGCCTTCGGTGAACTCCACATTGACTGCTATATCCCCGACACGGAAATGATAAGGATTTTTTACCTGACTAAGATACTCTGCCGCCCTTTCTGCGGCGGGAGCATCCATATCTAAGTTAATGTTTTTAATATCGACACGCTCATCAAACGATGGGCGTTCGTTTTTTAGAGTGTTGAGTTGCTCAATAGTCAAGAATTCGCCCTCCTACAATTACTTAATACTTAATCATATGATTAGGAAGTAAGAAAGAAGAATAAATATTACACGAAAATTTTAAGTGCTTCTTCTAACATAGGAATAATAATCTTTGAATTTATATCTTGACATATTGAATATAATATGGTAAACTGTAGTTAATCTTTTATGAAAAGGATGGTTATTATTATGGAGATGCTCTATCAAGGTGATAAAGAAGGCAATGAGTTTATTATTTCGGGTTTCGTTGACAGAGATGAAGCTGAAGCAAACGGCATACGTCATTACACCGCAATCATTGTTCCGTTTATTATGGACGGCGACGAAAAGGGTATGTGGGTCACTCAGAACCGCTACAATAAACTTTGTGCAAAAAACAAGATTACCGATAATGATGAACTTGAAAACAGCTATAATCTTATCGGCGGACACATAAAGGTTGCCATTGAGGATGAAGCACTTATCGGCAAACCCATGCCGTATAGTATTCTTCTTGAAGGCGCACTTACGGAACTTTCCGAGGAACTTTATCATAGTGGAATTGTTGATCTTGATGAAGTCGTTCTTGAGCAGTGGGTAAATGGTAAGAAAACTAACGAATTTTTGCGTGTCGGCAAATACTGTGCAAGGCAGCTGATTCCGGTGGGATTCACCGAATATACCGCAAAAAACAACGTTGAATTTTCCTACGTTTTCGCGCTTCCCGTTCCGTCCGAAGATTATAACGGCTTAGTTTCCGCTGACGATTACATAGACAAGAACGGCAAACATCAGAACATAGAGTTAAAACTCGAAAAATTCACCGAAAATGAACTGCGTCATCTGCACAGACATCATAAGCCGAAGGTTGAAGTCTGTGATGCTATCACACGTCTGTGGCTGCCGGAGAATAAGGATACTTTGAATAAACTTCATGAAATAATATCCCGAAACAATTTCCCGCAGACCGAAGAAGAGCAGACGTTTTAACCTACGAATATCAATGCACAGACGAAGAATAAATATCATTCAGAGATTTTGAATGTTTCGTAAACACTCAATAAAAAATCTACGCTGTTGAATTTCAAAAAATATTCAAATAACAGGTTATTGCAAAGTCAAGCATATGGTGCTATAATGGACTCATAACGATGAGGGGGTTATCATATGCTTGATATTTTATCTGCGAATATCGCTTCGCTTCGTAAGGAATCGGGAATGACTCAGTCAGAACTTGCCGCTTCGGTGGGCGTGACCTTTCAGGCAGTGAGCAAGTGGGAGACAGGGCAGACACTCCCCGATACGGCGATTCTCCCGAAGCTTGCCGAGACTTTCGGTGTGAGCATGGATAAGCTTTTCGGCTATGATACCGCGAAGGCTAAAAATCCCGTACGGTACTGGGACGAAAGCTATGCAAAGGACGGCTATTTTTGGGGCGTGAAGCCTTCATGGATGTGCTTTAAGGTTATGGAACTTCTGCCTCCCACACGCCGCCTGAAACTCCTTGACATAGGTTGCGGCGAAGGGAAGGACGCTGTGTTCTTCGCACGGTGCGGGTATGACGTTTCGGCGTTTGACCTGTCCGAAATCGGGGTCGAGAAGACCAAAAAGCTTGCAGATTCCGCAAACGTTCAAGTTAATGTTTTTCGTGCAGATTTTCAAGATTTCCGCCTTGATTCCGAATATGATATACTCTATTCGAGCGGCGTTTTCGGTTATATGAAGCCGGAACTGCGGAGTGAAATTATCGAAAATTACAAAAAATATACCGCACCCGGCGGCATTAATGCTTTTCAGACATTCGTTGAAAAACCGTTTATAAAGCCCTCCCCGGAAAAGGATAAACCGGGGAGGGAGCGTAACTATTTCCGTTCCGGCGAACTTTTTACATATTATCATGATTGGTATATTCACGCAGTAGATGAATTTATCTTCGACTGCAACTCTTCCGGGATTCCCCATAAACACGCGACTAATCATATCTTCGCGGAAAAGTGGGATAAAGGCGAGATTTGATTGTTGGGAATAAAGTAAAAATTTATGATACATGAAAAACCGCCGAAAAAGGCAACTTCCTTATTTCGACGGTTTTACCTTTTTCGGGTAAATAAGGTTCGCTTGTGCGCCTATCGCTCCCGGAACGCCGTCAGCACCTTTTTGTCCTTCTAAACCCTGTTCGCCGCGAACACCTTGTATTCCTTGGACACCCTGTATACCGTCAGCACCTGTGGGTCCTGTCGGTCCGGGAATACCTTGAGCGCCGGTCGCACCTGCCGGTCCGGCTACACCTTGTTCACCCTGCTCCCCTTGTATACCGGGAACACCTTGTAAACCCTGTATGCCCTGCGCGCCTGTTGCGCCTGTCGCGCCGGGAGAACCGGCTGCTCCTGTCGCGCCGCGTTCCCCCTGTACACCTTGGACACCTTGAAGCCCACGTTCACCGTCCGCGCCTGTCGCACCTCGCGGACCCTGTTTTCCCTCAGACCCTGCGATGCCCTGAACGCCCTGTATGCCTTGTATACCCTGTATGCCGGTTGCCCCTGTCACTCCTCTTTCGCCCTGCGGTCCTGTGTTCCCTGTCGGGCATGGGTTAGGGCAGTTCCCGTCTATAACAGGACAATCTTTATAATATTCAAACATAATTCATCACCATAATACAAAATCTTGTTATTATCTTATGCAAAATCTTGTTCTATGTGAAGGTTAATATGTTTCGCTTAAATATGTGCTTACCCGATCTTGAAGCATTGCGGCTGTTTCCTCTGCTGTAACTTTTCCGTCAAGGAAATTATTCATCTCTTCGTTAAGGATAGTAACAAGTTGTAAATCGTTGCGATGAATTCCGTCAATTTTATCAATAAGCGACATAATTTCAGCAACATCAGCCTCCGTTAAATCCGGCAGTTTAATTTCAATATCACTTACACGTGTTTCATAAAGCCTGTTATTAACCTGCTCGCCAACCTCATTAATGTAATACTCTTTGAAAGAATCCTCCGCAAGTTTTTCAAGCCTTGTTTTCACAATCGGGAATGACGTATTATTGTTCTGTTCAATTACCCCGTTAATTAACATGAATTTGATGAATTCCCATGCGCCGTCTTTATTTTCAGAACTTGAATATATCGCGGCTTCGTTTCTGAGCATTGCGGAAACGCCGTTTGAACCTACGCCCGACGGATAGCCCAAAAAACTTATCGGCGCTCCAAAATCCATAGTCTCAATCGACAACGCGCCGCGAAAATCGCCTATATACGCCGGCATTAAAAATTGGTCTTCGCCGTACCGATCGGGAACGCTTTCTGTCGGATAATTTTCCGCGTAGTTTAATATATCAATGAAATCCTGCGAATTAAAATTACATTTATGCGCTTTTGCGTCAACAAAACTGTTTGTCGAAAATGTCACAAACATCTGTATAAACAATCTTTTATTGCTTCCGTACGGTGAAATAATAAGGATATTGTTTTCGTCTGCGACACGCTTTATATCTGCGAAACTGTTCGTTTTTAACTGCGAAACAAGGTCAACTCTGCCCGTCATAGTCTGTACCGAAAATGATTGCGGAATACTGTATAAAGCTTCGTTAATCATATTTGCTTTTATAACCGACTGTACCAAATCATCTGCGGAGATTTCCGGGTCTGCCTCAAAGTATGGCAATAGGTCTTCAAACACGCCCTTTTTCGCGTACGATTCATAGGGTATTGCCATAAGAGTTCCGATAAAAACAACGTCCGCTGTGTCCCCGGTGATAATATCAACTGTATATGAAAAGTCTTCCGGAGATTCTTTTATCACGGCTTTATAGTAAGGATTAACTTCATTAAACTGCGTGACTATGCCCTCAATTTCCGAAAAATAACCCGACGAAATCTCAATAACCGTCCGATTTTCCATCTCATCTTCGCTTAAAATTTCGGTTTTATAAACGCTCGAATAACCACCCGAATTTTCACCGATAACGATAAAATTCCCGTCGGAAGTTTCAAAATAAAACCTCGGTTTAATATTATAAAGCCCTTGGATTGAAAAACTCGGCTTGTCGTCTAAGTTTTCGCCGACTCCGAAACTGTAGTTATCAATATCGGCGGTTATGTCCTCGGTAGTGCTTTTTTCGCCATCAAACACGATTTTTTCGAACTTTCCGGTTTTATCGTCAATATCGGCGGAAGTTTTAAGAAAAGTTATCTTTCCGTCGTCCGAAACTTCAAGGTTATAATAGTTAACAATATGCGTTTCGGTTGAATCTTCAAGCGAAATTTTCGTGATGATATTTCCGTCAAAATCCATGGTAATTATACTGCTGTCACAAAGTAGCAGCAGATGATCTTCCATCATTAAGGCATCAACAATATACTGATAGTCCTCCCCTGCTGTGGAAACAACAGTCGCCTTGCAGATTGGCTCGGGTGCGGGTTTTCCCGCTGTACAATCGGTAAGAGCAAGCAACATGAAAAATAATACGATTGAAAATAACCTGTATTTTTTCATAACGTCAAATCCTTTGAAAAAACGCCCCGAAATCTTATCCGGCAGTTAATGCTGACAGGATTTCGGGGCGATAATTTTAGTTTTTACATTCCGCGCTTAACATAAGAAGTATGGAGTATCTCGTGAGCCTTGTGTGAGCCGGGCTTACCGAAGAATTCGTCATAAACCGCCTTAATCTCGGGGTTTTGATGGCTGCAACGGATAACCTTGCCGGCATCCTCGTCGTAGAGAGCCTTTGCGCGTTCTGCACGAAGGTCTACAAAGTTGCGGACTGACATCGGCTGTTGCGGCTGTCCGCCGCCGTTAACGCAACCGCCCGGACACGCCATAACCTCGATGAAGGTATAGGGCGATTTGCCTTCCTTAATCTGTTGGAGGAGCAGTGCCGCATTGGCTGTACAGGACGCAACCGCAACCTTAACTTCAAGATCGCCGATTTTATAGGTAGCTTCCTTGATGCCCTTCACGCCGCGAACCTCGCCGAAATCAACGTTGTCGGGATCTTTTCCTGTGATGAAGTAGGAAGCTGTACGAAGCGCCGCTTCCATAACGCCGCCGGTTGCCCCGAAGATAACCGCCGCGCCGGTAGTAATACCGAACGGTGTATCAAATTTGCTGTCAGGAAGTTCTGCAAAGTTCATGCCGCACCTGCGAATCATTCGTGCAAATTCGCGGGTTGTTAAAACGTAGTCAATGTCGGGAACGCCTGCCGCAGACTCATTGTCGCGCTTTGCTTCAAACTTCTTAGCAGTACAGGGCATAACCGCAACGGAAACCATGTTTTTCGGGTCGATACCGAGTTTTTCGGCGTAATAAGTTTTCGCCGTCGCGCCCTGCATAGTCATAGGTGATTTGCAGGAAGAAAGGTGGTTTGTGAGTTCCGGGAAGTAGTGTTCGCAGTATTTAACCCATCCGGGTGAGCAGGAAGTTATCATAGGAAGACTGCCGCCGTTTTGAACGCGTTCAACAAGTTCGTTTGCTTCTTCCATGATAGTAAGGTCAGCGCCGAAGTTTGTATCGAACACGCCGTCAAATCCCATTTGACGAAGCGCAGAAGCCATCTTGCCCTCAACGTTCGTGCCTATCGGGAAGCCGAATTCCTCGCCCAGAGCCGCTCTTACAGAAGGCGCAGTCTGAACAACAACGTATTTATTAGGGTCTGCGATTGCTTCAAAAACGTCAGCGGTATAGTCCTTCTCGGAGATTGCACCAACCGGGCAAACAGCTATACACTGTCCGCAGGAGATACAGGAAGTTTCGCCGAGACCAAGTTCATAAGCGGAAGAAATATGTGTCTTAAAACCGCGGTTATTCGGACCGATTACTCCTACGCCCTGTTGCTCACAAGCGGCAACACATCTGCGGCAGAGTATGCACTTTGAATTGTCGCGATACATATGAGTAGCGGAAAAATCGAGTTCATAAGTTTCGTTCTCGCCCATGAACGCGAGTTCATTGTCAACGCCCATGTCGTTACAGAGGTTTTGCAGTTCGCAATGCCCCGAACGTACACATGAAAGGCACTTTTTATTATGTGTAGAGAGAATGAGTTCAAGTGTGGTTCTTCTGCTGTCCATAACAGTCTTTGAGTTTGTCTTAATTTTCATGCCGTTTGAGATAGGATAAACGCAGGAAGCAACGAGCCTGAAGCCTCTCCCCTCGTCAACCTCGGTCATGCAGATTCTGCACGCGCCGATTTCGTTAACCTTTCTCATATAACAAAGCGTCGGTATATCTACGCCTGCTTTTTTAGCGGCGTCAAGCACAGTCGTACCCTTGGGGGCTTCGACCTCAACGCCGTTGACGGTTACCTTAAACATATCCATCGTAATTAAACCCCCTTAGCCCTTAATAATCGCGCCGAACTTACATTTTTCAATACAAGCGCCGCATTTGATACACTTTGTTTGGTCGATAACGTGAGCCTTCTTAACTTCGCCGGAGATTGCGCCAACCGGGCAAACTCTTGCGCAGGCAGTACAGCCTTTGCACTTCTCGGGAACGATGGTAATCTGTAAGAGATCCTTACATACGCCCGCAGGACATTTCTTGTCAACAACGTGTGCAAGGTATTCGTCCTTGAAGTAACGAAGTGTCGAAAGCACAGGGTTAGGAGCAGTCTGTCCGAGACCGCAGAGCGAGTTAGCCTTAATGTAATAGCAGAGTTTTTCCATCTTGTCGAGGTCTTCAAGTTTGCCCTTGCCCTTTGTAATCTTTTCGAGCATTTCAAGCAGACGTTTTGTACCTACACGACAAGGTGTACACTTACCGCAGGATTCATCCACGGTAAATTCGAGGAAGAACTTCGCAATGTCAACCATACAGTTGTCTTCGTCCATTACGATAAGTCCTCCGGACCCCATCATAGAGCCGATTGCGATAAGGTTATCGTAGTCAATCTTAACATCAAGATGTTCAGCCGGAATACATCCGCCGGAAGGTCCGCCGGTTTGCGCCGCCTTGAATTTCTTGCCCTTCGGGATACCGCCGCCGATTTCTTCAACGATTTCGCGGAGTGTTGTGCCCATCGGTACTTCGACAAGTCCGGTGTTGTTAATCTTACCGCCGAGCGCGAATACTTTCGTACCCTTCGATTTTTCGGTACCCATCGAAGCGAACCACTCTGCGCCGTTAAGGATAATCCGCGGAACATTCGCGTATGTTTCAACGTTATTAAGGATCGAAGGCTTGCCCCAAAGTCCTTTCTCAGCCGGGAACGGAGGACGGGGATGCGGCTCACCGCGGTTGCCTTCGATGGAAGTCATGAGCGCGGTTTCTTCGCCGCAAACAAACGCACCTGAACCGAGACGAAGTTCAATATCAAAATCAAAACCTGTGTCGAAGATGTTTTTACCGAGCAGTCCGAGTTCGCGAGCCTGTCCGATAGCGATTTCGAGACGCTTTATAGCTATGGGATATTCGGCACGAACATAGATATATCCTTGAGTAGCGCCGATAGCGTAACCGGCAATAGCCATTGCTTCAAGAACAACG
Organism: Ruminococcus sp.; assembly: GCA_031262625.1. Lineage (GTDB taxonomy): Bacteria > Bacillota > Clostridia > Oscillospirales > Ruminococcaceae > JAISGY01. The sequence continues at coordinate 13,269 of JAISHJ010000030.1, read as the reverse complement.
TGCGGGTCGCCCTCAAGCACCGATCTGTCCATAAACGCACCGGGGTCGCCCTCGTCGGCGTTACAGCAGACATATTTTTGGTCGGCATCGGGAACAATTGTACGAGCGAGTTTCCATTTTTGCCCTGTAGGGAAGCCGGCGCCGCCGCGTCCGCGAAGTCCGGAAGCGAGCATTGTATCAATAACGCCTTCGGGAGTCATTTCGGTTAATACTTTTGCTAAGGCTTGGTAACCGTCGGAAGCGATATATTCTTCAATATCCTCCGGGTTAATAAGACCGCAGTTACGAAGAGCAACACGATGTTGCTTTTTGTAGAAATTGGTTTCGTTAACCGGCTTTACTTCGTTAACTTCCTCTGCCTCTTTATAAAGCAGACGAGTAACGGGACGACCTTTATAAAGGTGCTCCGAAACAATTTCCGCAATGTCATTTTCGGTAACTCTGGTATAGAGCGAACCTTCGGGATATATTTTTATGATAGGGCCTTGTGCGCAAAGACCGAAACAACCGGTTTCGATAACGCGTACCTCATCCTTAAGCCCGAGCTTTGCGATTTCCTCTTTAAGCTTTTCAAGAAGCTTTACGCTTCCCGAGGATGTACAGCCCGTTCCCGCGCATACGAGTACATCTGAACGATACATTAATTTACCCCCTTACGCCTTCGCTTTTTCAAGATCGGCAGCAGAGAGCATAAACTCAGTCACAGCCTGACCTCTTTTTAAATGTTGTTCAACAATTTCCTTCGCCTTTGAAGCGTCAACCTTACAGTACGTGGTCTTCTTGTCATTAGCTTCAAAAACCTCAACGATAGGTTCAAACTGGCAAAGACCGATACAACCGGTCTGCTGTACGATAACATCGTCAAGCTTTTCGGCTTGAACCATATCGGAAATGGTAGTAAGAACAGGGCGTGCTCCCGCTGCAATTCCGCAGGTAGCCATACCAACAACAACGCGGTATTTTTTCTCGCCGCCCTCGCGAATGTCAATTGCCTGTTTTTTTCTGTCGCGGATTGCGTTAAGTTCAGCTATGGATTTCATATTTTCAACTCCAATTGTTAGTTTCATTTATAGTTATGTTAACTTTTTTATAAATTGTCCGCACCGCATTCTTTATGATTTTCGCGGAGCATATCGCGGATGAATCCGCTCACGTCCGGATCGTCTATAGGAACGCCGTCTGTTGCTTCCTTGATTTCACGCGTATCTACCGTAAATTCGTTTTCGTCAAATTTAAACCTGTAAACCCAGTCAAGTCCGGTGTTCATCACCATCAGCGTGTGAATTGTCGATGAAATATCACCAAGCGGCATCCTGTCGATGTGTGAAAGCCCGAATACAGCAGTAACCGTTGTACCCGCTCCGAGAGCAGAGCATATTTCAAACTTTCCTCCGGTTACTTCCGCCGCCATCTTAAAGAGGGAGGTTCCCATGCCGACTTTGCGTGTAGTACGTGTGGTGTAAAACGGGTCGGAAACTTTCTTAACTACTTCCTCCGACATACCTTTTCCGTCATCTTTTATGACAACTGTAAGCGTGTCCGATTCGGTATCAGCCAAAACATCCACTTCACAAAGCGAAGCCCCGGCACTGACGGAATTTTCCGCAACATCTAAGATATTAAGCGATATTTCGTTCATTATTCGGGATACTTAGCGATAATCTTCGGAACGTCGTCGAGGGTAAGTCTGCCGTAAACGTCGTCATTAACGGTAAGTACGGGCGCAAGACCGCAGGCTCCGATACATCTGCAAGCTTCAAGTGAAAATTTTCCGTCGGGAGTACATTCGCCGCTCTTGATAGAAAGCGCTTGGGAGAATTTGTCGAAAATATCGCCCGAACCCTTTACGTAGCAAGCTGTACCGAGACAAACGGAGATTTTGTATTTACCCTTGGGGTTGAGAGAAAACTGTGAATAGAATGTAGAAATGCCGTAGACTTTTTCAAGCGGAAAACCAGTACCTTCCGCTATCTTTTTTTGAACCTCGATAGGAAGATAACCGTAGATTTTTTGCGCTTCCTGCAAAATAGGCATAAGGCAGCCGACTTGATCCTTCTTAGCATCAATGACCGCTTTGAGTTCGGCTTCCTGTTCGCCGGTTCCGGCAAAAGGAATCTTTGAGATTGTTGACACTTACATGAACCTCCCGATATATTAAGTTTTTTAACAATATTTTGAAAACAACGCCGTATTCCTACTATTATATATACAAATTGAAGAAACACAACATCATTTTTATTGTACCATAAATCAGCAAAAAATGCTATTAAATTTATGGGAATAAATTATGTAGAATTCGTGAAAAAAAATAGCTTTCCATATGAAACTCAACCGTTTTATATGGAAAGCTATGGGAAAGCTTATTCTGTCGAACAAACTTTCCCATTTCGACGCTAATTTTGCTCTAAGCGAGCGGCGTTATTATGCATTTGGTTCATCTTTATACGATAGTCTTCCTTAAGTTCGGCAAGTCTTCTTGAATCTTCCGTACGTTTCGCTTTAGCATCCGCTTGTATCTGTTGTGTTTCGGCAATACCGTTGACGATCGTCTGCCAAGTCTGCTCTAAAGTCTCAACTTTTATACTCGACCCGGAAGCAAGCTGTGTAGTATATTTTGTCTGAGCAACAGTATTCTGTGCATTTTTAATAAGAAGTTCATTCGTCTTTTCGTCAAGTGCTGCCATAGATTCCGCTTGAATACGCTGACGCTTTAGCATAACTGCCTGTGCAAGCGCTTGCTTAAACACAGGAAGGGTTATTATAAACGCACTGTCGATTTTGCGGATAAGGTTAAGATTGGAAAACTGCATTGCCTTAAGCATAGGAATGGTCTGCATAGCTACATTTTCCGCAATTTTAAGGTCCATAACACGCTGTTCAAAGATAGCACGGGTTTGTTCAAGAGTTTGAAGGTCCATAGCTACCGCACCGGAGTCGGGGCTTGTCTGCAACTTCCTCGCGTACTCATCAATATAAGCATCAATTTCAACGCAAGCCTGCTCACCCGCTAAAATATAGAGGGTAAGGTCTTTATAGTAGCCTAAATTTGCTCTGAACATCTGTTCAAGCTTAGAGTTCGCCTGTTTAATCTCTGTTTCGTAGCCGGTAAGCTGAACGTAGATTTTATCAACCGCAACGCCCATGTTTTGATATTTAGCAAGAAGTCCTTCAAGCTTTTTCTTAATGCTTGCAAGAAAACCTTTTCTTCCGTCGTCGGAGAGTTCCTTTGCATCAAACTGCTCCATAATCTCCGAAAGATTTTGAAGAAGCGTACCTGAATCGTTAATCTGTTTGAGATTCATTGAATTAAGTACTTGGTCGGATGCTTTTGAAATCTCGGTAGCAACATCAGAGCCAAATGTAACGATTGAGTTAACGTCGTTGATGTTAATCTGGCTTACAAGCTTGTTAACCTGCTCTGTTTTTACAAGGTCAGCCTTAATCTCCTCAGCCGTCTTTACCATTGAAAATTCCTGTGCGGGCACGGCGACAACTGCCGTGCTGTCGTTTTCGGCTACCTTTTCAGCCGCCTGAAGTTCTGTGGTCGGAGTAAATTTGAGTGCCATTTTTCATTCTCCTTAAATTTATTTAAACAATTTTCCGAATAGTCCGGGTGATTTCTGCTCCGGGATTTTATTCGGAATCTTAAAGCGCGGAATGGAAAACTTATATTTATAATCGCCTTGGATATAACTTTCAAATGCACTGTCGTCAACAAAAGTTTCGAGATTTCTGTAACCCGTCGGAGTATATATAATTATGTCAAATCCGAGAAGATTATAAAGCACAAGCTGTATACACTCAACTTTTGAAAATGTATCTTCAATAGCATCTATTATTATGAATTTCGGTATGTCTTTTGTAAAATCGTATTTTTGATAAAGGTGCAGCAGATTCTTATCAAGATTAAGCCCCACATGGATTATTTGAGGGAGAAGTTCCGAAAAATTAAGCTTCAAAAATCCGCTGTCGGCAGCCTCCTGCATCTTTTCAAAGATAGTATTTTGAATATTATCCGAAAGATATTGAAATTTATTAAGAGATGAATTTTTAAGTTTATTTGTTTCGATATGTTCGCCGGTGATGTAGGTTTGATATATTCGAAGCTGTGAAACGTCGATATCGCGCTTATAAGCCGCAGTATTTCTAGTTATAATCGACATAGGTGAAAGCTTCATTTTTATGCTGTCAAAGTATTCATCCATATCGCCGTTTTTTACGCCGCTTATTTTCGCAAAGATATTCGGTACAATCGCCCTGTCACCATTAACCTTAAACCCGGAGCGGTATTTAGCCTGTTCATGCCATAAAACGTCTATTTCGTCAAGAGTAGTTTTGAGCGTAAGCGCCTGTATTTTCGGGAACTGAAAATCGCGGAAAAACGTATCTGAACCGTATAAAAATTCATCAAGCTGTCTTGAAGCACGATATGCATCTGTCGCAACCTTAACCTTTAAAAGTCTGTCGGGAAAGGGTGAAACTTCATTGCTTTGCGGCAATGAAAATATCTGCATTTTTCCGCTTATATTATTACTTTTAACTATCTCTTCCGCTTGTTTATTTTCGCAAATATAGAGCACATCAATGCCTAACATCGACATAAATTGAAGAAAAATAACTTCGTTTTTTGTTATATTCCCGTAATAAAGAAGAAGCGGTATTTCGGAGCATGATCTGACATAATGAACGGAACGCGTACATCTTAAGAGCCACGTAATCATCTCAACGCAAAAGTCATAAAGTTCATTATCCGGTACATTTGCAGAAATATTTTTTAGGGCATTTTTCGCAAGTTTTTCGCGAATAGGGTCACCCTTAATTTGCACACAGGATATAAAATCATTGAGGGTAGATTCCCTGTCAGTAGAAGATATTCCTGAAAACAAACTTACTTCTTCTGACGTGGGAGTTCGCATTCCTGTTAAAATATAAATAAGACATTTTGGGGAATGCGTTACATTTTCACGAAGAGTAAAGAGCATATTCCGATAAACGAAATAATCGTCAGTATCATTATTAACGGGCGTGCCAATCAGCGCGATAGAATATACATTAAGCGTTTCGGAATTGTGGCTCTCGGAAATAAGAGTGCGTTCCGATTTTGTTTTGAGTACATCAGACGGAAAAGTTTCCGCAGTCGTCGAAAGGTATGATATAGGCGAAGCATCAGCAGAAGCAGTTGAGAATCCCTCAAATTTCATATTTGCACCATGATCTAAATTTAATATTTGTGCCTTATAGGTTTATGATTATGTCGTTTTGAAAAATTCGATTGAAAATTAAGACTAATTTTCAATAGTATTCAGTAAGCTCTGTTACCGTAAGTTCTGTTATTTTATTATAAATGTCGCTCTTTTTCATTTCATATTTTTCTGCGGAAAGTTTACACGCTTCGGTCATCTTTTTTCCGTCATTAATTAAGCTAATTGCATACTCTGCCGCATCGGCTAAACTATCGGAAGTAATTTCAGCTTTCGGCGGTATAAAGCCTTCGATTATAAGTACAAATTCACCTTTCGGCGGGCGGTGTAAAAATGTTTCGATTGCCCCTGAAACAGTCGTACGAAGCACTTCCTGATGAAGCTTCGTAAGTTCGCGGCAAACAGTGATTTTTCTGTCGCCGAAAACGTCTAAAAAGTCCGAAAGCGTAGTCAAAAGTTTATGGGGAGCTTCATAAAAAATTAAGGCATGGCGATCTTCCGATAAGGAGTTAAGGTGTTCAAAGCGTTGCTTTTTTGATACAGATAAAAAGCCTTCAAAAGCAAATCGTGAAATATTCATGCCGGAAATTGCTGCTGCCGTTGTAAGTGCAGTAGGTCCGGGAATTACATCAACTTCAATTCCGGCGTTTATACAAGCCGAAACAAGTCTTGTTCCCGGATCAGAAACGCTCGGCATCCCTGCATCGGTAACTTCCGCCGCAGTTTTACCGCTTACAATTTTTTCGACAATCCGAAGAATATCATTTTCGGTTGAGTGTTCTCTGTAGCTTATAAGCTGCTTTTTAATATCAAGGTGGTTAAGCAGCTTAGCTGTCACGCGAGTATCTTCGGCGCAGATAAAATCTACACTTTCAAGAGTTTTAACCGCTCTGTATGTTATGTCACCGAGATTACCTATCGGCGTACCTACAAGGAATAATTTGCCTGATATATCCGACATATTTATCTTTCGTTTTACTTATAGTAATTACAGCGTTAAGTGATTTAGCCTTACACTATTAATTGTAATTTAATTATTCTGTTTAGTTCTGCACGGCGTTTAGAAGCACGAGTAAAGTCGTGTGGCTTTACATTAATTTTTGGTAAATATCGAAGGTTCTATATTTAAGAACGGCTTTCCGTCTTTTTTTCCTTCTATTAAAAACAGTACAGGCTTTGAAAATTCATCCTTCGCAATCATCTTTAATCGTTTCGGTTCAATCTTAGCGCTTCGCATTGCGCTTATAACGTCGGCGAGACGTTCGGTACGATTTATCATACATAGCTTGCCGCCGCTTTTTAGTAGTTTATACGCCGCTATGCAAACATCGTCTTGCGTACAACTTATTTCATGTCTTGCGCGTAGTTTCGCTTCGTCAGCGTTCGTTATCCCCGTTCCAACAGCTTTATATGGAGGATTGCAGGTAACAATATCAAATTTACCGTTATATTCAGAACTTAAATTCCGCAAATCGGCATTTATCGGAGTTATATTTCCGATATCGTTAGCTTTTACCGAAAGCTTTAGAAGTTCAATCGCTTCCGGACTAATATCAACAGCAGTAACGGAAGATACTCCAAAGTCTCTTAACAGTACAAATGGGATTATTCCGCAGCCTGTACCGAGGTCGATAACATTGTCTTTTCTTCTTGCGGCAGTAAACTCTGCAAGTAAAAGCGCATCAGTCCCGAATCGGTGGTCTTTTGATATGAAAATTTCAAACCCTTTACCGAGGTTTTCGGTTTTGGTTTCAAGCATAAAACTCTCCGCTTGAAGAGCATTTTCTAAGTACATATACAAAGTATAACATAGGAATACAAAAAATGCAATACAGAAATGAGAAGTATTGCATTATTCATAAAATGTTTACATATTATTACGGCTTTTGAGGGCGCGATCAATATCCCGTCTTGCTGTACGCTCCGCAGCAGAATCTCGTTTGTCGTGAAGCTGTTTGCCTTTACAGAGTCCCAACTGCACTTTTACCTTTGAATCCTTAAAGTAAAGGCTCACCGGGATAAGAGTCAAACCCTGCTGCTTAACTTTACCGAAAAGGCTTGCTATCTCCTTTTTGTGCATTAAAAGGCGTCTCGGACGGAGACTGTCTCTGTTAAAAATGTTACCGCGTTCATAGGGCGAAATGTGCATCTGTTTTATAAAAAGTTCACCGTGTTCTACCGCACACCAACTGTCCTTAAGGTTAACACCGCCGCCGCGTATTGACTTAACTTCCGTCCCTAAAAGTTCTATTCCCGCTTCAAAGGTGTCGAGAACAAAATATTCGTGTCTTACCGAACGATTTTCGGCAATTGTCTTAATGCCCATAATTACTCCCCTGTCTCTCTCTGTGTATCGACAGTGTGCGTCACACTAAACACACGCCATTTCTTGCCAATATAAGTTACATTGGCTGTCGCTTCAAAAATGTAATGTTCCTTGTCATCATAAATCGTTAGTTTTATCGGTACGGCAAAGTTATCGCCGCCTTGTTTAATTGTCGCACCTGATGGAAACTCAACCTTAAAATCAATATCGTCCGAATCTTCTAATCCGCTTTTTCTGATGTAATCGCTTCTGATAGAATCAACATTTATTTTCTTTTCGGAATACTTATCAAACGCTGTTTGGTCCTGTCGGTCGATTGCATCGAAATATCGTTCTACTGCCTTCGTTTCTCCGTCAAATATCCCGGTGAAAATAAAAATCGCTATCGACAAAACCAGAGTTATAACGGCTGTAATTTTCCCTGTTGTTTTTTTCATATCTAATCCGTTTTTACTCCATAAATTATCTCACACAAACGCTTACCCGAAGGCGTTTTGAAAACATTTTTGTAAGCGGATTCTATCGCTTTTTCGCTCATTTTTTCTTCTTCCATATTCACTAAAAAATCGGCTTCAAGCAGTATCTGCCAGTCAATACCATCAACACCTGTGTATGTATGATGATGCCCGATAAGAAAGCATACACGCTCAATCGTCTTATCCGGAATATTCATCATCTTTATCATTTGGAGTGCTGCGCTCGGACCTAATTCTTCCTGATACTGCCCGGCGCTGCTCCCGTATTTTTCGAGCGCAGGTTTTATTCCGATGTCATGCATTATAGCAGCCATCTCGAGGATTAACTGTTTCGGATAACCGATTTTTTCTAATCTTCCTATCTGTGCCGCATAACCGTGAACTTTTAGAAAATGTCCGATTCGTGCAGGATTTCCTGTCTCATAAAGAATCATTAGGTCAAATATTCTTGTAAGCGGTATTATATTCGGATCGTAAGGTACACCGATCATAATCTGAACCTTTCAAAGAGCGATGATTATTTTATTACACTTTTACCGAGGAAAGCCGCACCGATTATTCCCGCGTCGTTGCCGAGTTTCGCAAGTACAATTTCAGTATTTTTTGTCAGCATTTTTGTGTAAATCTGCTCTCTTATCAAAGCTTTAAGCGGAAGAAGAAGCGGATCGCCTTCGTTGCATACTCCGCCGCCGATACATAAAATATCAGGCTGAAAAATATTAATTACATTCGACATTCCGATAGAAAGATATTTAATGTATCGCTCGACAACATCTTTTCCGGCTTGGTCGCCTTCGCGCATTGCGTTAAAAGCGTGTCTTGCGGAAACGTGGTTATCTTCTTTCGCCATCTTTGAAAGAAGACTGTCGGGATATTCGGAAATCTTATCTTTTGTCATGTTTATAAGTCCTGTCGCTGAGGAGAAAACTTCAAAACAACCGTTTCGCCCGCAAGTGCACTGTCTGCCGTTAGGATCAATAACCGTATGCCCAATTTCAGTTCCGGCAAGGTTTCGCCCGGTAAAGATTTTCCCGTCAATAATTACTCCGGCGCCTACCCCGGTTCCAAGGGTAATACAAACCGCGTCGGAAGCGCCTTTTGCCGCACCCGCTAAAAATTCACCATAAGCGGCGGCGTTAGCATCGTTTGCAATATAAACAGGTTTATCAATATCGCGATTAATATATTCGCGCATGGGTACGTCATAGAATCCGAGATTATTTGAATACGGTATAGTTCCGTTTTCGTTGTCGGCAATTCCCGGTGTGCCTATGCCGATCCACTCCACATCAGCAAGATAAATCCCGGCAACCTTCACCGCCTCAAGTGCGGTTTTCGCCATATCTGCTGCAATTCCGTCCGCAGAACGCGGCAGAGCGGTTTTGGTAGTAGCTTTCGAGATAATTTTGTATTCTTCCGTAACTACTCCGGCTTTAATATTCGTTCCGCCGAGGTCAATTCCAATATAATATTTCATAATTCCTCTATTTTTCTATAACTGTTTTGAGTACTGTAAAATCGCCGGCAAGGGAAAATGTACCGAATCCGGCGGGGATAAATACACTGTCTCCGCGTGTGAATTTGAACTGCTCCCTACTGCCGTTTTCATAATATGAAAGACTTCCCGTTCCGTCAACAAATAAAAGTGCACAAAACGATTCATCGTTAACGGTCATCGTTTTTATATTATCACATTCGTAAACGGTAAAATTACTGTGTTTAGCAAGCAGTTTTGAACCATCGTTCATATGCTTATTTATGCCGTTATAGTTACCGTGAGGCTTCGTACGCTCTGTTACTTCTATTGCTTCACTAATATGAAGTTCGCGTGAATTGCCGTTTGCATCTTTTCTTCCGTAATCATAAACACGGAAGGTTACGTCGGAATTTTGTTGAATTTCTGCGATTAAGATTCCCTTGCCGATTGCATGAAGCGTTCCTGCTTCTACGTAATAGCAGTCGCCTTTTTTTACGGGAATTTTGTTGACTGCTTCAAGCAGAGTATTATTCTTAATCCGCTCTTCAAACTCTTCCTTAGTTATATCCCGGTTAAAGCCTAATATTATGGATGCGCCCGGCTCACAGTCCATGATGTACCACATTTCGGATTTACCGAAAAGAGCGCCTTTTTTGAGCATATATTTGTCATTCGGGTGAACCTGTACCGAGAGGTTATCCTTCGCATCAATAAGCTTAATGAGGACAGGAAATTCCGTCATTTTCGCGCAGTTTATACCTAAAATTCTTTCACTGTCTGAATTTATATAATCGTTAAGACTTTTACCGCTGTATATACCGTTTGCGATCTTTGACAGATTGCCGTTTTGTGTCGAAACTTCCCAGCTTTCCGCGATCTTTTCTAAACTGCTGTTTTTTCCGAATTCGTCGCGTAATCTTGTTCCGCCCCAAAGGTAATCCTTAAACACAGGTTCCATAAGAAGCGGATATACTTTTAAATCGTCAATATAATAAACATTATCCATATATTTTACCACACATTTATAAATTTTTTGTTACGATTTTATTAAAATAAATAATTTAAATATTTTTTTCGTACTTACTCATAATGACAAAATCCGCACTGAACTTTATATATAATATGAATATTATTACAAAATAAACAGAGGTAAAAAAGTGTCAACAATAACCGAACCTATTATAATAGAGGCAGAAAACGACAGAGTAGAAGTGTTTTTATCCGGTGATATTGACCATAAAAACGCGGCATCTTTGCGTAACGATATTGATTACGCTATTGACAGACACAAGCCGAAAACATTAACTCTCAATTTCGCAAAGGTTGAATTCATGGATTCAAGCGGAATCGGGCTTATAATGGGGCGTTACAAAAAGCTTTCGGCATTGGGAGGAAGGCTTATAGTTTCCGGCACTTCGGGAACTATTAAGAGAGTTATGAAAATCGCTGGAATCGAAAAATTAGCGGAAATAAAGTAGTCTATAACGGGGTAAAACAATGATTAAAAATGAAATGAAACTTATCTTTCCGTCAAATCCGGAAAATGAACGTCTCGCAAGGATTTCAGTAAGTGCGTTTATATCTGAACTTAATCCGTCAATTGCGGAAATAGCGGAAATAAAAACAGCTGTTTCCGAAGCAGTCACAAACTGTATTGTACACGCTTACCGTGAAAAACCGGGATTTATTACGCTTACGGTAAAGGCTGCGAACGGCAAAATACATATTCGTATAACCGATCGCGGGTGCGGTATTGACGATGTAAAACGTGCGATGGAACCGCTCTGGACCTCGCGCCCGGAAGAAGAACGTGCCGGGCTTGGTTTTGCGGTTATGGAGAGCTTTACCGACCGCATGACCGTCAAAAGTGCGCCGGGAAAAGGAACAACTGTTACGCTGATAAAAAATATATGTTGTTAAAAAAAACTGAAAAAGATAAATTCACCGAAGAAAACCTCGGTTTGGTGAGAATGTGTGTAGCGCGCTTTACCGGTAAGGGATTCGATTATGACGACCTCTATTCTGTCGGTTGTATCGGGCTTGTTAAGGCAGTAAGCGGGTTTGATGAATCACTCGGTAATCGCTTTTCGACATACGCCGTACCGGTTATTTTAGGTGAACTCAAAAGGCTTTTCCGCGATGACGGCGCGGTAAAAATCAGCCGAAGTATAAAAGAATTATCGCTTAAGCTTTCTGCACAAAGAGAGCGTTTTATCCGTGAAAAAGGACATGAACCGACAGTTTCCGAGCTTGCGCAAATATCCGATTCACCGCTTGATGATGTTATTGAAGCGATATCGAGTACAAAGCCGCTTTTGTCTCTCACTTATAGCGGTGATGATGAAGACGAAATACGCGATATACCTGTACCATCCCACGAACGTGATATGGTAGATATAATTTCGCTCCGTCAGGTACTGCGTTATCTTTCCGATGACGAGCGAAGGCTTATATCACTGCGCTTTTTTAAAGGCTTAACTCAAGCGCAAACGGCATCTGTTTTATCTACAAATCAAGTACAGGTCTCACGTAATGAGAAAAAAGTCCTGCAAAAAATCCGCGGTTATCTTATGGAGTAACAAGGTTTTTCGGCAAAAGGTCGTTAAAATCGCCGATAGTTTTATCGCATATTTCCCGCAGTTCGTTATGTTCAAAATAATTCCCGGAATTAATCATTCCGATTACTTGAGCGCCGGCTTTTTTCGCAGCTTGTACCGCATGAAAACTATCCTCAATTACGAGAACATCCTTGATTTTAAGCCCTAATTTTTCAGCACAGACAATAAATGCTTCCGGATCGCGCTTGTCATAATCAATACTGTCGGCAGTAGCTATAAATTCAAAGTAATCCGTAAGGTTATTTTTCACCAATACCTTGTCTGCAAGCGGCTTTATTCCGGCAGTAAGTATGCACATTTTTATACCGTTGTCTTTACATAATGATAAAAATTCTTCCGCTCCGGCTGTGACAGGACAATCGCCGTACTTTGATTTTAAGATGTCGTAGTATCGCTTAGCAGTTTCTTCCGGAGTGTAATCGCAAAACTGCGAAAGATATTCACAAGCTTTCATAAATTTGAGTGTTTTTGTCGCAATCAGCATTTCTTCAGTATAGACAAATCCATTTTGATAACCGAACTCAACATCTGCATCAATCCACGTTTGTGTACTGTCGATAAGAGTGCCGTCCATATCAAATATAATACCGTTTTTTCCGCTTAATATATCTACCAAAATAATTAACCTCTATTTGCTGTATTTATTCATTGCTTTTTCTATCTGTCCGTCAATAATAAGTTTTACCGCATCAATTATATTTTCATAAGCTTTTTCCATCTTTAGTTTATCGCTGTCGGTGAATTTACTTAAAACCCAATCCGAAAGGCTGTAGCCGTCAGGTTTGTTACCGACACCAACCTTTATCCGCGGGAAATTTTCATCGCCCGAAAGTTCTGTAATTGATTTTAAGCCGTTATGACCGCCGTGAGAACCTTTACGCCGTATACGTATAACTCCCGGCTCAAGATAAATATCATCGCAAATGATAAGTACATGATCGGACTTTATTTTATAGTAGTTCATCGCTTCAACAACAGCTTCTCCGCTGCAGTTCATGAAAGTAATAGGCTTGATTACTAAAACTCTGTTTCCGTTTATATTTATATCCGCAGTTTTTGATTTAAAACGAAGTTTATCAAAGCTTCCGCCGGTTTCTTTAATCAGCCTATCGGCTGCAATAAATCCGGCGTTATGTCTGGTATTATTATACTCCATTCCCGGATTTCCGAG
>JAISHJ010000022.1 GCA_031262625.1 Ruminococcus sp. | reverse complement strand
ATAAGGTGCTTTATGAATAAGAATCTGCGTATACTTGCCGGCGCGGTTTTAATCGTAGTCCTTGCTGCGCTGTCGGTAGTTTTCCCCGAGTTCGCGCTCTATTTTATAATCGGAGTAATACTTTTAACGGTACTCTTCGCAAATTTCTTTATCCGGACTCTTATGGCACAAAAAGACCGGGCGGAAAGATATATTGCGGCGATAAATATGATTCCCGATACGGGTTACATAACCGTTAACTATTTAAACGGAAAAGTTGTTGCGTCAAAAAATATCGCTTCAATCGCCGGAGTTACAAGGAATATTGATGAACTCACCCCGAACGATTACGCTGGTATTGTTAAAGATTTGCGCTCCTCTCCGCTTTCGGATGAGCCGAACATCTATATGTCACCTGTAAGAAATGTCTGGCTTAAAATTAAGACACTTGCCGCACCGTCTTTTGATGTTTGCGTTCTTTATGATGTATCCGATTATGTAAAGTCCTTAAATGTAATTAAAGCCCTTAAATATTACGACCTTGAGACGAATACACTCTCAAAAGACGCCTATAACCAAAAACTCGGCGAAGCTGTTAACAATAACGAGTCAACCTGCGGTGTAATGGCATTCGTTATAAAAGGGCTTGACAAGGTAATAAGCTTTACAGGGGCAAACGAAGCCGCGAAAATAATCGTTAACATTGCAGAATACCTAAAAAGCTACGAAAATCCTCACAACACCTTCATAGGGAGGACAAGCTACAACGAATTCGGCGTAATTTTAACCGATACATACGGCGAACGCTGCGCAAAATCCGCACGTAAAATTCTCGACGGAATTAATGAAAAGCTTGCCGTAATGAAAGAAAACAGCGGTAAATATATCCGTATTTTCTGCGGCTACTACTCTTTTTCACAGGAAGAAAAGGACATTAACAGTATAATTTCTGCGGTTGATTTCGCGGCTTTCGATGCGGGGCAAAAAAATGCTGTCGAGCCTGTTGAATTCTCTGCGGAAGATTTTGCTCACTCCGCAACCGAATTCGCAAAGCTTCAGGCTTTTGATGAAGTTATTAACACAAATGCTGTTGACTATCACTTCCAGCCTCTTGTAGCGGCTTCCTCCGGCAAAATTTTAGGCTATGAAGCTTTAATGCGCCCCCGCAAAATCGGCGGTTTCCGCTTCTCTCCTACCGAAATGCTTAAGATTGCGGCGAAGCAGGAACGCTCTTATGACATTGAAAAACTTACAATGTTCAACACATTTAAAATATTAGCCGACAATGCGGACTTTTTCCGCGACAAAAAGTTATTCATTAACGTTATAACTTCTGCTATGCTTCAAAAGCATGACTACGAAAAGCTTCTCACCGACTTTTCCGGGCTTTTCGGAAGCGCAGTGCTTGAAGTTACCGAAAACGCTTATGTAACGCAGGAGAATATTGACATTTTATCGAAACGCTATCGCGATTTCCGTGCGCAGATTGCTCTTGACGATTACGGCTCGGGCTATGCAAACGGCGAAACGCTCCTACAGCTTCACCCGCAGTACGTTAAAATCGACCGGAAGCTTGTTGCTAATATTGATAAAGATAATAAAAAGCAACAGCTTGTCTCAAACACCATCGAATACGCCCGCTCACAGTCTATCATGACTATCGCGGAAGGAGTCGAACGCGAAGAGGAACTCAATACCATGATTTCTCTCGGCGTGGACTACATTCAAGGATTCTTTACCGCTCGTCCGTCTCCTGTTTTTGTTAAAGAGATTCCTGTTGATATACGCCGCAAGATAATTGATTACCAACTTAACCACTGCGGCGAAACAGGGAAGATACTTGAAATTACGGCGGAAGTTCCGGAGGATTCTACTTATACATACGATGCCGATAACGACAGCTTTAATGTTAACCTCGAAGAATCGGCACTCATGGGCTATTCACAGTTAAACGCCGACGTAAATAAGCTTACGCTCACCGGTGATATTAATTCCTGCCCGAAATTTACGGTAACTGTTCCTGCTGACAGAAAGTGTGAAATTACCCTAAGTACCGCAAGATTCACCGCCGCAAATCTCCCCTGTATAACCCTCGGACAAAATTCCGAACTTACCTTAATTCTTGTGGGCGATAACCTTCTTGATACCGAAGGAATCCGCGTTCCCGAAAGCGCATCGCTTAAAATTATCGGCGACGGCAACCTCGAAATCCGCGGAACTGCTAATAACGGTATATCCCTCGGCGGAAACGTTTCGCAGGATGTCGGTAATATCGAAATTTCTTCTAAGGGTATTATAACAATTGACAGTACCGGAGAAAATACAATAGCAATCGGCGGCGGCGGCTCGTCTAACGCTTCAATAATCATGATTAAGGACACCGAACTTAAACTTAATGTTCAAGGACAGCACTGCGTCGGTATCGGTACATTTATCGGCAACTCGAAGATAACGCTCGACCGCTGCAACATATCCGGCACCATAAACGGTAAACAGGCGGTAGGTATCGGGACGATTTCCGGCTATTCAAATATAATCTGCGGCGCGAATGTAACTCTCCACTGTAACGGCGAAGAAACCGCGGTTATCGGTTCGCTTTCCGGCTCCGAAAATGATACTATTATAATGCGCGGTGAGTATAAGCTTTCCGCAAACGGCATTGAAATATCTCTAATCGGCTCTGTTCGCGGACGTACCAACATCAGCATTAAAGACGGCGTGATAGACTGCTATGCAGAAGGGAATTTCATTGCCGGAATCGGCGATCCCTTCGGCTCGGGAGAACTTTATATAGAGAACGGTCTGATTGATTCGCATATGCGTTCCTCAATGAATATACCCATAGGTATCGCGAAGGGGCGTACCGTTATCGCGGGCGGAAATATCCGCGCCGACGAATCGAAAGACAGCCCTGTGCTCTATTCACCCATCGACCTTCCTGTTGAACCGCAGACTGTCGAAAAACAGGGCGATTTCTTCCGCCTTATCAGTGTGGGCGACCGCTCCTACTCTTATCGCGCCGCGCCCTCCCCCGAAAATACAATTACCGCTTATCTTCCGATTAATTATTCGGTATAACTTTGGTGAAGTATGTCTGTTAAAACTAAATCGCTCTCCGCTGTCTGTATAATTATAGCTGCGTTTTGCGCTTGCAGCGGGAATATTCCTGCGGAAACTGCCGCAAATACCGCTTCGATAACGACAGTTACTACCACTGCGGCAACCGCGCCCTCCTCCGTTTCGGCAGAAGTAACTATCGAAAACGGAAAATTCACCGTTAACGGCAGTGAAATTTGGTTTAACGGCGTAAATACTCCGTGGGATAACTGGAACGACTTCGGCGGCGATTTTGATGAAGCCTTTTGGGACAGCCATTTTGCCGAACTTCAAAAGCTCGGCTGTAATTCCTCGCGTGTTTGGGTAAACTGCAACGGAATGTCTATCGTTCGTCTCGGCACGGATGGTACGGTTAAGTCCGTGAATGATAAACACTGGCAAGACCTTGACAAACTCTTTGAAATAGCCGAAAAATATCAGATTTATCTTATGCCTACCCTTCTTTCGTTCGACCACTTCAAAGACTCTAACACAGGTTACGAAGCTTGGCGAACTCTCGTATCCGACGATACGGCTACACAGAGTTATATCGATAATTATGTCATTCCCTTCGTGAAGCGTTACGGTGACAACGACTACTGTTTTGCAGTAGACCTCTGTAACGAACCGGATTGGGTTTATGAAAACGCCGAATCAGGACAGATTGACATGAATATTTTAGCGGAATTCTTCGCGAAATGTTCCGCTGCTGTTCATGATAATTCCGA
This sequence comes from Ruminococcus sp., assembly GCA_031262625.1. Classification (GTDB taxonomy): domain Bacteria; phylum Bacillota; class Clostridia; order Oscillospirales; family Ruminococcaceae; genus JAISGY01. The sequence continues at coordinate 1,112 of JAISHJ010000022.1, read as the reverse complement.
TCTGCTTACAACCGTCGGGCTTGCAATGACAAAATACAGTTCCGAAAAGCATGAGGGGAACTACTACTCGGACGAAAAGATGACGGGTTATGCCGGGGAATCTGCTCCCCTTGATTTCTGGTCTAACCACTGGTACTATTGGGAAAAGCCGTGGTACGGCTATCCCTATAACACCTCTCCCGAGGATTTCGGGCTTGACCCCGCAAAACCTGCCCTAATCGGCGAATGTTCTGCCTTGGGCGATGCCGACATGACACTTGCGGAGCAATATAAATCCTCTTACGACAGCGGTTGGGCGGGAATATACGCTTGGACTTCAAATAAAATAGACGACAACGGCGGTCTGGATGAGTGCGGTCCTGCACTGTCGGCGATGAATGAATATATCCCCGAAAAAATTCACCCCCTTACTTCGGCGCAAAGTTAATGGCACACGCGAATATCAGCATTTTTATTCCTCACGCCGGCTGTCCTTTTGACTGTATCTACTGTAACCAACATATTATCAGCGGGAAGGTTAAGGCTCCTACGGCAAAAGAGGTTGAGACAGAACTACAGGCGGCAGTTTCAAAGCTTAAAAACCCGTCTGATACGGAAATTGCCTTTTTCGGCGGCAGTTTCACCTGCCTTCCCGAAAAATATATGACAAAGCTGCTTCAAACCGCTCAGGAATTCGTTCGCGAATATCACCTTGCGGGAATACGTATTTCTACACGACCCGATGCAATAACTCCCGAAATACTAACTACCCTAAACACTTACGGCGTAACCGCGATTGAACTCGGCGAGCAAAGCATGAACGACAGTGTGCTTGAAGCAAACAGGCGAGGTCATACCGCAGAGGATGTTTCCCATGCGGTGAAGCTTATACGCGATAAAAGTAACTGCGAATTAGGTTTACAGATAATGACGGGAATGTACGGAAGTACTCGGATAATCGACATAGAGACGGCGGAAAGGATTGCAAACTTACTCCCCGACACTGTTCGTATCTACCCGACTGTTGTTATAAAGGGAACAAAGCTTGAAAAACTTTGGGACGGCGGCAAATTTCGTGACGGCGGCAGAGAGTTTGACGAAATGGTCAGCGAAGTTGCCGATATGGTAAGCCT
>JAISHJ010000099.1 GCA_031262625.1 Ruminococcus sp. | reverse complement strand
CGCGCCGTTTCCGTTTATCGTAAGCCCGGGCGTGTTTATTGTTACCTGTTCCGACACAAGCGTTGCGCCCGGGGGTATGTCTACTGTAGTTTGACCAGCCGCTGCCGCTTCCGCAATCAGCGTATTTAGGGATATATCATCCGCCGAAACGGAAATCGCCCCTGCACAAATAGTTATAACAAAAACAAATATTACGCTTAGTAATTTCTTCATATAAAAAAACTTTCCTTAGATTTACTAAGGAAAGTTTAGCACAATTTTTATTAATTGTCAATATCAAAGATAAACATTTCCGCTGAAACTCTCTCTGCCGAAACCTTTGAGGATTACTGTGCCGTCTTCTTTGTAGGTTACGAGGAGTTTTCCGCCGCGAACTTCAACTTCCGTTTCGGCGTCGTAATCAGCGTAATTGTTAATTACCGCCGCTACTACCGTTGCGCAAGTCCCTGTTCCGCAGGCGAGAGTTTCGCCTGTTCCGCGCTCCCACACACGCATTTTTAGGTGGGAGCGGTCGCGAATTGTGACAAATTCGGTATTAACGCGCTCCGGGAAACTTTTATGGAATTCTAAAAGCTTTCCGTCCCGCAAAAATTCTTCCTCCGATATTTCATCTTCGGTAAAAATCACGAAATGCGGATTTCCCATCGAAACAGCCGTGCCGGTATAACGAACGCCGTTTTTAAGCGTGATTTTTTTGTTTATGTATGTATCCTCATCCGATAAAACAGGGATTTCTTTCGCGGTTAAAATCGCCTTCCCCATATTAACGGAGGTTGAAATTACGCTTTTACCGTCAGTCTCAAGGTTCAATGTTTTAATCCCCGAAAGCGTTTCGAGGGTTACTTCGGTCTTGTCGGTAAGTCCGTGTTCATACACATATTTTCCGATACAGATTGAAGCGTTTCCGCACATCTTCCCTTCCGAACCGTCGTTATTAAACATTCTCATACGAAAGTCAGAGGCTTCGGACTTGCAGATTAGTACAATTCCGTCTCCTCCCACGCCGAAGTGACGGTCTGAAAGTTTTATTGCGGCGGCAGGAATATCTTTTGCAATTTCATCGGGAATCCCACCGGTACAATCAAAATAAACGTAGTCGTTCCCGGCGCTCTCCATTTTAGTAAATTCCATTATAACACCTTTGTTATCACATTTCATATGTTTTAAGGATACCGCGGGCTACTTCAACCTGTTTAACCCGCGTGTCCATAGCGTTCTTTTGTATGTAGCGGTGCGCTTCCGCTTCGGTTAGGCTCAGAGTTTTCGAGAGGACAAATTTTGCCCGCTCGATAAGCTTAATATCGGAAATTTTCGTCTCCGCCTCAAGAAGCTTTCCGTGAACAGTAAGATTTTTTTCTTTCATGCGGATTATATTTCTGATGGTAAGTTCCAGCGCAGCGACGGAAAAAGGCTTTGAAACAAGCATAATTGTACTGTTCCCTATACGTTCCAAAACCTTTTCAACATTTTTTGCCGGTACAGCACAGAGAACGAATGTATCATCTTTTTTCGCAAGAGCGGCGGCTTCATCAAGCCCGAACCGCCCCTCAAGCGGAAGATTAAGGATAACAAAATCATAGCCGATACCATCAGATCCGCAAACCGTTCCGCTGTCCGATACTGTTATATCATCAGCCCCTGCCTTTGTAAGAGCAGCATGAAAAACCGCAGTAATCTCACTGTTAACCGATACAATTAACGTTTTCATATTTATTGATTTACATAAAGCTCGGTATACGGATTAGAACTGTTAGGTGTTAATTTATAAAAGTGAGAAGAAAGTATATCCGAGGCTTTTATATCAAACCTTTCACAGAATTCGCTTACGCTGCCCTTAATGCTGTCCATGTCTTCATCAGAAGCAGTAGTAATCTCAACCTGAGCCGGAAGGTTAACAGGGCGCTTTTTTGTACGGATAAAAATCTCGCCGCCGTGCATACCTGTTCCGCAAAATCCGCCGACCGGGCAAACATCTTCATACCCTATCCCGAGTACTATAATCCGCCCGCCCGCCTGATATTCACCGAGGAAAGAGCCTGTCTTTCCGCCGATAATAATGTTCGGAATCTTTTCGTTGTATTCTTTCATGTGAATTCCGGCGCGATACCCGGCATCATTTTTAACTAAAATCTTTCCGTCACGCATACCATATCCGCAAGCATCCCCCACACAGCCGTGAATTACAATCTCCCCGGCATTCATGGTGTCGCCCGTAGCGTCCTGCGCGTTGCCCTTAATAACAAGGTTAACTCCGTTAAGATATGCTCCCAAGCCATTCCCGGGCGTGCCTATAACAGTAATAGTCTTATCGGAAGCGTTAGTCCCGATATACCGCTGACCGCAGACATTCTCGACAGTAACGTCACTGTCCGGAGCATCCGCAATCTCTCTGTTAAGTTCCTTGTAGTATTTATTTTTAGCATCTATAGTTATCATAATTTTTCCTCTTAGTGGAATTCTGCAAGCTTTTTATCACGTCTGCCCCTTGAAAATGCCGCCAGCCCCGGATTATCTTTTATGAGGTTAAAGTCAATGTCCGAAAGGGGTATTTTTTCTTTAATGAGAGAGGTGTAAATCCCTGCTTTTGAGACGTATTTTCCCATAAGAATGAAGCCTGCAAGCTTATCTTTGTTTATGAATAGCTTTTTGTAATTATCTCCGTCAGCCACTTCGTAAGCATCTTCCGCACTGTAAGAACCGGCGGTAATAATATGAAGCCCGAAGAAGCCGATAGCATTCTGCGGAATTGCATTAACGTACATGAATTCCTGCCCGGACATATTCTTTCCGGCAATTTCGCCCTGTAAGAAAGCGTTCGGAAGTATCGCAAGAATTTTGTTTTCACCAACGGAAGAATCAAACGATTCTGTACAGTCACCCGCCGCGTAAATATCGGTTAAGCTTTTTACAGCCTGCGTTTTTTCGGTAACAATACCTCTGTTAACTTCGCCGCCCGCTTCTTTTATAAGTTCTGTATTCGGGCGAACGCCTACCGCCATTATAAGAATGTCAAAGTCACAAGTTTCGCCGTTTTTAAGATGTGCAACTTTTCCTGCGAAATTATTTACGGAAGTTCCGAGGAAGAATTTAACGCCCTTGCTCTCTATATGCTTTTGCATTATAGAAGCCGCATCTGCATCTAAAATTGAAGATAAAATTCTGTCCGCAAGATCTATAACGGTAATATTTTCGGTATATTCGTGTAAAGCTTCGGCGGCTTTTAAGCCTATTAAGCCTGCGCCGACAATTAAGACTTTTGCGCCGGGTTTTACCGCCTGCTTAATAGCCTTCGCATCGTCATACTTCATAAAGGTGAAGTAACCCGTCTCGTCAAGTCCCGGTGCCGACGGCACAAACGGCTTTGAGCCTGTTCCTACAAGGAGTTTGTCGTAAGGCACTTCGGAGTTATCGTCAAGGATAACCTTCTTTGCGGCGGTGTCAATCTTCACGGCGCGTTTGCCGAGGATTGTATTAACATTATTTACATCGTAAAAATCTCTGTCGCGGTACTTCATATTTTCGTCAGTAACTGCGTTTTTAAGCCAATATGAAATCAGCGGACGTGAGTAGGTGAAATAAGGCTCGTCGGAGATTATAGTAATCTTGCCCGTCTTGTCCTTATCACGGATTCCCTGAACACAACCGATTCCGGCGGCGGAGTTGCCTATAATTACGTAATTCATATGCTTACACCCCTGTCTTCAAAGACGATTGCGCCGTTGATACATTCTTTCACGCACCATGGCTCGCCCCCGGCGTTTTTAACGCAGAGTTCGCACTTTGTAACGGTTTTTCCGCCGTTCTTTTCGTCTATTACTATACAGCCATAGGGGCAGGTTAACACGCAGGTATAACAGCCCACACAACGCTCTGTATCTATAGTAACCAAGCCTTCGGTATCAACCGACAGCGCGCCTGTTATGCAAGCTTTTACACAGGGCGTGTCGTTGCAGTGGCGGCATTGTACTGCAAAATGGATTTCGCCGTCGTCTTCAACATTTATGCGCGGCATAGCTTCTTTGTTTAGCTTGAACGCCTTAGTAATGCTGTCTTCACCGCTGTTTGCGAACGCGCACCAATATTCGCAGAGGTGACAGCCGAGGCATCTGTTTTCGTTAACGTATACTCTTTTCATTTTCGATACCCCTCCTATTCTCCGGCGTGCATGATGCCTAAAATTTTGAGTTCGCGGTCGGTGAGACCTATTCCGCGAAGCATTAAGCGGTTGCCTTTGAGCGATTCAAGGGAATTTATCCCCATTCCGCCCATCATCTCTTTTATTTCGTGGTCCCAAGCGTGAACGAGGTTCACAAGGCGTTTATACGCCACATCGGGGTTAAGACGCTTAACGAGGTCGGGGCGTTGGGTAGCTATGCCCCAGTTGCATTTTGCGCCGTGACAGCTTCTGCAAAGGTGACAGCCTATCGCGAGGAGCGCAGGGGTTGCGATATAGACAGCATCTGCGCCGAGAGCGAAAGCTTTCACCGCATCGGAACTTGAGCGAATTGACCCTGCCGCAACTATAGATATTTCGTTTCTTATCTGTTCGTCACGAAGACGTTGGTCAACAGACGCGAGTGCAAGCTCTATCGGAATACCTACATTGTCGCGAATACGCGTGGGAGCAGCGCCTGTGCCGCCGCGGAAGCCGTCAATTACGAGTATATCCGCGCCGGAACGCGCTATACCCGAAGCAATCGCGGCAACATTATGCACAGCCGCAATCTTTACGATTACAGGCTTTTTATAGTCAGTAGCTTCCTTAAGCGAGAAGATAAGCTGACGTAAATCCTCAATTGAATATATATCGTGGTGAGGAGCGGGAGAAATTGCATCCGTTCCTTTTGGAATCATACGCGTTTTAGAAACGTCGTCCGAAACTTTTTTACCCGGAAGATGTCCGCCGATACCGGGCTTTGCGCCCTGTCCCATCTTAATTTCGATAGCAGCGCCGGCATCAAGGTAGTCCTTCGATACGCCGAAACGCCCCGAAGCAACCTGTACTATAGTATTGGTCTTATACTGATAAAAATCCTGATGAAGTCCGCCTTCGCCGGTGTTATAGAAAGTACCGAGTTCCGTTGCGGCGCGCGCTAAGGATTCATGCGCGTTATAAGAAATCGAGCCGTAACTCATCGCGGAGAACATTATAGGGTAGGCGATTTCAAGCTGAGGACTCTGCCCCGAAGTATCTATAGAACCGTCTGCGTTGCGGGTGATGTGGGTATGCTTTTTTCCGAGGAACACTTTCGTCTCCATCGGCTCTCTCAAGGGGTCGATTGAAGGGTTCGTAACCTGAGAAGCGTTTATAAGCATCTTGTCCCAATAAACGGGGAAGTCCTGCGGGTTGCCCATTGAAGACAGCAGCACCGCGCCTGTTGAGGACTGACGATAGTTTTCTAAAATAAGCTGTTGGGAGTAGTTAGAAGCCTTGCGGAAGCTGTTAGGATTTTCGATAATTTTAAGCGCATTTGTCGGACAGATAGTTACACAACGTTGGCAGTCAACGCATTGGTCTTCATGAACAAGCATCTTGTCAAAATCAGCGTCGAAGTAATGCACTTCGTTAGAACATTGACGTTCGCAGGCGCGGCATTTTATGCAGCGGTCGTTGTCACGAAGGACAGCAAACGTCGCCGGAATATAGTTTACAGACATTTTCTTCTGCCCTCCTCGTTAAGTTCGGCGATAACCGCTTCGCCGCCGAGCGGTGCGCGGATTCCCGTTGCATCGGGGCAGATTTCGCGGATAGCGCACTCCTCCGAAGCGATATAAAACATATCATCATGCTCTGCGACAACCATAGAGCGGAGTTTGAGCCTGTCGTTAAGAGCCATAAGTCCGCCGGAGTAGCCGAGGATAATCGAAAACGGTCCTGTAATCAGTAAACTTGCAAAAGTGTTTCTGAGGTAGTAAAGCCGCTCGCGTTCAGCCGCCGGTTTAGCATCAATAGTAGACCAGAACGGCGAAGCGATAACGTCGGCAATTTCAGTCAGAGAAAGGTTTCGTCTGCGGTGGAGGAAGTCAAAAATATAGGTGATAACTTCTGTGTCGGTGAGGAGAGTGCATTTATAACCGAACATTTCGATGTATCGGCGGTTCGCATCATAGCTTGAAATCTCGCCGTTGTGGACTATTGTATAGTCAAGCAGAGCGAAAGGGTGCGCGCCGCCCCACCAGCCCGGAGTATTTGTGGGATAACGTCCGTGAGCAGTCCACGAATAGCCCGCGTAGTCGTCAAGGCGATAGAATTTCCCGACGTCTTCCGGGAAACCCACAGCCTTAAACACGCCCATATTCTTCCCGGAGGAAAAGACATACGCGCCGTTTATAGTAGTATTAATGTTAATAACGCATTTTGTGACGAATTCGGTTTCGTCAAGCTGCGAAGCCGCAAGGCGCGTCGGAAGCGGATTTACGAAGTAACGCCAGATTAAAGGCTCGTTCGTAATACTCCTGACCTGACGAGTGGGAATACGCGAGAGATTGACTATATCGAAATGCTCGTTAAGGAAGCGTTCGGTTTCCTCACGCGCAGAGTTGCTGTCAAAAAACAGATGAAAAGCGTAGAGTTCTTTATATTCGGGGTAGATTCCATATCCGGCGAAGCCGCCGCCCAGACCGTTTGAGCGATCATGCATAACAGCGATTGATTTTATCGCATCAGCTCCGGTAATGCGCCGCCCGTCACGGCTTATAAAGCCTGTAATTGCGCACCCGGACGGTATGCGTACCGCTCCTTCTTTTTCAAGCATTTTATTTTCCCCTTTTTTAATTACAGAAAAATTTCAGTAATTATATTTTAACACACAAAAATCCTCTTGTCAATACTTTTTTGCAATTTTATTTTCAAAACTTGCAAAATGTAACATATAAACATAAAATTCGCCCCAAAAATCCTTGTTGTTGGTTATTTTGACATAAGGGGAAATGAAATTTGTGGGGTGGATATGTCAAAAAAA
>JAISHJ010000062.1 GCA_031262625.1 Ruminococcus sp. | reverse complement strand
TTAAGTGCCGCGAGGGTTGCCGTATTCGGTTTAGGGGGCGTGGGCGGACACGTTGTCGAAAGCTTAGCACGAAGCGGTATAGGTGCACTCGGAGTAATAGATAACGATATTTTTACAGAGAGTAATCTTAATCGACAGATATTCGCAAACCTCTTCACGCTTGGTATGAAAAAGACTGACGCGGCAAAAGAGCGAATTTTAAGTATCAACCCCGACTGTAAAGTATTAACCTTCGATATGTTCTATCTTCCGGAAACAGAGGGGCAGATAAACTTTTCAGATTTTGACTATATCGTTGATGCAATTGACACGGTTACGGCGAAAATCGCGATAATTACCCGTGCGAAAAATGAAGGAATTCCGGTAATATCCTGCATGGGAACAGGCAATAAGCTTAACCCTTCGCTCCTTGAAGTAACGGATATTTACAAAACCGACACCTGCCCTCTTGCAAGAATTATACGGTATGAACTGCGGCAACGCGGCGTGAAGGACTTGAAGGTAGTCTATTCGAGAGAAACACCGATAAAGGCGGCTGATACTAATAGGAACGCAACAAACGGTGTAAACGCTTCGGGCAATTCGGGCGGCGCAGGAATTTCAGAAAGTATGGGCGGCACGAGCAGTTCCGGTGATGCGAACAGTCTGCGCTTACCCTACAAAAAGCCTATCCCCGGCAGTACTGCCTTTGTTCCCGGCGCAGCAGGGCTTTTAATCGCTTCCGAAGTTGTCAGAGATATTTTGGGAATTTGATTAATTTTCGTTAAATTATTGACTTTTTCTTCGCTAAATGTTATACTGTTTATGAAAAATATACTCGCGGAATAAATTAATGATTGAAATACTCGACTCGACACTGCGTGACGGCGCACAGTCCGAAAACGTAAGCTTCTCCGCCGCCGACAAAAAGGCAGTGATAAAGACTCTTTGCGACTTCGGTATACCCTTTATCGAAGCCGGAAACCCCGGCTCTAATCCGAAGGATTCGGAGATTTTTTCAGATTTTAGTGAATACGATTCACGTGAATACGATTCAAGTGAAAACTATTCAAGTGAATACTATTCAAGTGAAAACTATTCAAGTGAATACTATTCACCCCATTACATAGATAATCTTGTCGCATTCGGCGCAACAAGGCGTAAGGCTATGCGCTGCGAAGACGACAAACTTTTCATGTCGCTGATAGAATGTCCGGCTAAAAACGTCAGCATTTTCGGGAAAGCTTCTGTATTTCACGCAACCGAAATTTTGGGTGCAAGCCTTGAAGAAAATCTTGAAATGATTGAAGAGTCTATAAGCTTTGCGGTTCGTTCGGGCAAGGTAGTTTTCTTTGATGCCGAACATTTTTTTGACGGCTATAAAGATAATCCGGAATACGCAAAAACTGTTATCTTTGCCGCCGCAAAAGCAGGCGCTTCAAGGATAGTTCTCTGTGACACAAACGGCGGCTCATTTCCTTCCGAAGTTTATGATATTACAAAAAGTATAAAAGATGCTCTCTATGACTACCCCGATGTAATTATAGGTATTCACTGTCACAACGACTGCGGCTTTGCCGATGCCTCCGCACTCTTTGCCGTAATGGCGGGGGCTTCTCATGTACAGGGGACTTTTACCGGAATAGGCGAACGCTGCGGAAATACTAATCTTTCGACAATTATTCCTTCAATAATGTTAAAGCTAAAATTACAATGTATTCCGGAAGAGAATCTTCCAAAACTTACCGAAACGGCGCGGAAAATTGCAGAAATTGCGAATATTCGTCTGCCGGACGGTATGCCTTTTGTTGGGAAATCCGCTTTCGCACACAAGGGCGGTATGCACGCGGACGGTGTGCGGAAAAACCCGATTTCTTTTGAACATATTAATCCTGCTTCCGTCGGGAATGAGCGCAATATCCTCCTTTCGGAAGTCGCCGGGAGAGCGGCGGTTATCGCGAAGGTTTCGAGAATATTTACCGGTAAAGATATTGATAAAAATTCGCCCGAAATTTCCGACATAATTACCACCGTTAAGGAGCGCGAAGCTGACGGATACCAGTACGAAGGCGCAGATGCTTCTTTTGAGATACTCGTCCGCGAACGTTTCGGAATTATGCCCGAATATTTTACCCTCGACTACTATAAAATTCTCGGGGAGCGTACGGGGGAGGCTGAACCTCTCACAAGCGCGATAATTAAGGCGCGTGTTAACGACAAAACAAAGCTTAGGGTGCATGAGGGCGACGGTCCCGTAAACGCAATTGATAAGGCTCTCCGAAAGGCTCTGTCGCAGTTTTACCCTGTGCTCGAAACCGTCCACCTATCAGACTATAAGGTTCGAATAATCGACAGCAAAAATGCTACGGCGGCGAATGTAAGGGTGCTTATCGAGAGTACCGACGGCGTAAATGTCTGGACTACAGTCGGCGCGTCCACGAATATTATTAATGCTTCCGTTTCGGCTCTAATCGACAGTATAAAATATAAACTTTTGCTTGAAGAAAAGACAGGCGGTTAAGTTTCGGACTTTTCGCGAAGCTTATTAATTATTCGGCGCATAAAAACTCTGAAAAAAGGAAAATTTCGATGATACGTGAACTGCAAGATAAAATATCAGACTTAAAGCGCGAAAAAGACATTGCTATCCTTGCCCACAGCTATGAAGCGGAGGAAATACAAGAGATTGCGGATGTTGTCGGGGACAGCTTTCTTCTCTCAGAGTCTGCCCGAAAGCTTCCGCAAAAGACTGTAATTATGGCGGGGGTAAAATTTATGGCGGAGACGGTTAAAATCCTCTCTCCCGAAAAGAGCGTTATCCTTGCGAACCCGGCGGCAGGCTGCCCTATGGCTGAACAGTTTGAACCTTTCGAGATAGAACAGCTAAAGGCTATGCACCCCGGCGCGAAGGTTGTCGCTTATATTAACACTACCGCCGACCTAAAATGTATTGCTGACGTTTGCGTAACCAGTTCTTCCGCTGTGCAGATATGTAAAAAAATTGATGCTGACGAAATTATATTTATCCCCGACTGTAACCTCGGCGCATTTGTTGCGAAGATGCTGCCAGAAAAGAAATTTAATCTTATTCACGGCGGCTGTCCTATTCATGCGGCGGTTTCAAAGTCTGATGCAGAAGATATGAAAAAACTTCACCCTTCCGCTAAGCTTGCCGTTCACCCCGAGTGTCAGCCCGAAGTCTGCGCTCTCGCCGATTATATCGGAAGCACTTCGGGAATAGTGAAATACTGTAAAGAGACGAACGCAGAAGAGTTTATCGTCGGCACTGAAATTTCAATCGCCGAGCATTTACAGTACATCTGTCCCGAAAAGAAATTTTATATTCTTTCAAAAAAGCTTATCTGCCCGAATATGAAAATTACTACTTTAACCGATATTTTCAGAAGCCTTTGCGGCGGCGGATTAACTATCGAAATGTCCGACGAGCTTATAAAAAACGCCGGGCGGTGCATTAACGAGATGTTAGTACTTGGATAAACCAAGTACGTTGGATAAACCAAGTACTACTTAGCTAAAACCAAGTACATCGGCTAACGCCAAGTACGTTGGCTAAATCCAAGTACTTAGCGCAGTAAGTATAATCGAAAAAATTTCCGATACTAAACCGATTTAATGAACACTTCTATATAAACGTTTAAGAACTTTTTGAGGTATTTATGGTAAAGAAAGTTTTATCCGGTATATTCATTTCCTTAACAATAGCTATGGTAGCTTTGTGCTTTCGGATAATCCCCGCATTGGATGACGCGACAAACAGCGAAGCTTCCGTTGTTGATATTTACAACATTGATCCGTCAAGCCGCCGACCCGGTACTATGATAGATATTACGGTTGATGCTGTTGTACTTGACGGCGGTTACGATGCTGTTCTTGATACTCACTACTACGTTGTTCCGGCAGGAATTCCGGGAAACGAAAACGTAATGATGTTGATTGTAATGGTGACCGACGATTCGGTAAGACGCGGACTGACTGCCCTTTCTCTTAATCCCGAAGCTGAGCACGTAACGATGAAAGGTTACCTTTCCGACATTCCCGAAAGCAACAAAGAACAGCTTATTTCGGGTTTCGTTGCGGGAGGAATTTCCCGTTCCGAAGCGGAACAGTTTTATAACGATAACATTATTCCGGAAATGTTTGTGGAGAGCAAGGCTGTTGCCGGAATAGTTAATACTTTCGGTTACATACTCATGGGAATAACCGGAGTTATGGTTATCATCTCCGTTATACTTACGATCAGACGGTTTAAGCAACCGCGCGATACAGCTTATTCGGGCGGCTATAATCCGCAGAGCAGATATAACTCACCCGGCGGCTACAGTTCGCCTAACGGTTACACTCCCCCGAGTTCCGGCGGTTACAGACCTCCTAGTTCCGGCGGCGGTTACAGACCTGCTAATTCCGGCGGTTACGCTCCTCCGAGTGGTAATACACCGCAGGGCAGTTCACCGCTGGGAAGTTCACCGCCCTCCGCACGCAGACCGTATGTTCACCCCGGCGAACAGCCGGTAGAACCGCTTACCGACGAATTCGGCAACCCTTTCGACCCTTCTAAATTAAAGCAACCTAACTATAACGATTTCTTCGACACCAAAAAGTCTAAGAATACTGCCGCTCCTGCCGCAGAGACGAAAAAAGCCAATGAAGCCATATCTGATTTTTATGATATGGAAATGGATGCTATTGAAGTACCGGAATTCAAATCACAGAAAACTGCCGCTCCGTCAGACTCCGACTTCATGGACGACTTCATTACTCCGCCCGATATTTCCTCTCTTGATGACAGAAGCCTTGACAGCTACAAGCCCGACGACACGCTGTTTTCTTTCCCGAAGACAGCCGAAACAGTGCTTGAAGTCCCAGAAAATGCTGAAATTGACGATTTATCCTACAGCAAAACTAAGACTGAAGCTTTTTCAGACTTTGAAATAGCCGCGCCGAACGCAGACGAAATCCGCGCTTCACTTGGTGAAGCTAAACTTGGTGAAGACACAATTTCCGACATGGATCTCTCTGAATATATGTCGGCAGATTTCTTAAACCCCGATACTCTTGACGGAAAATAATTGTATAAAGAGTCACGATTGTCGCTTTTTTCCTTTGTGAAAATTACAAAAAACGCTTGACACGGATTATATTATATTGTATAATAGTTGTGTAGCTATCTTTGTAATTAACACATCCTTTTACATAATTTTGTTTAGGAGTTCTCTCTATGGAATTAATTAGAACAGATCAAAGTAAATGCGTTGGTTGTAACGTTTGTATCAGAACCTGCCCTTGCAGAGATGCAAACCGTATTGTCGTCAGCGAAAACGGCAGAAATGTCACGGAAGTTGACAGCGACTGCTGTATTATGTGCGGTGCTTGTATAAAGGCGTGCAAACACGGCGCAAGAGATTACATAGATGATACCGATAAATTTATGGAAGACCTTAACAGCGGCGAAAAAATCGTTGCTATAGTCTCCCCCGCAATTAAAACTTCCCTCCCCGAAATGTGGCAGGGTCTGCTTGACTGGCTTAAGTCAGAAGGCGTTTTCGCAATTTACGACGGTGCTTTCGGCGCCGATATAATGACTTGGGCTTACGCTAAACACCTCGAATCTATCAAAAATAACAAAGGTATTATCGCTTCCGTCTGCCCTTCACTCGTTGACTATATCGAAAAATATAATCACCCGGTTGTCGATAACCTTATGCCTATATGGAGCCCCGAAATCTGTGAAGCTATCTACCTTAAAGAATACCTTCACGTTCCCTACAGCATCGCCGTTATTTCACCCTGTATCGCGAAAAAAGTCGAGTGTCTCAATTCCGAAGTAGTTGACTATAATGTAACTATTAAACGTATATACCAGTACGCTCTCGCTCATAAAGCTAAAATGCGCGCTTCTACCCCCTCGGATGTGCTCTATAAATTCGACGACCAACAAGGTATCATGGGCGGTATATTCCCCCGTGACGGCGGTCTTCGCGAAAATGTTTGGCTTTACGATTCAGAACGCAATATCGTCTCCGTTGACGGTCCTTCTATCTTCCACGAGCTTGACCTCTACGGTGCTATGCCCCAATTTAAGCGCCCCGAAATTTTCGACGTTCTAAGCTGCGAAAACGGTTGTAACTGCGCTCCCGCTTCCTGCTTCTCCGGCGATATTTTCGATGTTATGACCGTCATGAAATACGTCGAAAATGAAGCAAAAGAACGCCGCAAATTCCCCCAGAATTTTATTACCGGCAAAAAAGAAGACAAGCAAAAGAAATATTTCGACGAGACTTTTATAGATACCAAAAAATTTGTCCGCGAGTTCGCCAAACAACGCCGCACTGCCCTCACTCCCACCGACAACGAACTCCAAGAAGTCTTCCTCTCTATGGGCAAAGTAACCAAAGAACAGCAAAACTTCGACTGCCACTCCTGCGGCTACGACTCCTGCCGCGAAATGGCTTCCGCTATCATGCGCGGCATCAACACCCGCAACAACTGCATCCAATTCGCTAAAAATGCCCTCTCCTCCGAAAACGCCGGTCTCGAAGAAAAACTCAGCCAAATAAACCACGTCTCCGAAAGCGTTTCCGATTTCGCCGAAAAACTCATGGCAGATATCGAATCTATCTACGCCGCTCTCTCAAGCATTGACAAAAATCACGCCGAGTCCGATAAATATGTAAACATTATTATCGGTATCCTCGCTAAAATTATAGATATGTGCCGCGCTTCCAACTCCATAGACGCCGCAGACCTCCCCACCCTCGTCAATACCCTCTCTACCCTCCAAAATGCCCTCATGAAACTCCGCGAATCTTTCACCACCACCGTTACAAACTCCAACGAAATTCGTACCTCCATGAAAATAGTAGCCGACGCCTCAGTCTCCCTAAACGCTACCGTCGGAGAACTTATCGTAGAACTCGCTTAAGAGGAACGTTGGGAACGGGGATGATACGCTGGGGGGGAGAGGAGCGGTGACAGTGTGGCGCTGCGCCACACTCCCCTCCCCTCCCCCAGACCCCCCCACTCCCGGACTTTAAAAATTTTTCTTATTTCTTGCTTTCGCAAAACACTTTTCCGTTTACTACAACCATTCCATTGAACTGCTTCATAAATAATAAATCCGCTCACAACAACCATTTCATGCTTGTTATGAGCGGATTTTATTTGCACATGAATCGTTAGATACTAATTCCATGGAATAGCTTTAAGAACGCTTTAACTATTTACTAAAGACTAAAACAAGAAAAATGTTTAAAGTCCGGGAGG
>JAISHJ010000098.1 GCA_031262625.1 Ruminococcus sp. | reverse complement strand
AACCTTTACTTTACCCTTTCCGGGCTTTAATAAACCATTGCATAGGCGTAAAAGCGTGGATTTTCCCACGCCGTTTTTCCCGGTAAGAACGGCAATTTCACCGGGGTGAAGCCTGAAATTTACGTTCGTAAAAAGGTCTTCGTCAAAGCCGAAACTTACATCTTCAAATTTTAGCATTAGTCACCGTATATTCGCTTGTACAGTATTTTTTCACAAGATGTTCATTCCGTTCGGAAATTACTATCGTTAAGCCGGAAGCGTTGAGTTTTCGGAGAATCTCGAAAACCTGCACCTTCGCTTCCGGGTCAAGTTCTCCCGTAGGCTCGTCGAGTAGCAGTACCTTCGGGCGTATAGCAATCGCCGCCGCAAGTGCGGTCTTGCGTTTTTGCCCGCCGGAAAGGCTTCTGATAAGCTTCCCGCGAAGGTCTTCTATCCCGAGGGTCTTCATTACTTCTTCGGTAATTTCCGCCGCTTCCGCCTTAGTATGCCCGAAATTGCGCAGACCGAAAATTATCTCATCTTCCGGGTAGGTACAGGCGAAAGAACTGTCAATATCTTCAAAGACTATCGCGGCAACCTTTGAAAGTTCCGAAATAGGCGTTTCTACCGTATCCATTCCGTTAAGTTTTACAGAGCCGTAAAAATCGCCCTTGTAAAAATGCGGAATAATTCCGCACATCGAATAGAGAAGCGAAGTTTTTCCGCTCCCCGAAACGCCGGAAAGCCCTAAAAACGCGCCGTCAGCTACTTCAAGGTTAACGTCGCGAAGTACGAATTTTTCTGTATCTTTATACTTAAAAGAAAACTTTTCAATCTTAATCATTTTTTCAGCACTTTTTTCAGCGTAGGGTAAAGCACCGAAACTATCACCGCGTTAATTGTAGCCGTTCCGAGAATTATCCCGAGGAACACTCCGAGAGCCGCCGGCGGTGTATCTTTCGCACCGCGTGCAAAATATAAAAGCCACATCAGCCCGAGGAATGAAAATCCCGAAAAAAGCGTGGTTATAAATACGTTCACAGGAACTTTTAAGAAGCCGTCAAGGAATTTGTTTTTGAAGTTAAAGGGGAGACCGATAAGAAGGCACATCACAACTGCGCCGATAAGTTCACTCACAAGGTTAACGTAAGGCGTTCCGGGGAAGAACTGGCACACCGCCCCCGCAAGTATTCCTATAATAGCCGCGCCGGAGATTTTAGGTCTTATAAGCAGTATTATAATGCAGTACATAGCGATAATGAAATTCGGCTTCATGCCGAAATTAATGATATTACCTACTGCGAATTTGAGGACTGCGCCTGCCGCTAAAAGTACTGCGGTAAGCATAAGGTCGGATAGCGTAAGCCCCGCCTTTTTATCTGTTTGAAGCTGTCTTTTTTCCATAATAATCACCCGAATAATTATACCACGCACGATTGCTAAAGTCAACAGATAATTTATGAATTTTCGCACTGCCAAAAATTCATATTTGATATTCATTTAGGATATATAGCTTTTTAAGCTTTTGTCAAGCAGTAATATATTATGTCTTACGGGAAATTTTACATTTGTTATTGACAAAAATGATTAATCATGATATAATTAGACAGCTTCAAATAAAGGAAGGGAAAAGTTAATGAGCAATAGTAATTCTAAAAAGCTTCATCTCGGCTGCGGCAAGCGGTATATGCCCGGGTTTATCCATATAGATTTTGCCGATTTTCCGCATATTGACTACAGGCATGACATTAAAAATCTTGATATGTTTGAGGATAATACAGTCGATGAGATTTACGCCTGTCACTGTCTTGAACATTTTTCGCGAAAAGACGTTAAAAGCGTTTTGAGCGAATGGTATCGCGTTCTTCGTAAACCCACAGCAAGCAGCGTTACCCCCCCCCGAACGAATGTTCGCGTGACGGCGGGCTGATCCGCCTTGCAGTTCCCGATTTTGAAGCCGTAGTCAGTCACTACGAAGAAAACCATAACATGGAGATTATCCGCTCATTCATGGTCGGCGGGCAGAAAAACGAATACGATTACCACTACACTGTTTTCGACTTCGACAGCTTAAAAGAAGCCTTAGAAGATGTAGGTTTTACGGACGTGAAACGCTACGACTGGAGAGAATTTCTGCCGGAAGGGTTCGACGATTATTCACGCTCCTATCTTCCGCACATGGATTTTGATAATGGTAAGCTTATGTCATTAAATGTGACTGCTGTTAAGAAATAAATAGTACGCCCCTTGAAAAATCAAGGGGCGTTGTCATGCTTAACAACAGGTTCTTTACTTCACCTTAAACAGCTTAACATTTTCTGCTAAGATTTCGCTCTGGGAGTCAAGCTGTTCGCTTGCGGCGGCAGCTTCTTCGGCTGCGGAAGCATTTCTGCTTACTACATCGTTAACCTGACTTACGGCGCGGTTAATCTGTGACAGTGAAGCGTTTTGCACTTCCAAGCCGTCTGCAATTTCGGAGATAATTCCGGTAGATTTCGTGATGCCGGAGACCATTTCTCCGAGGGAGACAGCAGTTTCTTTCGCAATGTCAGAACCGAGAGAAGCCTTCTGCATCGAATTTTCGATAAGTGAGCCGGTTTCCTTCGCGGCGGTAGCAGACTTGCTCGCAAGATTGCGAACCTCATCTGCAACAACTGCAAAGCCTTTGCCCGCTTCGCCCGCACGTGCAGCTTCGACAGCTGCGTTTAGAGCCAAAATATTCGTCTGGAAGGCTATATCATCAATAACTTTAATTATCTTGTTAATGTCGCGTGAAGCCGCAGTAATGTCCTCAACGGCGGCGGTAAGGCGTGTCATCTGCTCACTGCCGGTGGAAGCGTTCTTCATAACGTCACCCGAAAGCTTTGCGGCGTTACGCGCAAGCTCGGTACTCTCCATCGTTTTCTGTGCGATTTCGTCAATCGAAGCGGAAAGCTGTTCTACAGTAGCCGCCTGTTCGCCGGAGCCCTGCGCGAGAGACTGGGAAATTCCGCTGATTTGGTCTGCGCCGCCCTTGACCTCTCCGGTAACCCCTTTAATGTCGGAGAGCACGCGGTTTAAGTCCTCAACTACTTTAATGATGGAATTGCCTATAAGATCCTGCTCACCGACACTCTTCCAAGTGACGGTAAAGTCGCCCTGCGCGATTTTTTCGAGGAGGAGTCCTATCTGTTCAAAACGCAAAACCATGTCATTTAATGATGCAAACGCAGCACCTGTCTCGTCTTCAGCCTTAGCCATCTGACGTGCGAGTACCCAGCTTTCCGGCGGAAATTGAACCTGACCGTTGTAAGTAACTACTTTAATAAACTCGGTAAGCATATTAACAGGCGTAACTATGCTTTTACCGATCATTACTGCAACGATAGTGAGGAAAATTATAAACAGAACCGTTGTGACAATACTTCCTACGATTATCGCGGTAAGGGGCGCGGTTTCCGTAAGTTCGGGATTGGCAGCCTTTGCCGCCCCGGCGCAGATGCAGACAAAAATCGTCAGAGCCGCCATCATAACCGATGCCGCTACAGAAAGAAGCAGGACTTTTTTCTTAATACTTTTTTTCATGTTAATCCTCCGAAGTGTTTATATTTTCATTATATCGCGAAAGTCGCAATTTGTCAATAAACACCTGTGTAAACTAAAAGCACTCAAGGATATGAATATGAGTGCTTTTTTATAAATTATGCCTGAAAGATTACGAATTAAGATTACGCTTTAGTTAATGTAAGTTTATGCGGCGAATTCCTGTTTTTTACCGCCGTTTTCGATTCCCACGGCGAATTTCTGCGCAAGAGAGTTTTCGGCCTTAGGGGAATAAGAAGTTGTAGTAGTTCCGCCGGATACAAAGACACGTCCGCATTCGGGACAGATTGAAGTATGTATAGCAACGGTACTGCGCGCTGTCATGCCTTCGCGTTCGGCTTTTGAAGCGTTGCGCGTGACGTGTTCATTTTCGTGAGCGCGTACGGCGGAATCAGCCGCTTCGGGCGCAACCTTCGTAGGGCTCTGGAAAGAAACGCCGGAATCGTTCGAGCCGTCAACATATTCGCGGTTAGCACAGGTCTGACATTCGGTGTCGGTTTTTTTAGACTTACTTACTCCATCGTCGGGAATTTGAGGGTTTTCGTCTTTGTTTTCCTTGAAGCTTACAGGACTTGCCGGCAATTTATCTGTGCCGTTTGCGCCGTTTGTGTAATTACCTTTATTTGCGTTACCGGTGGTAAGGTTACCGCTAAGTTCAAAGCGGTCAAATCTGCGGTTATAGTCTGCAATGGTGTTTTTATTGCTGCTCTGCGGTGATTTATTTACGCGCGAAACACTAACACCTCCGGAAGCTGTTACTCCCGAAGCCGCGGCATAGAAAGCACTTCCGCCGATAATTGCACCGATTCCGCCCATATAAACACCGCCTTTATATAGCTTTATAGTTAATATGATACGTTAAAATTTTGTACAAATCTTGCGCTTTGTATGGATATTGTATTAAATTATCTCATAGTGGATGTGAACATATTCTTTGACATTACAAATATCAGCAGACAGAGGAAATTTTGCAGAAAAGTCATAAGCAGAGCGTAAGCGACGGTTAAAACAGGCTTTCGCTTTATTAACGGGAGTTTCACTGCGCTGTCATGAGGTTTTGCGCGCCCGATAATTAAAAGACTCGGGACTGCCGTTAATACAATATATATTAAAATTATCCACGGAGTGTTACTGTAAAAAAATATCGAGTAGATATAAACTGTGCCTACAAGAAAAACCGCGGAGATAAGAGTGTGCAGAAACGGTCTGAAATTTATCTTCCAAATCGCGCCGAAAATACTTTGTGATAGGAACGCCGAAACAAAACAAAAGGCTAAAACATAAATATTCGAGCCTATCATATCCGCCATAAATAGCGCGTTCCATTGGAGCGGGAAAACTGCCCATAAAAGACACCAAAGCAGAGCAAAGGCGATTATTCCGATATTGATTTTTCCGCGCTTGGAAAGGTTTATTTTTTTCATTTATTAAATAAGCATCCGCAGTATTTCTGGCGGTAAAGATTATATTTTTTCGAGAGTTCTATCGAGCGGAGATAACCGTTTTTTTTCTTAAGATTAAGCGACAAACTCTTTACGCCGATAGTTTTTTCAAGTTCCGCTTGGGTGAAGTTAATGAACTCAGCATTTTTGTGGGGGCTGATAGTGAGGGTTGTGGAGAAGCAGGAAGCTTTTATTTTCGCGGCAAACCGCGCCGTCTCTTCAAGGCGGTGACGGATGCAGATTTCACAGCGCGCTCCGCCCTCCGGCTCGTCTTCAAAGCCTTTAGTCAGACTTAAAAAGCGTTCTGTGTCATACTCACCGACGGTTAGATTTACATTTTCAAAATTTCCGGTCAGCCGCTTAAGTTCCGACAGACGTTTTAAGTACTCGTCCTCCGGCATAATATTCGGATTGTAAAAATAAAGCTCAATATCATATTCCGGGGAGAGGTATTCGAGAGTATATGAAGAACAGGGCGCGCAACACGCGTGTAGAGCAAGCTTTTTCCGCGTACTGCCCGAATTATCCGCGAACGCCGCCACTTTACCCGAATATTCCTGCCCGTTTGAAGTAAACTCTTCCATACACTACCGCTTCACAATAACCGCTCTTGCGCCCGCTTCGGAGTAGCGGCGCATAAAAAGCCCGCGCCCGTAAGCGACAATTTCGGTTTTGTCGTTGGGGTCCATAAAATAGAAAGCATCTTTGTCCGCGCCGCAGAGGACGAGGGTGTGAGAGCCTTTATACCACGTAAGTTCCCGCTCTGTTTCGTAAATCCTCCAGACGGAAGGCTCGCGGTAGTCGAACGCTTTCATATCGAGGGAAGCCCAGACTATAACAGGCACGCCGCCTTTCACGAGTTCTAAAAGCTCTTCTTCCGAAAGCCCGGTGACAGCGTGGGAGGAGTATTCCACACCGAGAGACTTAAAGGCTTTGTCCATATATTCCGCAAGCACGGCAGGGTAACAGCCGTAACCCCATCCGTAAGGATCGCCGACGAAAACTTCCGCCGGGTCGGGACCGTGCAGAATTCCTTCGTCGTCATGGTAGAAATTCTCGTCACAGACGACGAAGCGGTCGGTAAAGTCTGTCAGACCGATTTTGTTTCCGTTATATTCGATAACCGAAACTGCGGCGGCAAGTTCACAGCCTGTAGGAAGGTCCGGATATTGATTCACAAGGGGTACGGAAAGGGTATACTTATCGGAAAAAGCCGTATGTGAAACCTCTTTATAGCCCTTATATGAATCTATGTAATCCTGAACCGTAAAGCCGTCATAAAGCTTTCCGCGGTCGATATTAAGTTCGTTAAAGACCGCCAATTCCTCAAGCCTGTCCGTCTCGACAGAGGTCGTTTCGGCGAAATCGGAAGCGGCGGAACTAAGCATAGCAAAAACGCCGAGTACGACAGCAATTAGCTTAGATTCCATCCGCTTCCCTCCGTTATTTTCAGCTTTTGCGAAGAATTAATCTTCGTCTTCCTCATTAAGCATTTGAGCGAAAAGTTCACCGATTTTGTTGCGAAGTTCGTCATCTTCTAGGGTGACTAAAATCTGTTCGCCGTCTTCGTCTGTATCTTCGCGCAAAACGTCGAATTCTGCTTCGGTTTCGTCGTCGTCTTCTTCGGTAATCGCGCACATAGCGTAGTACTTCGCGCCCTCATATTCAAGGGTAGTGAGAAGTTCAAACTCGGTCTCGACGCCTTCGTCGTCAACAAGGGTATAGAATAAAGAATCTTCCATTATAAACTCCATTATTTAAACTTCTAATTTATGAAACTTTGCAGTCACAGTAAGTATAACATAAATTTAATATTTACGCAAGTACATTTTATGAATTATGGTTACAAAACGATTACAATCGTATAGGCAAATCGTTTTGCTTTATACGTATATATTTATACTATCTTCTTCTTCCGCTTACGATTGAAAGAAGCCTTATAAGCTGCATAATCGAGACGGCGAGCGCCGCTACATAGGTCATCGCGGCGGCGGTGAGGACTTTTCTTGCGCCGTCTACTTCATCCGGATATATAATGTCGTCCGACTCAAGGAAGCCGATTGCGCGCTTTGAAGCATCAAACTCCACCGGCAGTGTAACAAGCTGAAAAATAAGCGACAGCCCGAAGCAGGCTACTCCGATATAGGCAAAAATTATACCGAAGGGCAAAAAATAGTCTATAATAAGTCCTGCTACAATAAGCGGCACGGAAAGCCTGCTTCCGATATTTGTAGCGCTGATAATACTGCTGCGAAACTGCATAGGCTGATAGCCGAGCGCGTATTGAACAGCGTGACCGGTCTCGTGGGCGGCTACTCCGATTGCTCCCAGTCCTTTTCCGTTGAAAACTTCTCCCGAAAGGCGCAGAACATTCATTGTCGGGTCGAAATGGTCGGTGAGTTTCCCGCCGGTGTATTCAACCTGAACATTTTGGAGACCGCAGGAATCGAGTATACGTCTCGCAACCTGCTCTCCCGTCAGCCCCGAGCGCGAATATATCTGGTTATATTTATCAAAAGTGTGGCTAACCGCGAATTGGCAGATTAAAGCGAAGATAATTGCCGGCAGAACAAGCGTGATAAAAAACGGGTCGATATAAAACATAAGTTCCTCCCCTTTCCTGTACTATCCATTATAAATGAAATTTCTGCTATAATCAATCGTAAAATTGCACAAAACATACACCAATTTTCGTGCAAATTTGTAAGAATATATATCGTGTCGAAAATTAGCGCATACAAAGTACACTATTTGTGCAAAATGCACAAAAACAAGTTTAATATTTGTTAATATTTTTTTCAAAAAGTACTTGACAAACCTATTGCATTGTGGTATTATGTAGACAGAACAAAGGAAACGAACAAACCGAAGACGAAGCGAAATGCTGAGGACCGGTTGAAGCGATAATCCCGAGTTCACGAAGAAATCCGGGTAACAAAAGTCCAAGGTGAACTGTTTAGAACCCGAAATCAGAAAGGCAGGCGAGTCCCATGAACGATGTAATCGACACGCAGTTTATCAGAGCTTCGGCGGCTCGCAGTCAAACATTCTGATTAGCATATTCCCATTGGTTTTCGCTTGAACCGTAACTCAGCTTACGCTTGCATCAACGATACCGGGAAAGCACCCATAGGTGCATCGCATAAAATCAGAAAAATTGTGAGCCGATAAAACGGAAGTCGTTATTCCGTCCAATCGGTTTTTAGTTTACCCAAAAACTATAAACTACCGAAGCTTTGGTGCTTAGGCTCCCTAAAAAAGAGCTTACATAGATAAAATCTATGAACCGTTAGTAAGTCTCCGAAGGATGGTAAAAGCCCGTGGACAGGTTAGATTAAGCGAATGAACCCAAAAGTTTTCAAGAAAGCGGGTACACGCCCATGGAAAAGTTTTAATTTAAACTGAACCCCTAATTTTTGCGAAAGCGGGTAAAAGCCCATGGACACGTTATAGTAAGCGTTTGTTCCCAAAAAGTTTTCAAGAAAGTCGGGTACACGCCCATGGAAAGGTTTTAATCTTAAAGTAACCCCTAATTTTTGCGAAAGCGGGTAAAAGCCCATGGACACGTTATAATAAGCGTTTGTTCCTAAAAAGTTTTCAAGAAAGTCGGGTACACGCCCATGGCACAGTAAAACCTATCATCTGACGGAAACGGTCCTCATTCGGGGGGAAGAATAGCCCCCGCCGTCAGTCTCCCAAATGGAGAAACCAAGCGATCCTATATCAACGATCCTATATCAGCGATTCTAAATCGCGGTATCCAAACTCCGGTATGGAGGTGCGTAATTATGAAGAATTTATTCAGGCATCGTCCAAACGAAAAGTTATAGGGGAGTGACTCCAAAAGCATAGGTTAGCGATTCGACAACGATAATCTCGGATGTCGATGGTAAGAAGATACAGCCGCCTGTTGATGTAAAGACAGGCGGCTTCTGTTTATAATAGATTTACCGTTTTTGCATAGCACGGTTTTTGCTTTGTACAAGGGCGGCTTTAATTTGTTTTGGATTTGCAGTTTTCACGCTGTTTTACTTGACATTTTAACATAAAAACAGTATAATAAATTTGTCAGAATAAATAAAGGAATATGAAGATGAAACTTAGTTTATCCGGTATCAAAGATCGTAATATTTGGGAAGAGCACGGCTACAACCTGCCGCAGTTTGACCCGAAAGAATTAGCGGAAGCTACCGAAAAATCCCCCGAGTGGGTACACTTCGGCGCAGGGAATATTTTTCGCGCTTACCTTGCCGCAGCGGCGCAAAAAGCTATAAACGAAGGCGCGCTGAAAACCGGAATTATCGCCGTCGAAGGCTTCGACCCCGAAATAATAGAAAAAATCTATCGTCCTCATGATAACCTTTCGATCTATTTAACAATGTCAGACGATACAGTCAAAACCATTATCGGAAGCGTTTCCGACTCGCTCATTCTCT
>JAISHJ010000097.1 GCA_031262625.1 Ruminococcus sp. | reverse complement strand
GAGATGTTTGAGACCTACGCCGACAGCGCGACTTCTCCTATTGTTACGAATATCACCTCCGGGAAGGTTTCTATACCTGCCGCTTGGAGAGATTTTGTCAACATGGCGGCTTTTCACCGCGAAAGCTACTTCTCAAGCCCGGAAGTTAACCGCTCTGCGGGGTGGCTTAAGGGAATGGATGCCGACTCGATAAATTTCGGCTTTTTAATGCCGCTTTCGGACGTTAATAATATCTTGCGCTTGACTACTTCCTGCCCGGGCGACTGGGGAGCAGTTCCCGCGCCCGTTCCTTCCCACCGCGGCGGTGCTTATATCGCGGCGGCGAAGGGTACTGATAATGCTATCCTTGCGGCGGAAATTATCCGTTGTCTGACAACAAATTCCGACGTTGCTTACGATATGACGGTTAATGACTATATAAACGGGAACTCTATTACTGCTATGATGCGTCTTGCTTCAAGCGAAGACGGAGAAATGAATGTTCTTGGCGGACAGAATCCTTACGGATATTTTCTCGACGTCGGGGAGAAGCTTTACCTTAACGTCACGCCTTATGATTATGACCTCGGGCTTCATTTTGTAAACTACACGGCGGACTTCGCCAACGACGAAGCAACCTATGACGAATGTTTGGGGAACTTTTACCGATACGCTGAACAGGAGTATGCTCTATCAAACTGAAAAAATTTTCGGGAACAAAATTTATAAAGATAATTATCACCGCCGCGCCGTTTTTAATGATTATCTTTTGCGCGGCGTTTTACCTTCTTAACTTCTCTCACCTCGGCACGAGAGGACTTATTGAAGCTGTTACTCGTTATCACCCGAAAAGCCTTTTTGCAGGAGCAGTCGTTATAATTACCCTTTTCGGTTTGAAAAGCCTTTCGATGATTTTTCCGATGGTGGTGCTTGTGGTCGCGAGCGGAATTATTTTCGATAACCTTGCTATTGCGATCACCGTTAATTTTTTGGGAGTACTCCTCCAAATAACGATACCGTATCTTATCGGGAGATATGCCGAAAGAGACTTTGTAACCGGTCTTCTTAATAAGCACAAGAACCTTAAAAAAGCGCAGGAATTCGGGCTTCAAAACGAGATTTTTATAAGCTATTTCCTCCGCGTAATTAACATTTTGCCATGTGATGCCGTCAGTATGTATTTCGGCGCGACAGGAATCAGCCCTAAAAATTATTACCTCGGTTCAATGCTCGGTATTTTACCGGGAATGATTGTGACGACAATTGCCGGCGGCGCGGTTACAGAGCCGAAGTCTCCGCAGTTTATTATTTCAATCGCGGTAGAAGTTGCCTTCGCGATAGGCTCGGCGATATATTATTATTTTTATAAAAAGAGGAAGAAAATTGCGGCAAAATAGAGTTATAGTTGTGGGTGCAGGACACGCGGGGATAGAAGCGGCTTTAGCCTGTGCAAGGCTTGGCGTTGAAGTAATTATGTTTAGCATATCGCTCGACAATATCGCCAATATGCCTTGTAATCCTTCTATCGGGGGGACGGCTAAGGGGCATCTTGTTCGGGAGATTGATGCGCTGGGCGGAGAGATGGGGAGAGCGGCTGACGAGTGTTTTCTTCAAAGCCGGTTGCTTAACCTTTCTAAGGGCGCGGCGGTACATTCTTTGCGGGTACAGGCTGACAGGGTTAAGTATCACAATCGGATGAAAAAAGTTTGCGAAAACACGCCGGGGTTACGGGTTTTGCAGGGGGAAATTGTAAAGCTTGAGATAAAAGATAACAGAGTTTGCGGCGCTTATACTGCCGAGGGGGTATTTTACCCGGCAAAAGCGGTTATAATTGCGGCGGGGACGTATCTTAACGGGCTGTGTCATGTGGGGGAGTACCACTACTCCGCCGGACCGGATAATGTGCTTCCGGCTACAAAACTTACCGCCTCGCTTCGTGATAACGGCGTAACTATGCGAAGGTTTAAGACGGGAACACCGGCGAGAGTACATAGGCGTTCGATAAATTTTGACGGCTTAGTTAAGCAGGACGGCGACGATATTATTACACCGTTTTCCTTTGAAAATGAAGGACTTACTTTCAAAAACACCGTTTCTTGTTACATGACTTATACTAATGAGCGAACGCATGAAGTTATAAGAGCGAATCTTCACCGAAGCCCGATGTTTTCGGGAATTATCGAGGGAATAGGACCGAGATACTGCCCTTCGATTGAAGACAAGGTTGTGAGATTTAAGGAGAAGCTTCGCCACCAGATTTTTTTAGAGCCTATGGGGCTTGATACGGAGGAATACTACTTACAGGGGATGAGTTCCTCTTTACCGTTTGACGTACAGGAAGAGTTTATCCATACCATTAAGGGACTTGAAAACGCGGAAATAATGCGCCCGGCTTACGCGATAGAATATGACTGCACAGACCCGACAGAACTTAACCACAGCTTAGAATATAAGTCTATAAAAGGGCTTTTCGGCGCAGGGCAGTTTTGCGGAACTTCCGGCTATGAAGAAGCGGCGGCGCAAGGTCTTATCGCCGGGATAAATGCTTCAAGAATGATTTTAGGTCTGAAGGAAATTGTCCTTACACGCGATTCTTCTTATATAGGCACTCTTATCGACGACCTTGTTATAAAGGGTGTTAACGACCCTTACCGCATGATGACGAGCCGTTCGGAATATCGTCTGCTTCTGCGGCAGGACAACGCGG
This sequence comes from Ruminococcus sp., assembly GCA_031262625.1. Classification (GTDB taxonomy): domain Bacteria; phylum Bacillota; class Clostridia; order Oscillospirales; family Ruminococcaceae; genus JAISGY01. The sequence continues at coordinate 5,775 of JAISHJ010000097.1, read as the reverse complement.
ACGAAAGGCTTACGCCGTTAGGTTACGAAATCGGCTTAATATCTGATGAAAGATATAATAAATTTCTTTCAAAATATGAAGCTGTCGAAGCTGAAATAAAGAGACTTAAGAGTACTACTGTTTCGCCGTCTGAAAAGCTAAACGAAATTTTGACCGCGAAGGGTACTTCCGAAATTACCACCGGAGCAAAGCTATCAGACCTCTTAAAACGTCCGCAGATAAGCTATGAAGACCTTGGAGAAGTTGACGTAAGCCGCCCGCTCCTACCGAAAGCCGTTTCGGAGGAAGCCTGTATCCGTATCGAATACGAAGGCTATATTAATTTGCAGTTTGAAGCCGCCGCGAGAATGAAAAAGCTTGAAGCGAAGGCTATTCCGGCGGAAATAGATTATTCCGCTGTGAGAGGACTTTCCCTTGAAGCGGCGGAAAAACTCTTAAAAATATCCCCGAAAACCTTCGGTGAAGCTTCAAGAATTTCAGGCGTAAGCCCTGCCGATTTGGCGGTTTTAGCGCTCTTTTGTAAAGGATAAAATATGTTACCCGAATTTAATATCGCGAAAGAAATTTTCTTAAAATATGACTTAAAGCTAACCGAAAAGCAGTACGAAGCGTTCGACATCTACGCCGAATTTATGGCGGAGTACAACGAAAAAGTAAACCTCACCGCCATCACAAAGCCCTACGACATTTTGGTGAAGCACTTTTTGGACAGCGCGATTCCTCTTACATACTTAGAATTTGAAGACGGCTACTCCCTTTTAGACATAGGAACAGGCGCAGGCTTCCCCGGGCTTCCTATGGCTATAATGTTTCCCAAGCTTAAGCTTACTCTGATGGATGCGAATGGCAAAAAAATCACCTTTCTTAAAGAACTCACCGAAAAAATCAGAAGAATACTTCCGATAGAAGTTACAATAATTCAGGCGCGCGCAGAAGATTTCGCACGGGGAGATCTCCGCGCAAGCTTCGATATAGTCACCGCCCGAGCCGTCGCCCCTCTCGCCGTCCTCTCCGAATACGCGCTCCCATACGTAAAGGTTGGCGGCGTTTTCCTCGCTCTCAAAGGCGCTTCCGAAAGCTACGAACAAGGCGCGGAAATCACTGAAGAACTCGGCGGCGACCTCGCCGACTTCGCCGAATACTTTCTTCCGGTTAATGAAAACACTGTCGGGGGAACTGCCGAAACTCCCGGTGAAACTCCCGGAGATCTACGCCGCCTATTCATAATCGAAAAGACTAACATAACCCCCAAAAAATACCCGCGCTCAAACGCTCAAATCAAAAAAGCTAAAAAATAAGCGGAGGACAAAATCGTGAACGAAGAGTATAAAAAAGCCTACTCCTACGCACTGTATCTGCTTGACGAGAAAAGTTACTCCGCCGCCAAAATTAAAGCAAAAATTGCCGCCAAATTTTCCGACCAATCCGCAGAAACAGTCGTCAGCCGCCTTATCTCCGAAGGCTACATAAATGACCGAAAATTCGCTTCCCACGCCGCCGAATATATGCGCGAAGTAAAAAAATTCGGCGCCTACCGCATCCGCCAAGAACTCTACGCCAAAGGCATAGACCGCGATATTGCCAAAGAAGTTTGCGCCGCCCTCCAAGACGACATAGACTCAATAAAATCACGTATAAAAAAGAATTACAGCAGTCTAATAGGCTCCCCCGCCGGCGAGCAGAAAATCCAAACAGCCATGTCCCGCTACGGCTTCAAATTCTCCGATATCTCTAAAGCTATCAAGGAACTAAAGGACGAGCTGATTACGTTATAGGGAACTGGGTACGGGGATGATACGTTGGGGGTACTGGGTACGGGGATGATACGTTGGGGGAGGGGAGGAGGAGTGACCTCCCCCTCCCCTCCCCAGTGTGGCGCTGCGCCACACTACCCCCACCCCTCCCGGACTTTAAACATTTTTCTTGTTTTACGCTTTCGTATTACACTCAACCGTTTCGCAAAAGACCGTCTTTCACTTACGTTTATTTTAATCTCTTAATCATACTCAGGGCTTTTAGAAAACAATATCGCATGGTAACCGCTGTCAAAAAACAGCGGCTTTTTTTTGTTTTGTACAAATTCGCCCAAATAAAAACGAAACATTTGTTCATTATGGAGAAAGTTCCTAAAGCGAAAAATATTTCTTGACTTTCGGAAGAAAATGTGGTATAATAGGCTCATGAAACAAATGTTCGATTTATCGACACGAAATATATTTCATCCCGAGGAGGACTTATGATAAATATTTCAGGACTTCTAAATCTACCGCAAACAGACACAATTACTGTTTCCGCTTCCGCTCCCATCTGCGACTGTTGCGGCTCTAAAATTTACCCCGGCGACACCGTCTACATTGTAGACCGCGCCAAATACTGCGAAGACTGCGTCGAAGTCTCCGAACTCGAAGACAATATCTTCACCAACCTCTACTAATCCACAAAAAAAGTTCATCCCAATTAATACGAAAAAACTTCACACCTAAATTAACCAAAAGGCGGTACATATGAAGAAAAAACGCGACAAAGACACCGACTCCGTAGAAGCCGCCATCCTCCGCCGCGCCCTCGGTTACACCATCCAAGAAATTACCCTCTCCCCCGACCCCGACTCCGGCGACTGCTCCAAACCCGCTAAAATAGTCCAAAAAGACATTGCCCCAAACGTTCAAGCCGCCCTTATCTGGCTCAAAACCTTCCGCCCCGAAATTTGGGCAAAGTCTACACCCACCGACGATACAAACGACCCTACTGCCCTCTATCAAGCCCTCTCCGAAGCCGGGGATACGTTGGGGGGAGAGGAGCAGTGACAGTGTGGCGCTGCGCCACACTCCCCTCTCCCCCCAACCCCCCCTCTCCCGGACTTTAAACATTTTCTTATATTGTACTGCGCTCTGTCTGTGGTGAGTGCGAGGGGGCGTTTTACAAAGCAAAAAGTTTGCTTTATAGAAGAGTATTTTTTAAGCGGAACGCTTTCTGTAATTTCTTCGATACGCTTTACGAAAGCGTAAAGGATTTTACTAAATAATAATAAAGAGAATAATATGAAAAAGTCTTTGAAAGGGGGTTTGGGGGGAAACCTCTCCTCAGAGAGGTTTCCCCCCAACGTAACTCCATGACCTTCAATAGTTTATCCCCGAAGCAAAAGCTTATATTTACGTGGGTATATAGTGAGAGGAACAAGGGCAAGCGTGGGATAATTGCGGATGGGGCTATACGGACGGGGAAGACTGTATGCATGGCTTGTTCTTATATTTTGTGGGCTATGCGGGGGTTTTCGGGGAAGAATTTCGGGATATGCGGTAAGACTATACGGAGTGCGGAGAGGAACATTCTGCGGCCGCTTGAGGAAGTCAGAGATATTACTAAGTATTATCGGTTGCAGTACAGACGTTCGGACAGTCTGCTTATAATTACTGAAAAGAAGAGTGGGAAGAGCAATAACTTTTACGTATTTGGGGGACGGGATGATTCGAGTTATATGCTTATACAGGGGATAACGCTTTCGGGGGTAATGTTTGATGAAGCGGCCTTAATGCCGGAGAGTTTTATTGAGCAGGCTTGCGCGAGGATTATCTCTGAACCTTCGGCGAAGCTTTGGTTTAACTGCAATCCCGATTCGAAACACTCGTACTTCTACAAAAGCTGGATTGAGAAAGCTGATGAAAAGGACCTTCTGCGCGTTACTATGCTTATGAAAGACAATCCGATACTTACTAAAAAGCAGATTGAGGATGCGGACAAGCTTTATTCGGGGGTATTTCGCGAGAGATATATACTTGGCAGATGGGTTAATGCGGAGGGGATTATATATCGTGAATTTGCGGACGAGCCGCGAAAATTCTGCGGTACACCCGACAGCTCCGAAATAATTTTCGCTAATATAGGCGTAGACTTCGGCGGAAATGGGTCTGCTCATGCTATGGTACTTACGGGGTTTACTAAAAATTACGGTAAGGCTGTAGTGCTTGCGGAAAATTACATTCGAGAGCAGATTACGCCTTCACGTCTTGAAGCGGAACTTAAGGCTTTCGCGCTGCTTTCAAAGAGCATCTGCAAAACTTTCGACATATACTGCGACAGTGCGGAGCAGGTGCTTATTAGAGGGATTAAGAGTGCTTTCGTCAAAGAGCGGCTTCCGTTTGAGATTAAGAATGCTAAGAAGACGTCGATTCTGGGCAGGATTTCCTTTGTCAATATGCTTTTGTCGATGGGGAAACTGATTATTCATGAGCGTTGCAAACACCTTATTGATGCTCTCTCCTCCGCTGTGTGGGACGACACCGGCAAGCGGCTTGACAACGGTTCTACAAACATTGATTCGCTTGATGCTTTTGAATATTCTATCGAGCCTGTAATGAATTATCTTTTGTGAGGGGTTATTATGATTTCGAGACTATTACGCGAAGCTTTTCCGCAGACGGTTATTCCGGAGCTGGACAGTTACTATGAAACCTATATCCGAAACTGGGCTGACATTTACGCGGGGAAGCCGCCTTGGAGGTCTGCTAAGCGGTCGGGGCTTCATTCGCGCGGCGAGCGCATTATCGGGCAGATGAATGCTGCCAAAGCTATCTGTGAGGAATTTACGGCTTTGACTTTTGCGGAGCGTGCGGCTATAAAGCTTGATAATCCTGTGTTACAGGATTACCTTGACAGAACGCTTTCCGAGACGAGTTTTTTCGAGCAGATTCAAGGCTTTATAACTTCCTCCTATGCTCTGGGCGGCGGCTGTATGAAATTCTATCTTTATGATGGGAAGCCTTGTGTAGACTTTATAACTGCCGACAAGATGTATCCGCTTTCGTGGCGAAACGGTCGAATTAAAGAGATTGCCTTTTCTTCGCAGGAAATGAGCGGCGGGAAATACATAACTTCTATCGAAAAATATTCCCCGGGGAAGACGGAAAATTTAAGTTTTATTTCCGACAACCGACTAACTCTCGGAAGGCGGCTTGCTTCTGAAATTCCGGATATTTACGAAGGCGAAGGCGCGGGACTTTTCGCGATATTCAAGCCTGCTTCCGCTAACAATATCGAGCCTGACTGTCCCCTCGGAGTATCAATATTTTCGGGCGCTATAGACACTCTAAAGGCTCTCGACATAGCTTTCGACAGCTTCATGAGAGAATTTATCCTCGGGAAAAAGCGGATTATTGTGCCTGCCGCTTCTATACAGACGGTTATAGACCCCGAAACCGGAAATATGACGAGATATTTTGATGCAGATGATGAAGCTTTTGTAGCACTCAAGACGGAGGATACAGACGCTCTTAAAATTGCCGACAACACGGTAGAACTTCGCGTTGACGACCATGTTAACGCTATAGAAGCGCTTTATAAAATGCTGTGCTTTCAGACGGGGGTTTCTTCGGGAACATTCTCTATGTCTAACGGCTTGCATTATTACACAAAGACTGCTTCCGAAGTAATCTCCCAAAATGCGAAGTCTGCGCGGACGATCCGCCTAAACCAAAATAACCTTTCCGAGACGATTAAGACTGCCGTACGCGCACTCCTCACGTTAGGGAAGCTTTCAGGCGCAATTCGTGACATAGACACAGGAATACAGATAGCATTTTCGGATAACGTTATCACGGCAGATGTTTCTGCTTAATATATGGAGGTAATCATGGAAGAAAATATCTTAATAGCGAACGGCGTAGACCCTATGCTCTTTACGGAGTCGAATTTTCTCTACTATCTGGAACGCTACACAGTTCTCATGCAAGGAGTTGACCCCGTCTTTGTTGAGGATGCCTTAATTCTTGCAAAAGC
>JAISHJ010000103.1 GCA_031262625.1 Ruminococcus sp. | reverse complement strand
CACAGCGATGGATATTATTTCAAGAAAACGCAGATTCCAAGGCTACAACGTCCTCTACCCAATTGGATGGGACGCTTTCGGACTGCCTGCCGAGAATTTCGCAATAAAAAATAAGGTTCATCCTGCCGAATTTACCCAAAAGAACTTCCAAAGATTCAAGAAACAATGCCAAATGATGGGTTTTTCTTTCGATTGGGAACGCGAAATCGACACAACAGACCCAAAATATTACAAGTGGACCCAGTGGATTTTCATTCAGCTTTTCAAAAAGGATTTAGCATACAAAAAGGAAATGAATGTCAATTGGTGCACCGGTTGTAAGGTTGTTTTGGCGAATGAGGAAGTCGTTGACGGGTGCTGCGAACGGTGCCATTCCGAGGTTGTCCATAAGGTCAAGGACCAATGGATGCTTAAGATTACCGACTACGCTGAGCGGCTTCTTGACGACCTTGACACGGTTGACTATATCGACAGAATCCGTATTACGCAAAAAAACTGGATAGGTAAATCAATCGGTGCGGAAGTTGATTTTTCGACTACTGCCGACGATGTTCTGACTGTGTATACTACTCGCCCGGACACTCTTTTCGGTGCGACATATATGGTTATTTCCCCCGAGCATCCATACATTGACAGATGGGTTGATAAACTTACAAACCTTGATGAAGTAAAGGCTTACCGCGAAAAAGCGGCGAAAAAGTCCGAGATGGAGCGTACCTCACTCAACAAGGACAAAACCGGCGTGAAACTCTGCGGAGTTGAAGCGGTTAATCCTGTCAACGGTAAACGTATCCCTATATTTACTTCCGATTATGTTTTAACAAGCTACGGTACCGGCGCAATTATGGCTGTTCCTGCCCACGACACACGCGACTACGAATTCGCGCAAGTATATAAACTTCCGATTGTTGAAGTAGTTAAAGGCGGAGACATCACAAAAGAAGCTTTTACCGACTGCGAATCGGGAATTATGGTTAATTCTGACTTTTTGGACGGCTTGACAGTAGATGATGCGAAGGTTAAAATACGCGAATGGCTTGAGCAAAACGGCAAAGGGCACGCGAAGGTTAACTATAAACTTCGCGACTGGGTCTTTGCGAGACAGAGATACTGGGGCGAGCCCATTCCTATCGTACATTGCGATGATTGCGGCTATGTAGCTATTCCTGAGAGCGAACTACCGCTGCGGCTCCCGAATGTATACAGCTACCTTCCTACCGATACCGGAGAAAGTCCGCTTGCAAATATTTTTGAATTTGTAAATACTACCTGTCCTGTCTGCGGAAAGCCTGCAAAACGTGAGACCGATACTATGCCGCAATGGGCGGGCTCAAGCTGGTATTTTCTGCGTTATCTTGACCCCGAAAATGAAAACGAACTTGCTTCAAAAGAAGCGATTGACTATTTCATGTCGGTTGACTGGTACAACGGCGGAATGGAGCACACTACACTTCATCTTCTCTATTCAAGATTTTGGCATAAATTCCTTTTCGATATTGGTGTAGTTAACACTCCAGAGCCTTACAAAAAGCGTACTGCACAGGGAATGATACTCGGCGAAGACGGACAGAAAATGTCAAAATCTCGCGGTAATGTCATTAACCCCGACGATGTTGTCCGCGGGTATGGAGCAGATACCCTCCGTACCTACGAAATGTTCATGGGAGATTTTGAGAAAACAGCGCCGTGGAACTCAAGTTCAATAAAGGGATGTAAGCGTTTCCTCGACAGAGTTTGGGGCTTGCAGTACAAACTCACCGAAGGAAAAGCATACAGTAAAACCCTCGAATCTGCTGTCCACAGGATGATTAAGAAGGTTTCTTCCGATATTGAGGAACTTAAATTCAACACGGCAATCGCTTCAATGATGGCATTTCTTAACGCTGCTGACGATGCCGGCGGACTTAATAAAGCCGAGTATAAAACTCTTCTGGTACTCGTTAACCCTGTTGCTCCCCACATTACCGAAGAGATTTATCATAATGTTTACGGCGGCTATATCCGCGACGAAAAATGGCCTGCTTACGACGAAAAACTCTGCATAGACGAAACGGTTGAAATCGCTGTACAGCTTTCCGGCAAAGTCAGAGCAAAGCTTAATGTAAACATAAACGACGAACAGGAAACAGTTATTGCGGCGGCTAAAGAAGCTTTGGCAGACCAGCTTTTAGGGAAAACTATCATAAAAGAACTTTATGTCAAAGGCAGACTCGTTAATATCGTTGCGAAATAGCTGTACAAATAAGAACTCTTTTCCTAAATATTCGGCACAATGTACAAAACTAACGACTGATTTTTGTAAGTTTTTTTCTGAAAATCACTTGACATTTTTTCTATTCTACGTTATAATAAGATAGTTACATTTATCTACAATCATTAAATTTCAGAGTAATCTGATGTTAAATAGGATATTTGACATAAATCCTGCTGCGGGTTCTCCCGCCAAAGGGAGGGAAGAAAATGGCAGAAGTTGTTGTCGGCAAGGATTCTCTTGATAAAGCACTCAAGATTTTTAAGAGAAACTGCGCAAGAGACGGTATAATTTCCGAAGTTCGTAAAAGAGAACACTATGAAAAGCCTTCCGTACGCAGGAAGAAAAAGTCCGAGGCTGCAAGAAAGCGTAAAAAGTATTAAGGTCTAGGGTTTCGGTAAGCTTAGCTTTGGGCTGGTTTACGATCTTAGGCTGTCGGCAAGCATGATTTTACGTTAGTTTACAATCTATGGCTGTCGGAAAGCTTAAAAAGTATTAATACGTAAGTAAGCGGATGGCAAATTTTTGCTATCCGCATTTTACTTCAAAGAAGGTAATATTCATGTCAAAATATTATGAAAAAATAAAGCTTTGCCTACAACAAATAAAGGACAGAACTGATTTTGCTCCCGATATTGCATTAGTTTTAGGCTCAGGTCTGGGCGATTTCGCTGAAAATATCGAAGTTGCGGCAGTTATCCCCTACAGCGAAATCGAAGGCTTTCCTGTTTCTACCGCACCCGGTCACGCAGGGCGCTTCATCTTAGGAACTATATCCGGAAAGCGTGTAATCGCTATGCAAGGGCGCGTACATTATTACGAAGGATATGAAATCCAAGACGTGGTTATGCCAATCAGACTAATGAGGCTCATGGGCGCATCTAAGCTTATTTTGACAAATGCAGCGGGAGGAATCTCCGAAGAATCATATCCCGGAAGCTTTATGCTCATTAATGACCACATATGTCTCGTTCCGTCTCCGCTAATCGGCGAGAATTTGTCGATAATCGGTACTCGTTTTCCGAGTATGGATAATATATACGACCGCGATTTACGAAAAATCGTTCTTTCATCCGCCGAAAGTGTGGGAGTTAAGCTTTTTGAAGGCGTTTATCTACAGACATCAGGTCCGCAGTACGAAACTCCCGCTGAGATAAGAATGTTCAAAAATCACGGCGCAGGTGCTGTCGGAATGTCAACCGCCGTTGAAGCTATCGCCGCTGTTCACGCGGGATTTGACGTTATCGGAATTTCTTGCATTTCAAATATGGCGTGCGGTTTGAGTGATACTCCGCCCTCTGAAGCAGAAGTTCTGGAAATAGCAAGCAAAGCCGGTGCAGATTTTAGCAAACTGCTCAAAGCTATTATCAGCAATATTTAAAAAATTTTAATAAATCGTCTAAAAAGTATTGACTTTTTGCAGATTTTGTTGTATATTTATCATATAGATATGTGAGAACTCGTATTCATAGGTTCAGCCGCCCGATAGCAGTGCGCTTTTTCCGCTCTACTGCTGTATAGCGAAAAAAATCGCACCGCTCTCGAACGACTTCACGCTATGAATACAAGTTCTAATTGAGGTAGTAATTCATGGCAGATTGTAACAATAATTGTGGTTCTTGCGGTGAAAACTGTGCAGAGCGGCAAGCTCCCGAAAGTTTACTCGAACAGCCACACGAAAAATCAAATGTTAAACGTATAATAGGCGTAGTCAGCGGCAAAGGCGGTGTCGGGAAATCTCTCGTTACCGGGCTTTTAGCGGCACGCTGTGCAAGAAAAGGTTTTAAAGCCGCGATTATGGATGCGGACGTTACAGGACCGTCTATTCCGAAGATGTTCGGGATTTCCGGGCGTGCTGTAGGGAATGAAGACGGAATTCTACCGGCTGTTACAAAAACGGGAATAAAGGTAATTTCCGTTAATCTTCTGCTTGAGAACCCTTCCGACCCTGTAATTTGGAGAGGACCGGTTATCGCAGGGGTGGTTAAGCAATTCTGGACTGACGTTATTTGGGGCGACATCGACTATATGTTTATAGATATGCCGCCGGGAACGGGTGACGTACCGCTGACGGTATTCCAGAGTGTACCTGTGGATGGTCTGATTATCGTTGCTTCTCCGCAGGATCTTGTTACTATGATTGTCGGAAAAGCCGTGACTATGGCAAAGATGATGAATGTCCCTGTTTTGGGTGTTGTCGAAAACATGAGTTACGTTAAATGCCCTCACTGCGATGAGAAAATTTATCTTTACGGCGACAGTCATATTGACGCATATTGTGCTGAAAATGATTTGAAGCTGCTCGGTAAAGTGCCTATATCGCCCGAAATTGCGAAGGCTTGCGACAATGGTACGATTGAAGACTATCCCGGCGATGAACTTAAGGATATTGCTAAAAATATAGCTAACCGAAATAACGTTTGATTTTGCTAAAATATTACCATAATTAACCTGAAAGCGGTGTTTGTTTTGAAACAAAAGATCAATACCGAAATCTACGCGGAAAAAACTATAGCAACGTACGAAACAAAGTACCGAGATAATCCTCTTTCAAAACCGCAGGAAATTGTGCTTACCATAACCGCCGGACACCTTTATGGGAAAGCGTTTGTCTGCGAACAGGTTGCAACGAAGGAAGAGGACATCTTCTACTCGAAATTTTCCGCAAGTATTTCCGATATCTCGAATATTACCATAAACACGTATATTAAGGAACTTCCGATATACATTTCATTTGAGAAACCCAGCAAGGATAATAAATATGCGAAGGACCGCAGGAGGATAATTCTGCCGTCTTTTGACAATCCCGAAAATATCGTTGCGCAGATAACCGAAACCAAGGATAAGATTAAGTACATAAAGAAAAATTCAAACGAAGTGACTTACACCGAGGACTACAGCGAAAATAGCGCAGCTAAATCCGGGATGAGTGAAATTATTGATATTTGGGACAATATCATGCCGGAATCGGATGAAATTGCGGTAACAGCTATCGAATCGGAAGTTATTTCGGAAACAGTAGCTGATGAAGAGAATTCTGCTGTCGGAAGTTTAGAATTTGAGTCGGAAGTTATTGAGAACGATGACTTTATCGAAGAGATTTTAGATAAAGAAGATACATATTCCGAAAATTCCTCTGTCGAAGAAGAATTCCGTACACCGCCGATTGCTCCCGCTCCTCCGTCTCTGTCAAAGAAAACTGACGAACCGGATTATACGGAAGACGAACCGGCATTTAACACACTGAAGTCAGATGCGATTGAATTTGATATTAAGGCTTTCAAATTTGCGAATGACGAAGCAGAGTACGAAGCTGCCGAAACAATGTATTCGACTTCGGACGAAACTTCTGATGAAGATACAGACTTCACTGCACCGGAAGAGCAAGAAATTAGTTTTTCATCGGAAGAACAGCCGTCAGATTCCGATGAGGATGAACAGACGTACAATTCCGTTTCGGATGAGAAAGAAGCTGAACCGACTGAGGATGAAACGATTGACGTTAACCCCTCATTTGCGGAAGCGGTTGACGATAAAGAGCCGGAATTCATAGCCGAAAAACCTAAAACAGAAGTTGCTAAATCAAGCAAATCTAAGTCTAATAAAGTTGATAAGCTTGTAGCGGCTAAAGAAACAACCCCGGAAATTACGCAGGTTACAGCTTCGCCCGCAAAGTCTTCTCTTGAATCTTTTGAAGAATCAATGAAAAAACTAAAGATAATGTATGAATCGGGCGTAATTACTACGGAAGAATTTAATGCAGAGAAGCGCAACATTTTAAGCACTTTATACTAAATAAAAAGAGCCGTAAAGGCTCTTTTTTTCTACTGAAAGTATAAAAAAAATTTAGCTATTTATAAAAATACACTTGATTTTAATTAAATATCGGTGTATAATTATATGAGTAAAGTTTTGTTCACAGAATATATTTATGCCTGATTATCGGAGCTTTTTATGAATATCATTATTGTCGGTTGCGGGAAGGTTGGGCAAAGTCTGATTGAAGGACTTCGCGACCAAGGGCACGATGTTTCGGTTATCAGCAGTAACATCGATGATTTCGGAAACCTCCCTCCCGGTTTTGACGGTTTTACTACCCTCGGCGTACCTATTGATCAGGACGTTCTGAAACGGGCGGGGATTGAATCCTGCGATTCTTTCGCTTCTGTCGGCGCTGACGATAACACGAATTTGATGTGCGCGCAGATCGCGAAAAATATCTATAATGTTCCGCGTGTTTATGCAAGGGTAAATGACACTGACAAAAATGAAGTGTTCCGCTCTTTCGGCGTGGACACAGTTTGTCCGACAAACCTTACTGTCGCGGCGCTTCTGCCTATGCTGACGGCGAACAGTACCGAAAGCGTTACCGTCACGAACGCCGTGCATAACGGGCGGCTGATTTCAGTTATTACCATGGACATTGAAAAGGAACATATTGGCAGAAGACTCACCGAAATAAGCGAGCTTTTAGAGACAAACGAGACAATTATTGCGATTGAGCACAAAGACGGAACTACTCAAATGGCAGCGTTTTCAAATCCTGAACTCAAGAAGGGCGACAAACTTATCTTAGTGAAGATTTCGATATGATTACTATATACAAATCGTATATTAACCAAATATTAATACAGGAAAATGAATGAAAGTTACAATTGTCGGCGGCGGTAAAGTCGGGTACTACCTTGTCAGGACGCTTATTGAGCACAAGCACCAACCGACCGTTATTGAAGTAAATAAGCGGGTGTGCGAGAATTTAGCGAATGAACTTGAAATCCCGGTAGTCTGCGGAGACGCGACGAGGGTCGATACTCTCGAATCCGCTTCTGTAGGGCAGTCGAGCGCGTTTATAAGTGTCACCGGGCTTGACGAGGTTAATCTTGTTGCCTGTCAGCTTGCGAGGAATAAATTCGGGATTAAAAAGACTATAGCCAAGTCGAATAATCCCAAAAATGTAGATATTATGCAACGACTTGGCATAGATAATGTCATAAATTCTACAGATAGTATAGCAATGCTTATTGAGCGCGAGGTAGATACTTCCAAAATTAAGCAGCTTATAACACTAAATCAAGGTGAAGTCGCGATTTCGGAAATAGTTCTCCCGGACAATTACGCTTGGAACGGGCGGCTGCTTAAAGACATAAGAGGTAATATTCTTTTTAATATAATATCAATCACACGCGGGGAAACTCTTATGATTCCACGAGGTGATACGGAACTTAAAAACGGCGACAGATTACTTGTAATTTCGGAAACCGACTCGGTTAAGTCTTTAAAAAATATATTGAAGATAAAGAATGATTAGGTAATATTATGGCGGAAAATAATGTAAATACTCCCCACTTAACACCCGCTCAAATTTTAGCCGAACAGAGCAAAGCAAAAAGAAAAACTAAAGAAAATATCGGAAGTCGGAATAAATCATCCGATAAAGTCTCTAAAAAACCTCCGGTTAATAACAAGAATTTAGTTGCGGAAGAAAATAACGATAACAAGAAGTTAATTGATAAAAAGAGTAGTACTAAACACGCAAAAAAGCGCGTTCTTAAAGAACAGGACAACGACACGATTTTTTCTCTTGATATAGGTACGCGAACTGTCGTCGGTATTCTCGCTAAGGCTGACGAGGACGGCGTTTACGAGATTTTGGCTTCTTACAGTGCCGAGCATACCGTCCGCGCAATGATGGATGGTCAAATTGAAGATATCAAGCAGGTTGCGAAGATCGTTTCGGTAGTGAAAACTAATCTGGAAGAACTTTCGGGAATAAAACTCACGAAGGTTGCGATTGCGGCGGCGGGGCGTGCACTCAAAACCGTCAGAACTTCTGCCGAATTTTCGATTGAAAACCTCGATATTTTAACCGAAGACAACATAAAATCCTTTGAAATTGAAGCTGTGGTAAAGGCGCAAAACGAACTGGACATTGGCGACGCGTCATTTTATTGTGTCGGTCATACTGTCGTTTCGTACGAACTGGACGGATATAAAATTAAGGTTTTAGCAGGGCATCGCGGCAAACGCGCTTCTATCGACCTTTTGGCGGCATTTTTGCCCTCCGGCGTTGTCGAAAGCCTTTATGCCGTGACTGACAACTGCGGGCTTGAAGTAATCAGCCTTACCCTCGAGCCGATTGCGGCGATGCATGTGATTATTCCTCCCGAAGTCCGCTTGATAAACATCGCTCTCGTTGACATCGGTGCAGGAACTTCCGATATTGCTGTGTCAAGAAACGGAAGTATCGTCGCTTACGCGATGGCTACTATCGCAGGGGATGAGATTACCGAAGAAATTATCAGGAAATATTTGGTGAGTTTTGACGTAGCGGAGGATATGAAATTAAACTCCGGTAAGCAGATAAAATATCGCGATATACTCGGGTATGAGCATACTCTCGAATCAGCAGACTTTTTCGAGAGCATTTTCCCGGCGGCAGGTTACCTCGCCGATACAATTGCATCCGCGGTTGTGGAAGCGAACGGAAACCCTCCGGCTGCGGTATTTCTAATCGGAGGCGGCTCACAGCTTCCCGGGCTTACAGACATGGTTGCAGAGCGGCTTAATATGCCTTCCGATCGTGTTGCTGTCGGCGGGCGAATGAATTATCGAAACATTTCTCTTGCAAAGCTTGCGAAAGGGTCGATAAGTATCGACGGACCGGAGTACGTAACTCCTATCGGTATCGGGCTTGCTGCTCACAACACCGGAGGTTACGATTTTGCAGTCGTTTCGCTTAACGGGAAGAAAAAACGCCTTTTCGATACGAAAATACTTACTGTCCTCGATTTACTTATGATTAGCGGCTATAAATCAACGCAAATTCTCGGAAAAACCGGGCGCAGTTTGAATTTTACCCTAAACGGGGAGAAGATGTCTATAACCGGCAACCCCGGAAAGCCTTCAGAACTTGAAGTAAACGGAAATCCCGCGAGTATTAATACGACTCTCAAACAAGGCGATGAAGTAAATTTCAAGCCTGCAATTGACGGCATATCGGCTTCGGCAAAGATTTATGAAGTCACCGATGGTGTTGATTTGGACATTCTTACCGTAGATGATTCAACCTATCCTTTTGGTAAAATATGCAATGTGAACGGAAAATACGTAACTCCTGATTATACTATTAAAAACTACGACACAATAACAATGATTGAAGTTCGTACTCTATATGATCTTACGGAAACGCTTCCGTTTGATACTTATGCTTTGGATTTTTACATCGGAGGACGTAAATTAACCTTCGATTATGAACTCCGTGCCGGTGATAATATAGTAACGGCATCAAAAATGCTCCTCCATAATCCTAAAAAAGCGGTTGAAAATGCTAAAAAAACACTTGAAATCAGCAAAGAAACTGTAGAAAATGACGGAAATATTGCGGAAATTCAGAATAATTCAGGCAATATCGTACAAAGCACTTACGCTTTGAATGCTCTAATCGAAGTAGCAAAATCAGCAATCGACTTTGATGATAATAACGAAAATTCTAATAATTACGCTGATGGAACAGAGGAAAAAAAGGTTATCTTAATCCCTGACACTATCCCGGTAAAAACGGGTAAGGAAGCAAAGATTGCCGACGATGAGTTTTGGGTAACGCTGAATGGAAAGCATATAGTGCTTGAACCGAAGTCTGACAATTCGCCCCATGAATTTGTAGAGCTTATGAGTTTTGCGGAACTTGACCTTGAGAATCCGCCGCCGTCGAAAAACATGATTATAACTCTTAACGGAAATACCGTAAGTTTCATGGATGTTATTTCGATAGGCGATGATGCTGTCGTGAAATGGGCAGATAAATAGAAGCAGTTAAGTTACTTTTTTGATTTATAGTTGTGACATAAATATTACTCTCTGTATAACTTTTTCATGGTGATGAGATGGATAATACTGTAATGCTGACCGCGCTCAATAATGTAGCCATTTTGTTAATGGAACTCGACCAGTCAGAGTCGCGGCTGCTTTTTTGGAATTCGCTTAAGATCCTTGGTTCGGCGATTGGCGCCTCAACAGTTTCAGTTTGGAAAAACTTTAATGCCGGCGGTGTAATATACGCGCATAGGGAGTCTTCGTGGACACTTAATACTCCGCTGTTTAGGATTCCCGAGTGCGATAACTTGAATTTGACAGAAATAAACCCCGACTGGACAAGCAAAAATATCCAACCTAAGGAACTAAATATATCAGGGGATATGCTCGACAAACAGAAGCAGAGCCTATTTTGCCCGAACCCTTTCGGCGTTCTCCATATTATTCCGGTTAACTACAATTCTGAATTTTGGGGTATTCTTACATATACTTACGCATTTGAAAGCCATACATTCACCGACGCCGAAAAGAGTATTCTCAATTCGGCAGGTCTGCTTTTCGCTTCTGCTATTGCCCGCAAGGAAATGATTCATTCGCTTTATGAAGCAAAGGAAGCTGCGCTTGCGAGCATGAACGCGAAAACCGATTTTCTGTCGCGAATGAGTCACGAAATGCGAACTCCTCTCAACGCAGTAATCGGTATGACAAAAATTGCTACCGAAACAGATGACATTAGTAAAGTTGAATTATGTCTTGAGCGAATTTCATCTTCTTCAACCCAGCTTTTGGCAATCGTCAACGATGTTTTGGATATGTCGAAGATTGACTCAAACAAGATGGAAATTATCCCCGGGGATGTTCAGCTTGAAAAGTTGATTAATTACGTAGTAGACTTAAATTCTGCAAAAATAATGCAGAAAAACATAAATATAACTACCCGTTGTGACAAAACAGAGCGGTATATTACTGCTGACGGACTGAGACTTTCGCAAATTCTTTCTAATGTGCTGTCAAATGCGGTGAAATTCACTCCTGAAAACGGTTTCATAAACATTGAAGTTCGTATTAATAAGCAGATTTACAGTAATCCTACCCTTATATGTGAAATAATGGACACTGGAATCGGGATTAGTAAAGATGACATATCTTCGCTTTTCAATACTTTCGAGCAGATTGACGGAGGACTAACACGAAAGTTCGGCGGTACAGGGCTTGGGCTTGCGATTTCAAAAAAGCTTATTGACCTAATGGGCGGGCGGATAAGTGTTGTCAGCGAATTAGGTGAGGGTTCAATCTTCACGATTGAACTTCCGTTCACATGGAGCAAAGTTATCTCGAATAATCCCGAAACAGAAAGCGTCAACGGGCGTTATAACTGGTCCGGGAAACGAATTTTACTTGCGGAAGATATTGAAATTAACCGGGAAATCGTTCTTGAACTTCTTTCGGAGACGGGTGTTACTATAGATTGTGCCGAAAACGGAAAAATCGCCGTTGAAATGTTCACCGATAATCCGGAGAGGTATAATATTATACTCATGGATATTCAGATGCCGGTTATGGATGGAATTTCAGCAGCAAAGCGAATACGAAATTCCGGGCACAAAGCGGCGGAGAAGATACCGATTTATGCAATGACTGCTAACGCTTTCCGCGAAGATGCAGAAAAATGCCTTCGTGCCGGTATGAACGGACACATTCCGAAGCCGATTGATGCAGACAAACTTCGCGAAATCCTTAACAGAGAGATGATGTCTTACTAAAAATAACTATATTAACAGAAAATATCGGAATGACTCTTCGACTAAATATTAATACTATTTAAAAGGAAGTAAATAATGAGACTTGATAAATTTTTAAAGGTTTCGCGGATTATTAAGCGGCGTACAATCGCAAACGAAGCCTGTGATGCCGGAAAAGTTACGGTAAACGGGAAAGTAGCGAGAGCTTCTCTCGAAATAAAAATCGGCGATAAAATCGAAATTACAATGGGGAACAAGCCTTTTGCCTGTGAAGTTATAGCCGTTTCGGAGATAGTTACTAAAGAAACTGCCGCAGACAATTATAGAGTTATTGAATAGTAGACGTGTAATCGTTTTCATGCTTGCTGTATATTCAATGAATTTCAGCACGTTTTTCCCGAAATTCAAGCGATTTTAAACGGAATTTACGTTGTAAATATCCCACGTATGAAAACGATTACATCAATATGGAACTCGATTTGCAAAATAAAAAACGTGCTGACCAAAAGTCCGGCACGTTTTATTATGTTCGGCTCTTAACCGTTTACAGACTCGGAAAGAGTTTTACCTGCTTTGAATTTAGCAACTTTCTTTGCAGGAACATTGATCTTTTCTTTTGTTTTGGGGTTAATAGCTGTAGTAGCTTGTTTATCCCTTACTTCAAAAGTACCGAAACCGATAAGCTGAACACTCTCGCCTGCGATGAGTGCATCATTTACTGCGCCTGTGAATGCGTTAACTGCCTTTTCTGCATCCTTCTTGGAAAAACCGCCCTTTGCCGCAACGGCAGACACGAAATCTGCTTTAGTCATTGTGTTTTATACCTCCGATATTTTCTATATATGTTTAAAGGACAACCCATGTCCTCAAAAACCATGGATAAATATGAAAAATTACTTGGTATTATTTTTCCCGAAATCTATTATAAATCTTTCTGTGGCTTCTGTCAATACCTGTTCGGGAAAAATTTTTGAAAGAAAGCAAGTTTCACAAATATTTAATAATATTTCACCGATTTGTGTGTCTTTTATGTCATCAGGATTTACATTATCAAGAATTTGACGGATATTTTCGAGTACCGCTTCAGGCGTACGCGAATACCCGGCGCGATACGCACGTTTTATAACCTTTTCTGCGCGCATCAGAGCAGGAAGTGACTTTGAAACCGCTATAAGCGTATCTGCCGCCGTTTCTTGATTCTTTTCCTGTTTTTTTATGCTGTCCCAGTTTTTCAGGACCTCTTCCGGAGTATCTGCGGTAACATCGCCGAAGACATGAGGATGGCGGGTAATAAGCTTCACACATATGTCATTTGCCACATCATCAAAACTGAAAACGTTTTTATCGGTTTCTATCCCGGAATGAAATACAACCTGTAGGAGCACATCGCCCAGTTCCTCACGCAGAAGTTCGGGATTATCTGTGTCAATCGCTTCAATCGCTTCGTAACATTCTTCTATAAAATCATTTCGTATAGATTTATGCGTCTGAATTTTATCCCAAGGGCAGCCCTCAGGCGAACGGAGAAGCTTTACAATTTCTATTAAATCGTCAATATTATACCGTGTTTTATAAGCAAAATTCATAAAAATTACAGAAATTCATATATTAGGGCAAGTTATTTACAGCAATATTCTGTATCACTTATACATATTAGCAAAAATAAAGTTAATTGTCAAGTAAATTTATAAAAAAATTCTATTTTGTATAAATTTTATTTTCGCGATTAAAATAATCCTATATTTATATTGAAATTGACGGTAATTTTTAATGAGCAGAAAAATTTCAAGAGCAACGGCTTTGATGGAACATAGAGTTCCGATAACAGCTTATGCTTCGATTGTCGGCAAGGAAGAGTCGAATGGTCCGCTCGGGCGATATTTCGACGAAAGTTCCGATGATGCCTATTTTGGGCGGGAGACTTGGGAACAGGGTGAGGCAGAACTCCTCCACAAAACGGTTAAGCTTGCGGTGAAAAAAGCAGGAATTAATGAACAAAACCTTGACTACATCGTTTCGGGCGACCTCCTTAATCAATGCGTAAGTTCCACCTACGGTATAAACGGACTTGATATACCATATTTAGGTATTTACAGTGCCTGTTCAACCGTTGCTGAGGGACTTATGCTCGGTGCAATGCTTACAGACAGCGGGCTTTCGCAAAATCTGATTGTTTCTACATCTTCGCATTTTGCAGCAGCTGAAAGGCAGTTTCGATTTCCGCTCCATTATGGAGGAGTAAGAACGCCTACTGCACAATGGACCTGTACCGCTTCCGGTGCGCTTATAATTTCTGCGGAAAATTCTTCCCTCGACAGCGCAGATGCACCTCTCGTTAAGGCAGTTACGACCGGAAAAATTGTAGATTACGGCGTTACAGATGCTTCAAATATGGGTGCTGCAATGGCACCTGCCGCCGCCGATACCATAAAGACATTTTTACATGATACGAAAATGAAGCCTTCGGACTTTGATGCTATTGTGACGGGTGATCTGGGTAAAATCGGAACAAAACTTCTGCTTGAGTTGTTAACTGCCGATAATATAGACATTTCGAGTCAGCATGAAGACTGCGGAAAGCTTATATTTGACGACAGTGTTCAGGATGTCCATGCAGGCGGCTCGGGCGCAGGCTGTTCGGCTTCTGTGCTCTGTGCATATTTTTTACCAAAGCTTAAAATCAGAGAACTTAAAAATATCCTTTTTTGCGCAACAGGCGCGTTAATGTCAACAACGGTAAGCCAACAGGGAAGTTCAATTCCCTGTATCTGCCATGCCGTTCATATCGGTGTTTAGTAAAAACTCATATTCATAGGTTAAGCTTTCCGATAAAGCCACGCTTTTCCGATTGAATACAAGTTCAAAATTACGGAGAAACTAAAAATGATATTAGACTTTGTAAAATGTTTCATAGTAGGCGGACTGTTCTGCGCGATAGGACAGCTTCTCATTTCCTACACTAAGCTTACTCCGGCAAGAATTCTCGTTTCGTTCGTAGTAGCCGGAGTAGTATTAGGAGCACTCGGCGTGTATGAACCTCTCGTAGAATTCGCCGGAGCAGGTGCATCGGTTCCGCTGACAGGCTTCGGAGCAAACTTAGCAAGAGGAATAAGAGAAGCTGTAGACGAACGAGGACTGATAGGCGCTCTGACAGGCGGCTTAACAGCAGCCGCAGGCGGTATATCAGCAGCTCTGCTTTTCGGTCTGCTTGTAGCAATAATTTTTAAATCAAAAACAAAACAGACGTAAAAAGCCGTTTAGGTGTGCTTATATATTACGTAAAATATAAAAAAATAGTAAGAATCTGACTTGCATTAAATCAAAAAAGGCAATTGATTTACTATAGAAACGATATTGTGACAGCATAATAATAAAAGTAAAGATTAAAACAAGAAAATGTTTTAAAGTCCGGGAGAGGAGGGGGTTTGGGGGAGGGGAGGGCCGGGTCACCGGTCCTCCCCTCCCCCAACGTACCAAAATGAATACAAAGCGTAAATGGATGTATGGGATAGGGAATGCTGGGGCGCAGTTTATCTGGACGTTCACGGGGTCATTTCTGACGCAGTATTACACAGACAGTGTGTTTGTGTCGGCGGCGTTTATCGGGACGATGATGCTTGTGATGCGGCTTGCGGACGGGGCAACCGACATAATACAGGGGATACTGATAGAGAAGACGCATACGAGGTTTGGGAAGGCGAGACCTTGGCTTATACTTTCGATAATACCGCTTCTTTTGACGACAGTACTTGTCTTTAATGTACCGTCGAGCCTTTCGGGAACGGGAAAGAGCATCTACATTTGCGTAACGTACTTCCTTATGGCGACGGTATTTTATACCATGTTCAGTCTGGGGTATTGGGCAATGCTTCCGCTTGTTGCTAATGATGAAAAGGAGCGTGCGGGGCTTTCGGCAGCGGCAAATATATGCGGATTTGTATCGGGAACGCTCATATCCGTAATTACCGTGCCGATTCTTAATGCTTTAGGCGGGAGCGGATCGCAAACGGCTTGGAGAGTTGTTGCGGTAGTATTTGCGCTCTTTGCTCTTGTGCTTTCGGTAGCCTGTGTAGTATTTACGAAAGAGAATAAGAAGCAGACGGAAATTAAGCAGAAGCCGATAAAGATTAAGACAAGCGTAAGAGAACTTCTGCACACAAAATACTTCTATATCGCAGTCGGGTTTGCGGTTTGCACCTCAATGATAGGCGCGATTGTGCTGGGAGCACCGCTTTATTTCTGCCGTGACGTTTTGGGAAACTCTAACTACTACCCGTATTTAGCGCTGGTTTATTCCGTTACCACCGTAATTGCGCTTGCTGTTGCGCCGAAACTCTACGAGAAGGCGGGGAAACGCCGCGTTATGTATATGGGGTGCGTAGTAGCAATTTTGGGGCGTATTACCGGGATATTCAATCCTTATAGCCTTGCCTTAACACTTGTGGGGACGTTCATTACCGCAGTGGGAATGTCAATGTATACTGCCGGGGCGTGGACACTTGCTTCCGAAATTGTGGACTATCTTGAACCGAGACTTAATACAAGAATTGAAGGACTTGCGACGACGGCTACTTCCTTCGGCAACAAAGTCGGAACGGGATTCGGTGCGGCGGCACTTGGCTGGTCGCTTGCGTACGGAGGATATAATGCGAAACTTCCCGTACAGAGCGTTTCCGTACAGAAAGCGGAGATTTTCCTCCTTTATTTTCTACCGATGATACTATGTGCGATTAGCTTCTTCCTTATAAGGGCATGGAAAATCTCGACAGAAAAGCGCCTTCGTCCTATAAAAGCAATCGGTTAAAATTAATCACAATTTCTTTACAGTTTGATAATAAGCTTGAAAATAATCTGCGGGTATGGTATTATATTACTGTACCCGAAGTTTTTATTTATTCGGAGGTTTTAATGAAGAAAATTTTCATACCGCTTATTATATCCGTAATCTTACTTAGTTTTGCAGGATGTTCCGGAAGTTCGGGATATGACGGATATGCTGCCGAAACTACCGCTTTGAATTATTCAAACGAAGTTTACCCGGCAGCCGCGCCGGATGCAATGTACGACAGCGCTTCGGGAGCATCTTTGACCGAAGCGAAGGAAGCAGAGTCACAAAGAAAAATAATTCGTAATGCGAAGCTTTCAATTCAAACACTGAACATTGACGAAACCTACAACAAACTAACTGCAAAGCTTTTTGAACTGGGCGGGAGTATACATACAGAGCAGAGTGAAAAGAACGATTTTTCCGCCTACGCGAACGCTGTTTTTAAGCTTCCGCCGGAAAATTTAGACGCTTTTGTAGCCTACGCGGACGAATGCGGAAAGGTTACTCAAAAGACCATATCTTCCCAAGACATTACAGCTGATTATATAGACACAGAAATTCGCCTTGAAAATAAGCGGCGCAACCTTGAAAAATATTATGAGTACCTCGACGAAGCCTATACTTCCGAAGACGTAATCATGATACAGAGGGAGATTGACCAGATAACCGCTGATATTGAAACATATCAAGGGTTAATTAACTATTGGAACAGCAGTGTTTCGGAGTCGCAGGTCGATATTGAGATCCGTCAGCTTCAAGACCCGAACGAGATTGAGATTGAAGATGTTGAATTCTCAACACTTTCAATCGAAAACATGGGAAAAATAATGTCGAACGGCATTAAAAAATGCGCAGACGTAATAATTACTATCTTCCAGTGGCTGATTATCATTATAGTTACACTCTTACCGGTTATAGCAGTTGTCGCGGTAATAATTATCATCATCTTCCTCAGAAGAAGACATCTCGATAAGAAATACCCCGAGCGTGCGGAAGCGAGGAAGCTTGCGAAAGAGCGCGCTAAGTCAGTAAGACCTTACGTACCGATACCTGCCTCTACAGATAATACGTCTACGACAGAAACTGCTAACAATCCCGGCTACAAAAAGCCTCCGCAATGATAAATAAAAATCGTACTCGCAAAAGCGGGTACGATTTTTTGAACGCGAATTTACAATAGCCGAACCTACGAGTATTATTCAATCGGCAATTTTTTCAAGAAGTGTCGGGAGCGGCAACGCGATGAGCATAATAACTATTCCAGTAATTCCTGCTAAGTCAAAAGCAAAAGTATCAATCGGGAACAGCGACGGGAGTGATCCTATCACAAATCCTCCGATTACGCAGTACGTGACTTTGCGTTTATTGGCTAAAAGCCACGCTATCGGTTTTGCAGAGATGAAAATTCCCGCAAGGCAGAAAATTACGAAGATAAGAAGTGTCGGGATGTTGTCAAAGGGGTGCGCAATCGCATCGGTAAGCATATAATATATACCGAGCACAAGCATCATTGCCGAGCCCGAAAGCCCGGGGAGGACCATTGCGGCGGCGGTTATTATTCCGCCGGCGGCAAGCTTTACAATATTTATCGGTGAAAGCGTAAGCGTTTCGGTCTGTGCAGAGCCTTCGGTTTTAAGCTGGTAGAGCCACAGCAGGATTATTGCTGCCGCACCGAGAATAAACGGAATAATATCAAAAGCCCTAAGCCTTTCGGTTTTAGTACCCTCTTTGTAAAATATAGGTATACTTCCGACTACAATTCCGAAGAAGAATAATTTTGTCTGTACCGGAAAATAAACGTCAAGAAGGTTGCTGATAAGCAGAGCGGCTATGACTATTCCGACAACCATTCCCCCCACAACAGGCAGAAGAAGCGGCATATTTTTCATGAGTTTTTTTATATTCAGTGTAACTGCGTTTAACAGGTCATCGTAAATTTTAAGAATAATCGCGATAGTTCCGCCGCCTACGCTGACCCATGTTGCTATCCCCATCAAAATTCCGGTTATGAAACGCTTTATTATTACCATAATTCACCTTAAAATTTAATATTCATATCCATTTTTACATTGTATCACAAACAATAACATTTTTCAATCTTTTTCGTCAAATATTATTGACAAATTGCTTAACTCGTGGTAAAATATAATATGGTTACTTGTGCAGATTATAGCTTTTTTGGAGGACAGCCGGCATGATATGTCCTAAATGTAATTCAGAGATAACGGAAGATACCGATTTTTGCGGTATCTGCGGCGCGAAGCTTGCGGATTTTGAAGACGGTGGCGCGGATCTTAATATCGACAGCCACTCAAAAAGCAACCGCCAGATAAGGCAGGAACGTCGGAAAGCTCTCCGAAAAAAACTAATGTCGCGGATTAAACTTGCGGCAGGTGTTCTTGCCGTAATTGCCGTAGCGGTAATCGCGATTTTGATAGTTTCTTCGCTTAAGCGGTCGGAAGGTGAGCGGATTTTTGCTCATGTTCCCCTCGGGCGGAATGTTGAAATTGCCGACAAGGAAACCGGTGTTACTTTTGAAGTCTACTCCGAATATGAGATTTTATCAAAAATTAACGCTTACAGTTATGTCTGTGAAGCGGATTCATCGGTTACGGTCGAAGGAATCGCTCTTCCCGAATGGGCAGTGCTTCTCACTAAAAATTCTCAAAATAATATAAGCAGAGTTTCGTACTACGAATTTGCCGCACTCCGTTCCTCGTGGAAAGGATATCGGAAAGATACGAAAATTTCACTTACAGACGTAACCTACGGGCAGAAAATTTCAGACGTTGAAAAGATGCTCAAAATGTCGCCCTACGCAATGATTGCTACTCTCGATAACAACACTACAGAGTGTATTTTCCGATATAATGCTCCCGACGAAGACGGCAACAGCAGAGTATATAACCTAAGCGTATTCATAGATGATGCTGACGACACAGTAAAAGACGTTTCCGAATCGGAACTCGACTATATCGGCTTCTTCCTTTCGGCAAACTAAAGTGCGGCAGGTGCGCCGGCAGTGATACGGTAGGAGCGGAGATACATCACTTTCAGGTAAATTTATGCGTAAATATTTCAGAGACTACATAAACTATATTGCGGCAGTTTTAGCGGCGGCAGAAGCGGGAAAGCCCTCAGAACCGCTTGATGAAGCGTTTTTTGCGCGTTTTGAGACAATGCTTTCACGGATGAAGCATGAGCGGATATGTCACCTTTTGGTAACTGTGCTCTTTGCATTACTTACTGTAATGTCCCTCGGAATATTAATGTTTCGCCCCGGTTTACAGTCATCACTACTGTTCATGTTATTTTTAATCCTTGTAATTCCATATATTGAACACTATTACTTCTTAGAAAACGGTGTTCAAAAACTATACAGACTTTGGGATAAACTTCATACAATACATAAAGCTTTAATAAATTAGGTAGGTAGCGTTATGGTACAGACGGAGAATTTTATACGCGATTTAGTCAAAGAAGGTAAAATCTACATAGAATTTCAACCGATCTATTCACTCAACACTAAAAAGGTAATTGGTATTGAGGCGCTTGCAAGAGCAGGCGATGCTTCAAATGTAATTATGCCTCACGAGCTTTTTTCATGTTATGACAATCCCACCGAACAGGCGGAAATTTTCGGAATCTGTCTTATAAAAGCCCTCGAAAGCTTTAATTTCCAACAACAGTCAAATATACTCTATATCAATATCGACACCGCTCTTTTAACTCCCGACAGGCGTTATGCTTCAGAACTTGTGAAAAAGACTGCGGAATACGGCATAGCAGCCGAAAATATTGTTCTCGAGCTTGCTACTACACATATACGCGATAACTACAGCGTAATGCTTTTTGTGGATTACTGCCGCAAAAACGGTTTCTTAATCGCTACAGATAATATTGACGGAACACATGAATCCATTGCCGCTATAGCAATGATTAACCCGGATATAATTAAGATTGACAGAAGTATTATCAGCGGAATTGACAAAGACGAAAATAAAAAAAGTGCTTTTAAGTCCGTAACTTCTGCCGCGGGAAAAATCGGTGCTTTAACTATCGCAGTGGGTACGGAAACGGTCGAGGAAGTAATCGAGTGTATTCTTCTCGGAGCGGACTATTTTCAGGGCTTTTATTTCTCGAAACCGGATAAAATAAATAAAATATTTTCAAACGAAGTTCGGCTAAAGCTTGAAGAAGCCGCGCACCGTCTGAATGTTAATATTAAAAATAACCCGACAGCCGAAAGCGTGCGGATTGAAACCTATAAACGTATTATATATGACCTTGTTTCAACACTTACGGGTACTCCTGCCGAAACTTACGAGAACACTCTGCGTTCATACCTTGACGGACACAACGAACTTGAGTGCGCCTTTATGATGGACCAGAACGGCTTCCAGATAACCTCAACCGTTATGGGGAGAGGTGCTGAGAGCCTTCCCGGATTTACTCCCGGTCTTCTCGGCGAAAACCACGGTATTAAGAATTATTTTTACGCAGTCAGAGAGCGGATTGAAGACCCCTTCATTTCCGGATGGTACACAAGTGCGGCTACAGGCAAACGCTGCAAGACAATTTCATCAAAATTTTACGATCACGCCGGAAGAATGATTGTCGTTTCGGTTGACCTTAAGAAGTTTTAAATGTTACCTTTTATTTTGTCGAGCGTGTTCTTTTCAAGCCTTGAAACCTGTGCTTGACTGATTCCGATTTCGTTTGCGACTTCGACTTGAGTTTTACCGAGGAAAAATCGCAGGTATAAGATATTCTTCTCCCGTTCGGAAAGGTCTCCTATCGCTTCTTTCAGTAAAATTTCGTCAAGCCAGTTGTTGTCGTCATTTTTATCTCCTACTTGGTCCATAACATAGAGAGTATCGCCGGCATCGGAATATACCGGCTCATAGAGCGAAACAGGCTCTGTTACGCTTTCGAGAGCGATTACAACCGCACTTTCGGGTGAATCAATCATCTTCGCAATCTGCTCAATTGACGGCTCTTTTTGCGTTTTGCTCTGTAGGATTTCCTTCGCCTGCATAGCTCTGTAAGCAAGATCGCGCAGGGAACGGCTGACCCTTATGGGATTATTGTCCCGCATATAGCGGCGAACCTCCCCGGCAATCATAGGCACAGCATAGGTTGAAAAACGAACGTCAAGTTCGGTGTTAAAATTGTCAATCGACTTCATCAGCCCTATACAGCCGACCTGAAAAAGATCATCTGCATTTTCGCCTCTGCCCATGAATTTTTGTATCACCGACAAAACAAGCCGCAGATTCCCCGAAATGAGGAGATCGCGGGCGTGTTTATCGCCGTTTTTATAGCGGTGCAGAAGCGTTGTCTTCTCTTCTTCCGATAAAACCTTGAGTTTTGACGTATCAACGCCGCTTATATCAACCTTGTTGTAATGCATACTTTACCCCTGTAGCTTTCCTATGTTTATTTGCATGGGGAATTATGTATAGCAATTCTTGGTTTCGGCGTAGTATAATTATTGACAGAAGTACTTTTGAATATTCAACATATAAAATTGTAAAATATGGTATAATAATCATAACGAAGGAAAGTATAATGCCTGACAATATTATAACAAGGGACGAAAAAAAAGAAATCCGAAAAAGTTACAGCTTTTCGGGAACTACTTTGCTTATTTTTTTAGTTGTATATTTTTTTCTAGCAAAACCGATTGTAAACGCTGCCGCAAGTTTGTTCATAACGGAAGCCGATTACAACACTTTTGTTACAATCGGCAGTATTGTTTTAATTATAATTGCAGAAATTTCAGCAATTCTTCTCGGCAGTAAATTTTGCGGAATTAACCTTCGTTCGCTCTTTAACATAGGCGGCTTTTCAGGAAAAACTATTGCGAAATCATACTTTGCAGCACAAGGCCTCGGTTATATTGCATCCTTTTTCATTAGCTTGATAATTGTATTTTTCACGCTTTTTGCGAACCTTTCTCCGGGAACATTTACGCCGAATATTGTCGAACGAATGAACGAGAGCGGACTTGTTCCAGCATTTACGGCATTTTATGCGATAATTTTTGCGCCGTTTCTTGAGGAACTTCTTTTCAGAGGAATAATCTTAGGCTCGCTCTCTCGCTATAACAGAACTTTTGCGATAATTATATCGGCAATTGCCTTCGGTTTCACCCACGGGAATATTCAGCAAGCCTGTTATTCAATGATTGCGGGGATAGTTTTTGCGGCAGTTGACCTGCGATATAATTCAATAATTCCGTCGATAATTTCTCATTCTTTTATAAATATCTTCGGGATGATTTCAAGCTTCTTTATGAAAGCAACCGGCTATTCCGAAACCGCCGAAAAGATGCTTTCGATGACAAATCCCTTCGAGATGATTAAGCTAATAACTCCTCAAATGATTGTTGTCATGTTAATTTTATTTGCGGTAATTACGGCATTTATCATAACCGCAATTGTTATCGTAATTAAAAACAAAAACCGCTTCCGTGAGTTTTTTATCCCTGTGACAGAGTGGAACAAATCCCGCGCTCTGCCGATTTTATTAACATCAATTCCGTGGATTTTATGTTTCGCAGTCCTCATTTATGAGGTTTTTATCAGACCGTTTTGGACTTTTATTTAGGTATTTAGGAGATTTATGAATCGAATTATTAATGACAAAGAAAATTTATCAAAAGTTATATTAGTTTGCGCTGACAACGGTGAATATGACGCGGAGAGTTCTCTTAAGGAACTCGAGGAACTTGCGAAAACAGCCGGTGCGGAAACTGTCGGGAAAGTCATCCAGAAGCGTGATTCTCTCGATAACGCTACCTATATCGGATCAGGGAGACTTGAGCAATTAGCGGAAGAAGCTTCCGCGCTTGAAGCAGATTTTATCATTTTCGACACCGATCTTTCCGCTGTACAGATGAAAAATATCGAAAAAGTCCTGCCGTGTAAAATTATCGACAGAACTACTTTAATTTTGGATATTTTCGCTGAAAATGCGCGGACGGCGGAAGGCAGACTGCAAGTTGAACTTGCCCAATATAAATATGCCCTTCCGAGACTTCACGGAAAGGGTGCAGAGATGTCGCGGCTCGGCGGTTCTTCAAGCGGAGGTCTTCGCGCAAGAGGTGCGGGTGAAACTAAGCTTGAGACGGATAAAAGGCATATAAGACGGCGTATTGATGCGCTTGAAGCGGAACTTGAAGAACTTCAAAAACGCCGCGACAGGCATAGAGCGAGGAGAAAAAAGGATAATATTCTCACCGCCGCAATTGTCGGCTACACAAATGTCGGTAAATCTACCCTTATGAACAGGCTGTCGGAAGCAGGAGTGCTCGTCGAAAACAAGCTTTTTGCTACCCTTGATACTACTTCACGGGCGATAGAACTGCCCGACGGACGAAGCGTAACGATAATCGACACGGTAGGGCTTCTTCGCCGCCTTCCGCATAATCTTGTGGAAGCGTTTAAGAGCACACTCGAAGAAGCGGCAAGCGCCGACCTGATTATAAACCTCATCGACATAAGCAACCCTGAGGGCTTTGAACAATCCGAAGTAACCGCAAAGCTTCTGACGGAGCTCGGCTGCGGTGAAATACCACGGATTGACGTGCTCAATAAATGCGATAAGGTTGACGTTTCGGGAATTAATCCCGACGGGAAAACTGCTTTAATTTCCGCAAAATCGGGCTTCGGTATTGATAATCTGCTCGAAACAATTACCCGCAATCTTCCAGTCACCGGGGCAAGACTAAACCTTGAAATTCCATACTCCGAAACAGGAATGCTAAACCGAATCCGCGAAAACGGGACTGTCTACTCCGAAAATTACGCCGAAAACGGCACGATAATTGATGCATTTGTGGATATAAGATTGCTTTCTTCGGTGAAAAAATTCGCGGTATAATTTCCGGGAGGAATATCAATTCCTCCCGAAAAAGCTAAGCTTATTCAATATACGTTTCCTTTTTAATTCCGAACAGCATCCGAAGAAGGTTTGAGAGAAATTTCGGACTCTTTATAACAACGATTTTCATATATATGTACCTCCAAAAAAGCTTCTTAGTTCTGTATATTATATTAACGGATTCAAAAAGTGTGCAAAAAGGCGGTAATTTTTCCGGAAATTAAGTTAATCAGCTTAGTTTTGCACTCGATTGGTTATGTTTATGAAGGACAAAAACAAAGGAATTGCTATAGGGGCGGTTATTCTTTCAGCCGTTTCGTACATATTGATATTCAATGCGGTAAGGGTTCCCGAACCTTCCGTAATAGCCTTTAATACGGCTTATTACGGAGAGGAATATATTATCGCCGGTGAAAACTCCGGCACGCAAACCGAAGCTTTACACACTGAAAACGCGTATAGTGAGAGCGAAACTTTCTACACTGAAAACGCGTATGCCGAATCAGATAATGCGTACACCGAGAACGCGTATACCGATACAGATAATATATACACCGAAAACGCGTACAGTGAAATTGAAAGTCTGTACACTGAAAGCGCGTACGAAATAATAGAAAGCACATACACTGAAAACGTGTCCGAACTTATTAATCTTAATACTGCAAATATGGAAGAACTCTTAACACTTGACGGAGTCGGAGAAGTCATTGCGGCGCGTATAATCGAATACCGCGAGACATACGGCTTTCGTTCTGTAGAGGAACTTATGAATATCAAAGGTATCGGAGAAGCAAAATACGCGAAAATAGTGTCTCATGTAACGGTATAACTGCTTAAATTTAACGGAGTTTTAATGAAAATATTAGGCATCGAATCATCCTGTGACGAGACAGCAGCGGCTGTCGTCGAAGACGGAAAAAGAATTTGTTCAAGCGTTATCGCTTCACAAGCGGAGGAGCACGGAAAATTCGGCGGAGTTGTCCCGGAAATTGCATCGCGCCTTCACGCGGAATGTATCTATGACGTGACTTCTAAGGCGCTCCGTGACGCGAATGTAACCCTCGCGGAGATTGATGCTATAGGGGTAACCTACGCGCCGGGGCTTGTAGGCGCTTTGCTCGTAGGAGTAAGCTTTGCGAAAGCGCTCTCCTTTTCGACGGGAAAGCCCCTTATTCCTGTTCACCACATCGCAGGACATATCGCCGCAAACTATCTGTCGAGCGACCTTACGCCGCCCTATTTAGCGCTTATAGTAAGCGGCGGTCACACTAACCTTGTGAGGGTGACGGACTACACAGAGTTTGGAGTTATCGGGCGTACTGCCGACGATGCTGCAGGGGAAGCTTTCGACAAGGCGGCGAGAGTTTTGGGGTTTCCATATCCGGGCGGCGTGTATATCGACAAGGCGGCGTGGGAGGGCAATCCTTCGCGTTACAAACTCCCGAAACCTCACGTTGACGGTTACAATTTCTCCTTCTCCGGGCTTAAAACAGCAGTCGTAAATATCTCGAACACTGCTTCAATGAAGAATGAAAAGATTTGTGCCGAAAACCTTGCAGCGTCTTTTCAGCACACTGTTTGCGAAATTTTAACCGAGAAGACGATTAAAGCTGCGAAGGAATTTTCATACACGAAAATCGCACTTTGCGGAGGAGTAGCCGCTAACAGCGGAATCCGCTCTGCACTGCAAAAAATGTGTACTGAAAACGATTTGAAGCTATATATACCGCCGCTCTCACTATGCGGAGACAATGCCGCTATGATCGGCGCGCAGGCTTACCATGAATATAAGTCCGGCAATTTAGCCGACAAGTA
>JAISHJ010000036.1 GCA_031262625.1 Ruminococcus sp. | reverse complement strand
TTCAGATAACCTTAACAATTTAATAAATAAGGATTCCCTATGTCAACAGTCATAGTCGTTACAAATCAAAAAGGCGGAGTCGGGAAGACCACCACTTGCGCATCGCTTGCGGGAGTATTTCGTTCCCGCGGCAAGTCTGTTTTAGCCATAGATATGGACCCTCAGGGGAATTTATCCTTCTCTCTCGGCGCGGAAGACGACGGTTACACTATCCATGATGCTCTAAACGCGAAGTGTACCATTGAACAGACGATTAAAACAACCGATATGTGCGATGTAATAACTTCAAACATTGTGCTCTCCGGCTCTGAACTTGAAATGACTGCTGTCAGGCGTGAATTTGTCTTAAAAGATATGCTTAAAACCGTCAAACATAAGTACGATTTTATCATTATCGACACACCTCCGGCGCTGTCCGTCCTTACAATTAACGCCTACACAGCTGCGGACGAACTTATTATACCTATGACACCGGAAATTTTGTCGCTTCAAGGGCTTACACAGCTTAAAGAGACGATTATTGCCGTAAAAAAATACTACAACAAAAAGCTTTGGACACGCGGAATACTTCTGACGAAATGTCCGGCGGGAAAACAGCTTCTTGCGGCGGAAGTTGAAGAGATGGTAAGGCTTGTTGCCAACCAATTTGAGACGGAAGTCCTCCCGGTAAAGATAACCAATTCTGTCGCGGCGGCGGAAGCTCCTGCACATCAGGAAACGCTTAATATCTATTCGCCGAACTGTCGAGCGGCGAGAGATTATTTAACACTTGTAAAGCTTTTGTACCCGGAGATTTTCTGAAATTACGGAAAGATTAATAAATGCCTTCGGTAAAAACATCCGCTAAAAAATCACATAAAACCCCTGCTCTCATGAAACTTCTGGTCGGCGGAAGCAGACCGGACAACCCCTTCCTTGACGAGAATTTCACGGGAGATTTAATGTTGCCGCAAAAGCCGCCTCCTGTACGGCACTATAACCCCGGCGAGGAATTCGACCTTGATATTATTACCGAACTTGCGGGAGAATTTTTACCGATTGCTATTGAAAGATTTAATTGCTGTAGGTGTGACCGCTGTTTTGCGGAAATGCTCTCAAACGTAATTGACCGCTGTCCTCACGCGCTTATTAAGATTCGTTCTAAGGATGATTTTCTTCGCGCCGAGTATCTTAAGGGGCATCATCGCAACGCCGTTTTGCGGCAGGTTGTCCATGTAGCGATTAGCTACCGCAAACGCAAAAAGCACGTTACGCCGAAAATAAAATCTTAATGCGCCGAGAAAATCGGCGCATTTAGTTATTTAGTCACAAATTCGATATACTTCGTAGTATAAAGCTTTATAAAGTCTTTAGTGCTTCCGTCTCCGACAGCACCTCCCGAAAAATTGCCGTCCGCCTGAATGTAACATTCCGGCTGATTCATTATCGGGATATTTAAGAAGGAGAGGATTTGCTTTAGCTGTGCGACAGAAAGTGCCGCGCCGATTTTTCCGGGAGAAACGCCGATAACACCGCCGGGTTTGCCGCTCCAGATAGACTTTCCGTTAGGGCGTGAACCTACGTCAAGCGCGTTTTTAATACAGGCAGGATAACCTCTGTTATACTCGGGTGTAATAAAGAGCAGACAGTCGGAGGAAGCAATTTCATTACGGAAATTCACCCAGCTTTGCGGCGGATTAGCTTCCAAATCTTCCGAAAAGAGCGGCAGATTTCCTATTTCGGGGAACGTGACTTCAAACTCTCCGGTTTCGCCTAAAAATCCTTTAACAGTATTTGCAACCGCGAGTGAATTTGAGTTTTTCCGCAAACTCCCCACAATGACAGAGCATTTTTTCATATTTTCACCTTCTTACGCCGGGCGAACAGCGCGGACAACCTTAACCTTGGAGGATTTTTTATTATTCTTTAACGAAAGGTGCTTGTCAATATTTTCGCGGTCGTAGCCGATGACATATTCGCCGCTGTCGAAAACCGTGACGGGGACTCCTGCGATGCCGGTGAGAGCCACAAGTTCCTTTAAGTCGTCGCGGTTGTCGTCTATATAATGTATATCGTAATGCAGGTCTAAGCTGTCAAAATAGCGTTCAAGCTTTTCGCAATAGGGACAGGTGTGGGAAGAGTAAATCTTTATCATAAAAACCTCCGTAAATTTGACATAAGGTTATCTTTCACTTATAATATGTCAAGTTCAAACGATTTTACACTTCGCGCAGTATGTTTTACGCCGCGTTCGCCGCAGGTAATTATAGTTATATTTGATATATTATGTCGTTTTCCGAAATATGTTTTCCTTTCACGAATTGTACTAACCTTGTTTTCGGGAACAATCACCAAATGTTGAGATAATCCTTTCCGACAATAAACCGCAAAATGTCTGTGCTCTTTGTCGATAGTTACTCCTCCGGAAAAATATTCAGTAACGCAAGCAGTCATAAAAAGCGCCGACGGAATTTCCGACATTATCAGTAAAAACAGATAAAGCCTTGCGAAATTCGGGATAATATAAACGAGTAACGAAAAGCCTAAAGCAAAACCTATAATAAGAAAAAGCGGTAGCCATGTAAGCTTGAAGAAAGAAGTTTTCGCTGTTCTTTTCTCCGGTTTACGCTTAGCAAGTTCAGAACCAAGCCCCGGCAGAAACATTTCAAGCACCGCGCCGCCTTTCGGAAGTTCTGTAATCGGAATAAACACAGGGATTTCGCCCCGCTTCCGCCCATAGCCGGTACAGCCGATATTAATAGAATAAAGCCCGAAAATTTTCATTATCATATTCTGTCTTATGTCAGTGTAGTTTACATAGTCGCGATTAATATAGTAACTCCAGCGGGAAAAATATCCGCCCTTAATTTCAAGAAGCCGCCCCCGTATAGTAAGGCGATAATTTTGAAGCCTCAGAATATTTGAAATAAACGAATATATATACCCGCAGGCAGTAATTACGATAATGAAGATAAGCCCGTCCGAAATGCCGGTAATAATATTTTCGCTGAGTTCCTTAAAACGCGACAGGATTTCTCCATAGTAAATCCCGAGCGTTTCAGCGATAATATCCGCGCTCTGATATAGTAGGATAAGAAGGTAAATTCCGCCGGAATACGCGCTCGAAAAAAGTATGGAATATATCACAAGCATAGAGCGTGGGTTTTTATAGCTTACTGTATGTCTTCGCTTGACAGCTGATGAGCCGCTTCGGAAGCGCCAAAGTACCCGCTCCGCCGTCTTTTTGTCTGTAACTATAACCACATCGGAAGCCTTGCGTTTATTAAACGCCGATTTTGCTTCGGACTCAATCTGTAGCTTAACTGCTCTAAAAGGTCTGCTCCAGAAGGTCTCTTTTGACGAAAGCAGAGAAACTTTGTTGAAATTAATCTTAAAAACCGATTTTATGAAGAAGTTATTTTGAATGATAAGTTCAAAGTCGTTGAATTTATAGCGGAAAGAGAAATATTGGAATAAAATTATTCCTGCCAAAAGCCCTAAAAGCAAGAGATCCCAAAGTCCCCACGAAATCCACTCTATTACATTAAAATTGTACACAATTAAACGGCGCAAAATCGGTATGAGGAGCAGCCAGAATTTTCGCTTAGAATAGGTAAGAAGCGCAAGAGGGTGCTGTAAGCGAAAATCGTTATTAGTAGTTTCTCCGATAATTTTCCCCATGTCTCTAAAGTCCTCCCCGATTTATCAGGAGGTTCTCGGCTTTTACTATAAAATCGGCGGTATCTGTGTCTGAGAGGAAAGGGATAATCATACGTCCGCCGGAAGCGTGAATCATTACGGCGTTGAAACTAAGAAACCTAAGCGACGTAATATACTGCACCGCCGACATCATCATGTGGCGGTTTGAGCGGATAATTACGCCTGTTTCAGCGCAGATTTCCTCGAAAGAAACTGCGTACCTCGCGGTATCAAACCATTTCGGCAGAATAATCCCGGCAATCACAACATATATAATTGTTAAGAGTACGATTGAAGCGATAATTATAACCTCGGGTACGGTCGTTATATCAATCCGAAAGTATTCGGGATAGTTGTTATGAAGCCATAAAAACAGTGCGTAGAGCCCTCCCACACAGACAATAAAGCCGATAAATATTATCAGCCGGAGGGAGTTTATCGAATCGCTGTCAGCGTAGTATTTCTTTGTCATAAAATTTCACCGCTATTTTAATTTACGGACTTAACATAGTATGCTCGAAAAGATAAATTTACTCCTTTGGGGATATGGCACGATAGCTCTGATTTTAGTTACCGGGATTATCTTCACCGTCAAAATCGGCTTTTTGCAGTTTCGTCTGCCAAAAATCCTAAGGAATACATTACTTGCAAAAACTGAGGGTAAAAGCGGCGAAATCTCACGCTTTCAGGCGCTTTCAACCGCACTTGCCGCTTCAATGGGAACGGGAAATATCGTCGGTGTAGCCGCCGCTATAACTGTCGGCGGCGCAGGAGCGGTATTCTGGATGTGGGTGTCCGCCTTTTTCGGTATGGGGACAGCCTATGCCGAAAACTACCTCGGTGTAGCGTATAAGGATAAACTGCGGCGCGGTGTTTTTAAGAGAAATAAGAATTCTTCCGGTGCACTTACCTATCTTGAACACGGTCTCGGCTCTAAGCCGTTAGCGGTTTTCTACGCGCTGACGGCAATTTTAGCTTCTTTCGGTGTAGGAAATATGACTCAAGCGAACGCCATATCCGGCGTTTTTATTGACGGGAATTCGGGCGTATGGCTAAAAGTAGTTATCGGAATTGTTATAGCAGTTTCGGCAGGTGCGGTAATTGTCGGCGGCGCAAAACGCGTAGCCGCCGCGGCTGAAAGGATTATTCCGATAATTTCGCTATTTTATATTATCGGTGCAGTAATTGTAATAGTAATTAATTATAAAAATATCCCAATCGCTTTTGAAAGCATCTTCAAAGGCGCTTTCGGCGTAACTGCCATCGGCGGCGGTGTAAGCGGAGTGCTCATCAAGCGTGCCGTCACGATAGGCTTACAGCGCGGAATATTTTCAAACGAAGCAGGTCTCGGCAGTTCCGTCTTCGTTCATACCGAAACCGACTGTAAAGACGGAAGCGTAATGGGTATGTGGGCTATGCTCGAAGTCTTTATCGACACGATAATCTGTTGCAGTCTTACCGCATTCGTTATCCTATGCACCGATAAAAGCAGTTCTCCCGATACTTTAATTATGGTAAGCGA
>JAISHJ010000091.1 GCA_031262625.1 Ruminococcus sp. | reverse complement strand
GCTTTCAAATCTGACTGAATTAAGAATTTGGGATTCACGTAGTTTTATCAAAGATTATACAGCAATATCAAAGCTTATAGGATTAACATCATTGTGCTTACAATCGCTTTCAGAACGTACCCCGGTACCGGAGCGTACTCGTTAAAGAGTACCGCCTTTAGCGGCGAGGGTGTAGATATTGGCGCAGTCTTCGGGGGTGAGGTCCATGAAGCCGCCGACTTTACCGGAAGCGGAGACGGGGTGTTTTTCGACGAGGGCGGGGATATCGGCTTCGAGAGCGCCTATTTCGGAGAAGTTTTGGGGCATACCGATAGATTTGAGGAAGGTACGGAAGGCTTTTATGCCTTTTTTTGCGGTAAGTTCGGGGTGTTCAAAGTCCATGCTCACGCCCCAAATGCGGTTAGCGGCTTGTGCGAAGCGCATTACGTCGTGATTCATAACGTATTCCATCCAAGCGGGCATAACTACGGCGAGACCTGCGCCGTGAGCGACGTCGTAAAGACCTGAGAGCTCGTGTTCGAGACCGTGGGAGTTCCAGTCTTGGGAGCGTCCGACACCGCAGATGTCGGTATGAGCGACAGTACCTGCCCACATGATGTTAGCGCGGGCATCGTAGTCGTTAGGGTTTTTGATTACTTTAGGGGCTTCGTTGATGACTGTTAATAGAGTCGCTTCGCAGAGACGATCTGTCATTTCAACATTTTTGGTGTTGGTGAAGTAGCGCTCGAAAACGTGCGCCATAATGTCGGTAACGCCGCAAGCTGTTTGGTAAGCGGGGAGGGTTTCGGTGAGAGCAGGATTCATTACCGAAAATTTCGGGCGAACGAGGTCGGTAGTTAAGCCGCGCTTTATGCCGCCTTCTTCCTTGGTGATAACTGTACTGGGAGAGCCTTCGGAGCCTGCCGCCGCGATAGTTAATACTGTAGCAACGGGGAGAGCCTTTTTTGGTTCGGCTTTTCCGCACCAAAAGTCCCAAAAATCGCCTTCGTAGCAAGAGCCGAGAGCGATTGCTTTAGCGGAGTCGATAGCTGAACCGCCGCCGACAGCAACGATAAAGTCGATATTTTCTTTAGCGACGAGTTCGATTCCTTCGTAAACGAGTGTGTCGCGGGGATTGGGCTTAACACCGCCGAGTGCGAAGAAGGGGATGCCTTCCTTTTTAAGGGATTCAGAAACGCGCTCTAAGAGTCCCGAACGAATTACAGAACCGCTGCCGAAATGAAGAAGTACGCGGGAGCCGCCGAATTTTTTAACATAAGCACCCGTCTCGCTTTCTCTTCCGTCACCGAAGACAAAGTAGGTGGGGCTGTAAAAATCAAAACGATCCATGGAATAAACCTCCGAAAATTTTTTATATTGCCGTAGCTTGCGGTAATGCCGTAAGTTGCGGGAAATAGCATATTTAAATTGCAGTAAAAAGCGATAGAATTATTACTGTGAGTATACCGACCCCGGTAAAGATTAAGAGCCCTAAAATCGGCTTTGCACCGGAAGTATCAAGGTAACGTCGGTAAACGAATATTCCTGCCGCGCTTGCGGTCAGAAGCCCTAAGGCGCCGATATTTGTCCCGGTAAGCAGAAGTAAAGCAGGAACATTTTTAGGGAAGAGGAGCAGTGTCGCATCCGAAGCGCCTACAAGCGAGGACATTACTACGCTTGCGAAAAAAGGGCTGTTGGGGAGAGGAACCATATCGGTGCGAAGAATATTCCAAGCCGTGACGGTAAGGAGGAAAACTATTATCAGCAAGCCGTAGTCAACCTTGCGAAGATTGTCGGAATCGAGAATAACCGCCGCTAAGACTGCACTGCAAAAGCTGATTATTATATTAATTACCCCGAAAGAGGATAATACAACAAGCACAAAAATTAAGGAATATATAGCAATTGTAAAGATATCATAAGGCTTTTTTTCAACCGTCGGGCTAACTGTATCCGGCTTGCAAAAGATAACAGCCGTAACTAAGCAGAGGAGAAGTCCTATAGCTGCAAGCGGGAGCATTTGAAGCAGATAATCGCCGTAAGATAACCGCCCGGCGCGCAGAACATACCGCCCGATGTAGCTTGGGATGAGGAAACTGCCGAGGGCAGAAGCTGTAAGCATAAGAGAAAAGATAAGCGCGGTCTTGTGCCAAAGCTTATAGAAAACCGTTGCCGCCGGTACTGCTAAAATTACAGAACCGACGGGAGTAAAAACTGCGCCGAGGAGAAAGGCTGTTAAGATAATACAGAGCGGAACCGTTCGTGAATACTTTTCGGGAATCCTCCCAAAAACATTTATTAAAAGCTTTTCTGCATTGCCTTTTTGTAAGCCGGCGGAAGCGATTAAAAACGCAAATATTATTCCCGTTTTCGCGATGTTGTCGTTTGCAGGAAAGCGCGCAATCGGCGCAAAGAGCGTTGTTAATACCGCCGCAATTATAACGATAAAAAGAAGTAAGTTTTTGCCGATAAATCCGAAAAGTGTGTCGGAGCCGTCCGCTTCCGCAAATCTGCGAAAGCCTTCGCCGCCGCTTAGCTTTCCGCCGCGTTTTGCTTTAATCATAAGATGAGGTTTACCAATGAGCCGGAGACTACGCCGATAACGTAAAGAAGCCCGACTATCAGTATGTTTTCCTTAATATCCTTATTTGTCCGGAAGAGCACGAGTATACCTACTCCTGCGCCGGAACAAAGCCCGGCAACTGCACTTCCGAAAGAGAGCCCGCCCTCTATGTAAAGTTCGGTTATAAGGACACTTGCCGCACAGTTCGGAATAAGTCCCACAAGAGCGGCGGCGGCAGGCTGGAATACGCCGAAGCTTTCGAGAAAAGCGAAGAAATTTGCTTCCCCTACCGCTCCGACTATAAAGCCGATAATCAGATTGAGGATAAGTATAAAAACAGTAATATTAAGGGTGTGTTTTAGGGCGGAGTAGAGTACTCCGTGTTCGTGACAGCCGCAGTCATGACAGAAATCCTCGAAATCGGCAGTCTCAGCCCGCTTGTCAAATTT
Organism: Ruminococcus sp.; assembly: GCA_031262625.1. Lineage (GTDB taxonomy): Bacteria > Bacillota > Clostridia > Oscillospirales > Ruminococcaceae > JAISGY01. Next base: position 12,582 of record JAISHJ010000091.1, on the reverse strand, counting down.
CCGCATCAGAAGGTCTATGATGATGCCGAAAATTACGGCAATTATAAGCTTAATTACAATCAGAAGCCATATATCTTTTATGTGTGAAGGGTTCGCAAGAAGTATAGGTATAGCTTCATCGGAAGTGGCTAAAAATACCGCGACGAGAGTTCCTACAGAAATAAGTCTCCCCGCAAAAAGATTAGCCGCCGCAACAGAAAAGCCGCATTGCGGAAGTATCCCTAAAAGTCCGCCTAAGGGAGGTCCGGCGAAGGTTAGTTTCCCCGTTTTTGAGAGCGCGGAGATAAATTTGCTGCCCGCTTTTTTTTCTATATATTCCATCAGCCAAAAGGCTAAGAATAAGAAGGGGAGAAGCTTCGCAGTTTCAATCAGAGCGTCAAGTATTATAGGAAAAGGCGCGAATTCGTGAACGTGTCCGTCAGTTATCATATTTCACCATTGTAGGGAGGGAAGTAGTTTGTAGCCATTGCAGGAAACTATTTTTCATCGGCTTCAGAATCGTGCGAAAATTCAAGTACCGAAGAAGTGTCGGAATCAGAAGGAGTTTTTATCGCAATTATGTCCTTCGTTAATGCCATAAAATCCGGGTAGCCCGGGAGTTTTTGCAATGCTTCATGTGTGTCGCAGATGTTCGAGAGACGTATATAGAAAATTCCGCCTGCGATTAGAAAAGGTATCGCTATCTGAAAATGCCATATAATTAGAAAATATGCTGCAGAGAGGAAATATAGAATAATCGTTAAAATTATCGCACGGGGACGAACAAGGGACGCGATTACAGAAGGGATAATAATCAGCGGGAGCAGGATTTGTACCGGGTCAAGCCGCCCGAAAGGATTGGGAATATTGCCAAGCGCGGCGTTCGCACCCACAAGCCCGTAAACAGTCAGATAAGCAAGCACAGCCGCACAGAAAACTGCGGAATATTTAAGCGCAGTTCCCCGTCTTCCGTCAACGAGCGCCATACATTCGCGCCTGTATTCGTCAGAGCCGTCTTTTACAGCTTCATCCGAAAGGTCCAGCTTCTTTTTAAAGTGCGGATTATTCTTAATATCGCTTACAGTCTCCGCCGCAGGGCTGACTGCTTCGCGCAGGATATTCTTAAGTTTACCCATATTTACCTTTTTATCAACTTCTGTGATAGTTCGTAGCGCCCGGGTTTACAACATTACCGGAGATAAAATTTTGCCACAGTTCATGTGCATTTTGATAGTTAGTCTCAAATTTTGCGAAGTTTCCTAAACCCTCTTTCGGGAAGCGAAAGCAAGCTAAAAGCTTCGGGTCAAGTTCATAACCGATGTCTTCCGAAAGATTTGTACTGCTTACTAAATATCCCCACTCACCGGTATTTCCTTCAAACCAATCCGAAGGGTTATCGAAAACATTGGATGCTATGTCGAGTACTTCTATCGTTTCGGGGTCGGCGAAAATTATAATAGTCTCGTTGCTCTGGAACTCCACAAAAAGTTTTGCGGACATTGCCTGCATATATTCGGGGTCGGCGGATTCGTCAACTACGGCGGGGTTGTAGGTTACTTCAATATATATCTTGCCATCGCCGTTAAAATCCGGGCAGTAGGGGACAAGCGCGTTAGCGACATCTTCGTACATTACCGACATTTCATAGTCGGAAGCAACATACATTATCTTTACGTCGGGGTTAACCTTAAATATAAGTTCGCCGATAAAGTAAGTCAACGCTATAACTATAAGAAGCGATACTATTACCGTAAATTTATTATGATACCAAAAGTTCCCGATACGCTTTGAAAGCGGCATTTCAGGCTTTTCTTCCGGAACTTCCCGCATTTCGTCTTCCGGTGCAAGCCCGGCTTTTATTTTAAGAAGTTCGCGGCGTTCATCCTCAAGACGGCGAGCATATTCTTCGCGCTGTCGGCGTTCTGCTTCGGCTATAAGTTCTTCACGTTCCGATTCTTTTTTCAGTTCGGCTTTTTTGCGTTCGTCGTTAGCTTTTCGGAAAGCAGCAAGTGCATCGCCGCCCTTAACCTTGTCGTCGGTAAGCTTTATGTTATCGTCGGAATTATCAATAAATTTGTCGTTAGAATTATCTTTCATCAGTTCCTCAAAAAATTACTTACGTTAGGTAGTGCTGTTTATTATTGTTAAATAATTTATGTTTGGATAGTTCATTTGCTTTCGGATAAGCCGTTTACGAAAAATCAGTACAAGAAGAAGTATGAAAAAGTCTCTGGGAAGGGGGTTTGGGGAGCGTGGACGCCACGCTACCCTCTCCTCAGAGAGGGTTCCCCCCAACGTACCCCGGTTCTAAAGCGGTCGCATCGTAGGGAAGAGGAGTACATCACGGATGGAGGAACTGTTTGTGAGGAGCATTACGAGACGATCTACGCCGAAGCCGAGACCGCCTGTGGGGGGCATACCGTACTCGAGGGCGGTAATGAAGTCGTCGTCGACGGAAGCGGTATTTGCACCGGAAGCTGCTGCGGCATTTTTTGCGGCGACTTGGGCTTCAAAGCGAGCGCGCTGGTCGAGGGGGTCGTTGAGTTCGGAGAAGGCGTTACCCATTTCGCGGCGGTAGATGAAGAACTCGAAGCGTTCGGTGAAGAGGGGGTCGGAAGGCTTGCGCTTTGCGAGGGGGGAATTTTCGACGGGGTAATCGTAGATGATAGTAGGCTGGATTAGTTTATCTTCGACGAAAGTTTCAAAGAAGGCTATTAGGACGTGCCCTTTGGTGGCTTTTTCGCCTTCGGGGACGTGAACGCCCTTTTCTTTTGCGAAGTCACGCGCCGCTTTGTCGTCTTCCCAGCTGTAGTAGTCAGCCCCGCTGTAAGTTTTGACAGCTTCTGTCATTGTCATACGCTTCCACGGGGAAGCCATGTTAATTTTTTCCTCTTGGTATTCGATAACTTCTGTGCCGCAGATAGTTTTCGTTAAATATACAAATAATTCTTCGATAAGGTCCATCATACCGAAATAGTCGGTGTAAGCCTGATACATCTCGAGTGTGGTAAATTCGGGGTTGTGGGAGGTGTCCATGCCTTCGTTGCGGAAGATGCGCCCGATTTCGTACACCTTGTCAAAACCGCCGACGATAAGTCTCTTTAGATAAAGTTCTGTTTCGATACGAAGGAACATATCAAGCCCGAGGGTGTTGTGGTAGGTTCTGAAAGGACGTGCCGCCGCGCCGATTTCGAGGGAGTGAAGCACGGGAGTATCCACTTCAAGGTAGCCGCGTGAATCAAGGAATTTGCGTGTCTCGGAAAGAATCTTACTGCGCTTTGTGAAGGTTTCTTTTACGTCAGGATTAACTATTAAGTCGAGATAACGCTGACGGTAACGCATATCGGTATCTTTTAAGCCGTGCCACTTTTCAGGGAGCGGCAGAAGCGATTTTGAAAGAAGCTTTACACTTTTCGCGTGGACTGAAATTTCGCCCTTTTGTGTGCGGAAAACGAAGCCTTCTATACCTAAAATATCGCCTATATCAAATTTTTTAAATTCAGCGTAGGAATCTTCCCCCACGTCGTCGCGGCGAACGTAAATCTGCATACGATCGGTGTTGTCGCGAATGTCACAGAAGCTTGCTTTGCCCATGCCGCGTTTGAACATCATACGTCCGGCGATTGAAACGGTTTTTCCGTCAAGTTCATCAAAATTATTACGAATATCTATATTTTTTGTGTCAATGTCAAATTTGGTAATCTCATAGGGGTCATTCCCCGCCGACTTAAGCTCTTCAAGCTTTTCGAGACGGATTTTCTTTAGTATGTTTATATCTTGTATTTCAGTATCTGTCTGCTGTGCGGCGTTTGGTGTCTCTGACATTTTATATCACCATTCTAAATTTAATTTTACTAATTTTGATAACCTTAAAGTTACGAAGCCCCCCGGGCAGGCACGCGCCTGCAGGCGGGTAAATCGCGAAAATCAATTTTTACTAATCTCAATAACTTTAAAATTACGAAGTCCCCCCGGAGTCTCAACTTCAAAGGAATCGCCGGCTTTTTTACCGATACATCCGCGCCCGACAGGGGAGTCTTCGGAGATTTTATCGTTTTCGGGATCAGATTCGGTAGAGCCGACAATCTGAATCTTAAACTGCTCGTTCTCGTCAGTGTCTTCAAGCTTTACATAAACGCCTACACTTACTTCACTGTCGGAAATGTCTGTTTCGTCAATTATTACTGCATTGTCAAGCTTGCTCTTTGTTTCGTTAATCTCTGCTTCAACGATAGCTTGCTCATTCTTAGCTTCGTCATATTCGGCGTTCTCGGAAAGGTCGCCATAGGAGCGCGCTTCTTTAAGTTTATTTGCAACCTCAACGCGCTTAACCTGTACAAGCCAGTCATAACGCTTTTGAAGTTCTTCAAACCCCTGTTTTGATACCCTTATTTTCTGTTCCATTTTAGTTTGTTCCTCACTTTAATTATTCAAGAATAGGTATTAATGAAATTATATTATCGTATTTGTCTGTAATTTCTTCTTCGGAAAGACCGTAAATAACCTGTCCGTCAGTGTCTTTTTGTTTAAGGTAATATCCGCGCTTAACCGTCTTGCTGTCAATAATTATTTCGTCGGTGCAGTCTTCCCATAAAAGCACGTTTTGTGTACCGTTTGCAATGAGCGCGGCGGTAATGTCTGATAGCACCGCGCTTGCGGTAGGGAGTTTTCCTGCGCCGGAGCCGTAAAACATCAGCCTTCCCGCGGAAGAAGCATCAACCATAACCGCGTTATAAACGTCGGAAACGTGAGAAAGCTGGTTACCGTTGCAGACAAGGTGCGGCTCAACCGTTATGAAAATTTTGTCGGAATCGCGCTCTTTTTCCGCAGAAGCAATAAGCTTTATCTTTGCGCCGAAACTCTCCGCAAAAGCGGCATCTTCTGTCGTAATCTTTTCAATACCCTTTGTGGTAACCCATTCGGGGAGAATATGCTTTCCGAAAATAATTGAAGCAAGTATGCAGATTTTGCGGCAGGAGTCCGCTCCCGAAACATCAGCGGTCGGGTCACGTTCGGCATAACCGAGTTTCTGCGAAAGCTTCAAAGCTTCTTTATACGGCATCTGTTCATCAAGCATCTTCGTCAGGATGAAATTCGTTGTTCCGTTTAGTATTCCCTGTAATTTATAGATATAATTCGCGGAAAGGCTGTCGTGAAGCGTGCGGATTATCGGAATTGCTCCGCCTGTGGAAGCTTCAAAGAAATAGTTGCAGTTTTTTTCCTTCGCGAGTATTAGCAGTTCTGCACCATGTCTTGCCACAAGCTCTTTGTTCGAGGTAACTACGCTGATACCCTTTTTAAGAAGCCTTTTTGTAAAGTCATAAGCAGGATTTATCCCGCCCATGAGTTCAGCCGCTACAGCAATTTCGCTGTCGTTTTCAATTATTGAAAAATCGTGAATAACCTTGTCGTTATAAGGGCTTTCGGGAAAATCGCGAAGGTCTAAAATATATTTTATGTCCGTGTCAAGAGCATTTTCTTTTAATATTTTGTCTTTGTGATAATAGAAGGATTCGACCGTACCCGAGCCGACAGTTCCGAATCCCAATACCGCAATTTTTCGCATATGAATATTTTCCTTAATGTGATTTATTTACTTACCGCGAGACGTTCTGAGATGTCGCCGGCTTCGATGTGGTTCTGGAAGGGGAGGGGTGCGGTAATTATAAGACGCATCTTCCCGTCCGGGTCAATATCAAGTTTGAGCGATTTTATATATTTTTCATAAAATTTCTGCTTTTCAATTTCAGTAGCAGTAATGTGACAATTCCAGTAAATATCTTCAAGAAGCTGTCGAGCGTTAAGTTCGATATATTCTTCGGTGCAAACCTTGAGTTCCCCAATAAGGGCGGCTGTTTTTAGATCGCTTATGTTGCCGGAGTAGAATTCGTCGATTGAACAGTACGGGACGGAGAATTCCTGCATATGTTCTTTTATGGCGTGAGAACACTTGTCCTCCTCAATCATAACGAGAAAGCGCGCTTCCGAAAGGCTTTGAATAAGCACCCAATAGTCCGAATCGGAGGAAACAAGGATAAACGAGTCGGTGTGTTCGGCGTAGTGTTCGCGTGAAACGCCGGTAATAATCGCCGCATCAACGATTGATTTATGGTCTAAGACGCGGACTATTTCATTATATTCAACAGGAACATCGAGAAAGTCTTCTAAGATATGCCAAGCATCAATGGTATTCGGGTCGTCATAGAGAAGTATTTTTTCAATCCTTGAAATTTCATCGGGGTTTAAGTTTTTGAGTACCGCATAAAGTTTATACAGATCGGCATTTTCGCAATCGACTACTACTACGCATTTTCGCGCGGATTCAATAAAACTGTAAATTGAGGTTTTAACGTCACGTGCCGCATCGGAGACTTGGCTTGTCTGGTGAAACTGCATACCGTTTTGGCGGTAGAGAATCTGCAGGAACTTCGCATCATTCGCAAGCAGATTTCCGCAGTCTTCCGCGTGCCAGTTAATGTACATTTTATAGGGGTACTGCTCTTTATTACAGGCGAATTTGTGGTATTGGCTCTTAAAAGTTTCGGGCTTATCGCCGTTTGGCATAATGAATAGGTTACGAATAAGCCGCCATTCTACAAAATCCGGAAAATAACCCTTAACATCATCAATCTTTGCGTTTATAAGCGTGTTGAATTCCTTAATATATTCCGCCGCACGATAGTTATATTTAACTATGTCAACGCCCATTTTTTCGAGACCTTCGACGTCTTCTTGGGAAATAAAATCAAGGTCTTTTAAGTTTTTAAGTTCGTATGTGAGCATTGAATCGAGAGTTTTATAGCGCAGAATGAACATATTACGCAGTTTACATAGGCTTCGTATAATCCGCGTGGCAGGGGTTTCGTCAAATTCCGCCAAAAACGGGAGCGGTACGCCGTCACTGCGAAAATCCTGTTCAAGGAAAAATTTCTTTACTCCGATAAGGTATCCTACTTTACCGACTATATCTTTCGTAAGCACTCTGTTCATAATTCACTCCTCCTTTATCTTCATAATATTCCACCATTAATTATAGCAAAAAGTCTTTGCTTTGTCAAGCATTTTTAAAAAGAAACAGCGCAGCCTTAGTGCAACGTCAAAATATATTTATTTTTTGCAGAATGTATTGACAAATTATAAACCATGCGTTATAATTTGTAAAGGAAATGTAATTAAACTATTCGCGGGAGAAATTAAATGGAAAATAAATTTGTTTCCGACCAAGAAGCAGAAAAAGTTGTAGGCGGTTTCGGTTTTAACGCACCCGATTTCGGCGTAAGCAAAAAGTTCATGTTATGTAAGAAATGCGGCAAGACAGTGGAAGTTCCGGACGGACCCGGTGTAAAAACCTGTTCAAACTGCGGCGCGGAAATAGTATGAGGGAGAAGTACATATGAAAAAGAATATCAGGCGGCTTCTTTGTACTCTCTTAGCGGTAGTTATGGCGTTATCGCTTATGGGAGCGGCTAATAATACAGAGGAAACTTCGATCGACCAAATCAATGAGACTGTTGATGTTGATGAAAAAGATATAGTACTTGAATTTGATCTTGATTATAAAGACGAATTCGCCGCGACAGTTTCGGCGAAGGATTTTAAGCTTGATTACGGCTTTAATACTATGACAGTAAAGAGTATTGAATGGAAAGACGACATGGCGTTTAAGGTTACTCTTGACGGTAAGATTGATAAAAATTACGAAACCGCGCAGGTTAGAATTCTAAGTTCTGCCTTTACCGACGGAAGGGAATCTGTCGATATTACATTTGATATAGTAAAGCCGCAGATGTTTATCGAATACTCCGATATTTCGTTTGAAGACGGCGTTTTGAAGATGCCGATTACGCTTTATCAGTGTAAATTCGAGCAAAAAGTTGATATTACAAACGTTTCCTTCACGGGAGATGTTCCGGCAGAAATCACCGCGTTTAAAAAGATTGACGATACAAACGCCGTTATCAGCATGACTGTCGAAAATTATGACGATATTGATGCGGTACTCAAAGCTTTTAATAAAGTCGGATTAGACGGCGCGGAAATTGCTGTGTCCGGCGAAGCTTTAACTACTATAAACGGAACGGCTGTTGACCTTACAATGCCCTTTGCAGGTGTTGTTCCGCAGATAGAAGAAACTGTCCCGAACGAAGACGGCACTCTTCAAGTTTTATGCAGACTTTACGGTTATAACAAAACTATCGACACCTCATTAATTACCCTCGGCGGAAATTTCGCTTATAGTGCAGATACAGCGGCTTTCACCATATCGGAGGACGGCGAAACCCTCATGAGTTTCACGGTTGACCCTACAAAAGCCGAAGACCTTCTCCTTCGCGGTAAACTAACCTTAGCAGCCGGTGCGCTCACTAACCCTTGGGGTACAGCTTCCGAAGAACTTTCATATGAGCGGAGCATCTCTTTTGAAGAGCCGATTTCTTACAGCAAAGAGACCGAAGCTGTTTCTTTGGAATTTATTCCGTTTGGTGAAATCGGTACATATAGTTATATGCCTTATACTGTAATAACAGATGAGATGTATACTCCGACGTCGCTTGCTTCCTTCTTCTCATCACTTTCGCCGATTAGTGACAGTCTCGAAATCGTAAATTCCGCTATTGCATTCGGTACAAAAATCGCGCAATGGGCAGGTTGGATTGAAGCAGACGATGCTCCGGAAATGAAAATTTTAGCCGAAATAAAAGCACTTCAAACACAAAACACAAACCTCGGTCTTATGATACAGAACCTTTCTGACGAAGTGGGAAAACAAGGCGCAAAAACACGAATTCAAAACTTTGAAACGCGGCTTGCCGACCTGTCCGCTGTTACGAAAGAGTATACAGCAGAGATAGACAAGGAAGTCAGAAAGCTTTTGCGTACGGGAAGCGCCGACGTTATTTTATCGGGAGCAGACTATAATAGTTTAAGTGAAAAAGATAAGCAAACCGCAAAAACAAATCTCGAAACTACAATAAAAAATTACAGTCAAACTCAATCAAAAGCACAAATTATGGCATCTTTAGGCGGCAACAATTCGTTCGCAGCAAAAATGCTTTTTGCAAAAGCGGGAGAAACAGTCGGGAAGAGTTTTTATAAATACCCGGTAAACGGTACTACTCTCAATGCTTCATTTATTTCGCTCTGTAACACAGTAACTACACCGGGAACTACCAATGTTTTGGCGGATTTCGACGAGATAATTAACAACACTTATAACTGGGAATACGAAGCATTCCCTTTCCGCGACAAGTTCAGAGAGATGATTATTTCAAGACTTTATGAATCATACAGCGTTTTAACAAAATGTATTGCTGCTGACCCGGATTTAACCGATGCAAGCAATGTAAGTACTGCTTATACCAATCTTTACAACTACTTCAGGACCGGCGCGGGTGTTTCTAAAGACCGCAATCCCGCAAATCCGTCATCAAATAAAGGTTTTTGCATAACAGCTAATAAAGTTTTAACGTTTGTAAAATCGACTGATTATTGGGGCGCAAATAGTCCTACTTTTTACAGGAGCGACAAATTTCTTCATATTGATGTAGCAAAACAGATGAAACTGCGTGCTGTAAAACTCGGCCGTTCGATTGCCGCTGATATGAAGGTCAACAAAATCCTCCCGCGGGAAATGAAAGTACTTGCCTGCGCCCCATATACATACACGGAATATACATTTTCTGTATATTGCCATACAAAGTCTATAGATGCTTATGATAAGACAACGTCATTAGCGGTAAGCGATTATGAAATTTCGAGAAGGGTTTACCATTTATTCCAAGGAGATATAAGCACAGATACACCGAACTTCTATTTTAGGATAGATTAGCAAACATCCGCAGCGTATGATAAAACTAAAGCCGACAGCGCTTTGCTGTCGGCTTCCTTTTTATACCTTTTTATTTTTTTGCAAAGAGTGATTTTTTCTTTGTATTCTCGCCGAAGCTTGCGGTAAAGAGTTTGTCTGACATGAACATTTTCACCGCCGCATAGAGCGTTCCTGCAAGGAACACCGCCTGATAAGCCGCTCCGACCCAGAATATAAGGAGATTCCCCGACATGAGGTTCGGTATCGCCATATAAGCGTTTGTAAAGGGAATAGCGTACATGATAAACTTAAACATAACAGGCATAGCGTTTACGTCCGCAAAAAGCGTAACGAAAAACGGAAGCATTGAAGCCATAGTTACAGGGAGCATTAAAGATGCCTGTGATTTCGCATCCGTAGCCATTGCCCCGAGGAGTAAAGCGGCTGCAAGCCCTATCGCAAGCGAAAGTATAAGCTGTAAACCGAAGAGGAGATATTCGGGTATTGACAGCGTTACGCCCAGTGCCGCAAGAGCCTGCGGAACCGAAGCAACAGCATCCGATACCGCAGAGAAGTCTGCGCTCGAAACCTGCCCTTCTATCGCGCTGAGGTCGGCAGAACCCATTATTCCGCTCGCAACCCCTCCGGCAATTCCGCCCACGTAGAATATCATTCCGATACCCATCGTAACCACGTTTAATAATGCCGCAACAACCGCCGCCGTCATCTTCGACATAAGTACCGACAGTCTCGATACAGGCGTTGAGAGGAGCGTTTCGAGAGTTTTGTCAATCTTTTCTGTCGAAATTGCTGTCATAATCATCTGAGAAGCCATCGTCAGAAGAAAGAACACTGCAATCGGCGCAATCATCATCTGAAACATCATTACCATCGAGAGCGCGGAAGGGTTAATCTTCGCAATCTTCCCGTCAAGCGTTGTGTAGTCAACGGTAGCAGCACCCGCTTCAAGCTTTGCTAAAATTTCATCCGAAACGCCGTATTTTTTAAGCAGTATCTCATCTTTTGAAGCGGTATTAATTGTGTCAACGGCATCGGCGGCACTAAGCGAATCAAGGTTAGTGAACATTCCCCCGACCGACATTTCGGAAACTACCGTAATCTCGCCGTTTTCTCCGTCATTTATAACGGAGTCTCCGAAACCCTCCGGAATAATTATAAGCGATTTTATCCCGAGATTTTCAAGCTCTGCGGCGTAACTTTCGGGATTAATATTTTCGGGAAGAGTTACCATGTTGAGGGAACTGCCGTCATCTTCCATTCGTGCTAAAATATCAGCCGTAAAGGCACTTCCGTCAAGATTTGCTATGGAAATTTTCGAACCCATCGCCGATTCACTGATACCGCTCATTGCTCCGCCTAAAATCTGCCCGAGCATGATAAAAAGAAACATTGTCACTATCATTGAGACGATAACCTGACGGGTTAAAAGACCTTTTATCTCTTTATTAAAAAGGTTAGAGAACTTCACTTTCGCTCACCGCCTTTACAAATACTTCTTCTAAGTTGTCGGAATTATATCGCTCTTTAAGTTCCTTCACAGTTCCCTGCGCAGTAATTTTCCCGGCGGTTATAAGTCCCACTCTGTCCGCTAAGTACTCGATCTCAAGCATATTATGGGAAGACAGCAAAAATGACATTTTATTATTAACCGAAAGATCTTTTATCATCTTCCGTATTTCAAGCGCGTTAATTACGTCAAGTCCGCTCGTAGCTTCATCCATTATCGCAAGCTTCGGGCTTGTCATAACCGCCCTCGCAAGAAGGAGTTTTCTTATCATTCCGCGTGAATAGCCGCCGATTTTGTCGCGGAGTTTATCCCCAAGCCCCGATATAGCTTCTCCCTGACGTACAAAGCCTTCAAGTTCAGCCTTGTCTTTCGCAAAAAGGCTTCCCATAAACTCTAAGTAGCCTATGCCGGTAAGCGTTTTATATGCTCCCGCTTCATCCGGCAGATATGTAACCCGCTTTCTGAATTCATCGGGTTTTTTGGTTAAGGCGAACCCATCCATATAAGCATCCCCCTTAGTAGGAGAGATTAAAGTCGCAAGCATACGGATTGTGGTCGTCTTCCCTGCTCCGTTCGGTCCGATTAGAGCGTAAATTTCGCCCTCTCCAACCTCAAATGTCACATCATCAGCCGCAAATACATCCTTTTTCGGATATTTCTTTGACAGCCCGGAAACCTCTAAAACATTCAAAATTTTCGTCCTCCGTGAAACTCCATTATTTTCATAAATAATATTATAATATATGTAATCTCATATGTCAACACATTCTACCGAAAATTTTATGAATTTTTAATTAATTTCGCACTATCTACTTGACATAACTAAAATTTTATAGTAAAATATAAAAAGTGTTCTGCCAATATGGAAGCGTATCGAAGTGGCCATAACGGGACTGACTCGAAATCAGTTTGCCTTAACCGGCACGTGGGTTCGAATCCCACCGCTTCCGTCCGGTGCATATATAAGTAACTCGTTCATATTTGGGCGGGTTATTTTAAATTTCCGATGCTAGTACTATTCAACAGTTTGTCCGCATAGAAATTATTAAAACCGATTTCTGATAAATTGTATACATAGCGAAGGAGCATCTTCTATGGCAAGAGCTAAAAAAAGCAAGAAAGCCTTTATTATCGTTTTAATTGTCCTCCTCTGCATAGGTCTCGCAGTCTTTTTCGTCCTCAAAGCCCGCGAGGAAAAAGCCCTTGACGAAGTTTTTGCCATGGCTTCAAACTCCGAGCGCATAAGCTTCCTAAACAGTCAAGGCTGGAT
>JAISHJ010000005.1 GCA_031262625.1 Ruminococcus sp. | reverse complement strand
TTCATTCTGTTGAGGATTGCATGGGTCTCGGTTAACGCACCTTCAAAGGTTTGGATCATCGAGATGCCGTCTTCAGCATTCGCAACAGCCTGAGTTAAACCTGCGGATTGAGCTCTCATCTTCTCGGAAACTGCGAGCCCTGCTGCGTTGTCGCCTGCACGGTTGATTTTTAAACCGGAAGCTAATTTCTCAACAGCGCCTGCTGTTCTCTGAGTATTTTGGTTGTAGAAACCTTTTGCGTTTTCCGCGGTCATGTTATGATTAACTACCATAATAATACCTCCTGTATTATCTTAAAAAAATATATTAGTCCGACTCATTCGGACAGACCCGCACGTTCTTATTATTTTTGAGGAATTCCGCTTTCACAACATCACAATCGAGCCGCATATTCGATTATTATGAAGGGTTAACTTCTTCACTCCTAAAAAACAGTCCCGCGTCAAGTTCTTGTATTTTTATATCGTCCGCTATGACAAAAACTTAAATTTTTTATTTTAAACTTTCAGTTAATTAAATATGAACAATATAAAAATTTTCACATTCCCTATTGACATTAATTCTTTATAATGATATAATGCTATTAGCAGTTAGCGTATGCTAACTGCTAAATATAAACAGAGGTTACTTATTATGAAAACACTCGACGGGGTAAAGGTCGGGAAAAAGGCGACGGTGCAGAAGATTTTAGGCGAAGGCGCTCTTAAGCGGCATATACTTGACATGGGGATAACCAAAGGCGCAGTAATAGAAGTCCGCAAAGCCGCCCCCTTCGGCGACCCGATTCAAGTAACCGTCAGAGGTTTTGAACTCTCACTCCGAAAAGAAGATGCGAAAATAATAGCAGTTGAGTAAACAGAATACAGAATACAGATTTAATATACTATAATTATAAACGGATAAGTATTTTACTAAAATATAATAAAGATAAATTGTGAAAAAGTCTCTGGGAAAGGGGTTTGGGGGGCAGCCGCAGCTGCTACACTTCTCTTCAGAAAGTTTCCCCCCAACGTACCATGAACGTTTCAATAGCTTTAGCAGGCAATCCTAACAGCGGGAAGACTACTGTATTTAACTCGCTCACGGGCGGGGATCAGTATGTAGGGAACTGGGCGGGGGTAACGGTTGAGAAGAAGACGGGGCGTCTTCGGACAGACAAGGGCGTTGACATTACGGACCTGCCGGGGATATATGCTTTGAGCCCTTACAGCCCGGAGGAGATTGTGTCGCATGATTTTCTTATGGGTAAGGGCGGGGAGAAGCCGGATGTAATCCTTGACATTATTGATGCTTCCAATATCGAGAGGAACTTATACCTTACGACACAGCTTGCGGAGACAGGAATACCGATGGTTCTTATACTCAATATGATGGACCTTGTAGAACGCCACGGCGATAAACTTGATGCGAAAAAACTCGGCGAAGCGCTCGGAGTACCTATATTTGAAGCATCCGCGCTTCATGAAAAGGGTCTCGCGGAAGCGGCAAAAAAGGCGGTTGAAATCGGGAGTGTTTTGCATAAGCCTTATCACGAGCGTATTCATGTAAAATTTTCGGAGACTACCGAAAAAGCGCTTGAAGCAATTAAGGCGGTTGCGGGAGCAAATCTGCCGAAAACGCGCCCCGCGATTCATTTTGCGATCGACCTTTTTGAGCGCAACGTAACAGCCCAGTCTGAACTCGGGCTTTCGGGCTTGCAGATGGAATCTATCGAAAAGATTATCACCGACACCGAAAAAGCCCTCGATGACGATAGCGAATCAATCATCGCGAAGGAACGCTACGACTATATAGCGCAGGTTCTCTCGACCTGTTTTGAAAAAAGCGAGCGCGAAAGCTTCTCCGATAAAATCGACCGCTTTGTTACAAATAAATATCTTGCTCTCCCGATATTCGCGGCAGTAATGTTCTTGGTATACTATATTTCAGTAGCAACAATCGGTGCGATAGGCACAAACTGGGTAAACGACGTTCTTTTCGGCGAATGGATTCCTGTAGCTGTCGAAAACATCTTAACTGCAATCTCCGCTACACCTTGGTTACATTCGCTCATAGTTGACGGAATTATCGCCGGTGTAGGCGCGGTACTCGGTTTCCTTCCGCAGATGGCAGTACTGTTCTTGCTTTTATCACTCCTCGAAGACTGCGGCTATATGTCAAGAATAGCTTTTATCCTCGACCGAATTTTCCGTAAATTCGGGCTTTCCGGCAAGTCCTTCATCCCGTTTTTAGTAAGCACCGGCTGCGGTGTACCCGGAATTATGGCTGCCCGCCCCATTGAAGACGAAAGTCAGCGCCGCATTACTATCATTAGTACTACTTTCATGCCCTGCTCCGCTAAACTCCCCATTATCGCCATGATAGCAGGCGGACTTTTCGGAAACTCCGCGTGGGTTGCCTTCTCAGCATACCTCGCCGGTATTATAGCAATAATCCTCTCCGGGCTTATCCTCAAAGGCTGGAAGAAACTCAAGGTTTCTCAGATGCCCTTCGTTATGGAACTCCCCTCCTACCATGCGCCGCGTCTTCGCAACATCTTCCGCCACACTTGGAACCAGCTCAAAGCCTTTATCATCAAAGCCGGTACTATTATATTCGCCGCTTCTGTTTTAATATGGCTGCTCTCAAACTTCGGATTTGATAACGGTGCCTTCGGTATGGTCGATTCCGAACACTCCATCCTCTCCTACATCGGGCGCATCATCGCTCCCCTCTTTATCCCCCTCGGCTTCGGCTCTTGGCAGATGGCAGTAGCTTCAATCACTGGTCTCGCCGCAAAAGAAAACGTAGTCTCAACCCTCTCAGTATTATTCTCAGCAGACGGCAATATAAACTCCATCCTCTCCTCCCACCT
>JAISHJ010000093.1 GCA_031262625.1 Ruminococcus sp. | reverse complement strand
GGAGGGAGGGGGTTTGGGGGAGGGAGGGGCGGGTGTGGCGTAGCGCCACACTATCACCGCTCCTCCCTCCCCCAACGTACCATGAGAGATTCTATACATGAAGAGTGCGGGGTATTCGGGGTATATTCGGATGTTACTGCGGATGTTGCGGTGCAGACATATTTGGGGCTATATGCCTTGCAGCACCGGGGGCAGGAGGCTTGCGGGATTGTAGTTAATGATAAGGGGGTGTTCTCTTATCATAAGGACGAGGGGTTGGTGCATGATGTATTTACACGGGAGCAGCTTGGGAAGATCGGGCATGGGAATATCGCGGTTGGTCATGTGAGATATTCGACGACCGGTGCGGCTTCGAGGGCTAATATACAGCCTATGGTTGTCAGGCATATGAAGGGTCCGCTTGCGATTGCACATAATGGGAACCTTGTTAATGCTACGGAACTTAGGCATGAGTATGAGGAGCGCGGGGGGATATTTCACTCTACTAATGACAGCGAGGTTATCTCTTATGCTGTAACTGAAATGCGGCTTAAAATGCCTTCTATAGAGGAAGCGGTTGAGAGGGCGATGGAGAAATTACAAGGTGCGTATTCGCTTGTAATTATGTCGCCTAAAAAGCTTATCGCCTGTCGAGACCCGCACGGTTTCAGACCGCTTTCCTTAGGGAAGCTCGGTGAGCAGGCGTTTGTAATTGCATCCGAGACCTGTGCTTTTGACACTATAGGAGCGAAGTTTATACGCGATATTGAGCCGGGCGAGATAGTAATAATCGACGAGGGCGGCGTTAGGAGCATAACTACTCATGTGGGGAAATGCAAGCCTTCGCTCTGCGTGTTCGAGTATGTATATTTTGCGCGCCCGGATTCTGTAATTTCGGGGGCGAGTGTCCATAAGGCGAGACTTCGTGCCGGGGAGTACTTATGGCAGGAATACCCGATCGACGCTGACGTAGTAATCGGCGTACCCGACAGCGGATTAGATGCCGCGCTGGGACTTTCGAGAGCTTCCGGGATACCCTATGGGGTAGGCTTCATAAAAAACCGCTATGTAGGGAGAACCTTTATTCAGCCGACACAGACCGACCGCACCGACAGTGTAAGGATAAAGCTAAACGCGCTTTCGGACACTGTGCGCGACAAGAGAGTAATCCTCGTTGACGACAGTATCGTCCGCGGAACGACTTCGCGAAGAATAATTAATCTTATCCGCGAAGCCGGAGCGAAAGAAATACACGTGCGTATTTCAAGCCCTCCTTTCAAAAACCCCTGCTTCTTCGGGACAGACATAGACTCAAGAGAAAACCTTATCGCCTGCAAGATGGACTTAAACGGAATAAGAGCGCAAATCGGCGCGGACACTTTAGGTTTTCTCTCAATAGAAAATGTAAACAAGCTTGCGGAAGGCGCGAAATATTCGCTCTGCGATGCTTGCTTCTCAGGAAATTATGCAATCCCCGTGCCGGATGAACTTCCTAAGGATAAATTTGAATATAAATTAACGTAAATTATTTATAAAATAGCTTGACATTTTAAGTTTGAAATTGTATAATATATTTAACAAAGTTTCGACACATAAATGTCATAAAAAGGAAACAAAGCAGATGAAGAGTTTTTCAGAAAGTTATAAAGAAGCCGGCGTAGACGTTACCGCCGGATATAAGTCGAACGAACTTATAAAAAAGCACGTCGCAAGGACTGCGATACAAGGAGTTATAGGCGGACTGGGCGGATTCGGCGGGCTTTTTGCGCCGGATTTTTCGGGAATGACAGAGCCTGTGCTTGTGTCGGGAACGGACGGCGTGGGAACGAAGCTAAAAGCGGCGTTTTTGACAGGGAAACACGATACAATAGGGATAGATGCAGTAGCAATGTGCGTGAATGACATTATCTGCGTTGGCGCGAAACCGCTTTTCTTCCTTGACTATATCGCCTGCGGGAAAAATATTCCCGAGAAGACGGAGCAGATAGTAGCAGGAGTAGCAGAGGGCTGTGTGCAGTCGGGATGCGCTTTAATCGGGGGAGAAACTGCCGAAATGCCGGGGTTTTATCCCGAAGACGAGTATGATATAGCAGGATTTGCGGTAGGAATAGTCGATAAACCTAAGATGATAACTTCCGATGAGCAAAAGGCGGGAGACGTTCTTATCGCGCTTCCGTCGTCAGGGCTTCATTCAAACGGCTTTTCGCTTGTCAGAAAGGTTTTTGCTCTCAACCACCAGAATGTCTCCCGCCACTATTCAGAACTCGGAACAACTTTAGGAGAAGCACTCCTTACACCGACAAAACTTTACGTAAAGCCTGTACTTGAACTTATCTCGAAAGTAAAAGTTAAAGGAATAGCTAACATTACAGGCGGCGGATTTTTCGAGAATATTCCGCGCGCGATAAAAGACGGGCTCTGCGCAAATATAAACCTCGATTCGGTGAAAACACTTCCTATTTTCGACCTCATAATGACTACAGGAAATATCCCCCTCCGCGATATGTATAACACTTTCAATATGGGTGTCGGAATGGTAGTAATCGTCGAAAAAGAAGACGTAAACTCCGCGCTCGAATGTTTAGAAGGCGCATATATCCTCGGTGAACTTAGTGATTGCTCTGAAAAAATTGTTATAAAAGGGCTTTCGGAATGAAAAAAATAGCAGTTTTAGTTTCCGGCGGCGGAACAAATTTGCAGGCTTTAATAGATGCTGCTGCTTCGGGCGTAATAACTTCCGGCGAGATTTCGATTGTGATTTCGAGCAAGCCGGGAGTTTTTGCGCTTTCGCGCGCAGAAAAAGCGGGGATAAAAACTTACGTACATAATCGGAAGGAATATTCCGATGTTAGAATATATTCCGATAAGCTTGAAGAAATATTGCAGGAAGAAGCTATCGACTTAGTAGTCCTTGCAGGGTTTATGACAGTCCTTGACGACAGCTTCTGCGAAAGCTTCAAAGGGCGGATAATTAACGTCCACCCCTCATTGATTCCGAGTTTTTGCGGAGTGGGCTACTATGGGCTGAAAGTGCATGAAGAAGCCCTAAAGCGCGGTGTAAAGATTACCGGCGCGACTGTACATATTGTAACGCCCGAGTGCGACGGCGGACCGATACTGCTCCAAAAAGCGGTAGAAGTTAAGGAAGACGATACCGCGGAGACTTTGCAAAAACGCGTGATGGAAGAAGCAGAATGGGTAATACTGCCGAGAGCGGCAGAAATGCTATGTAAAAGTTTGGAGGAACGGTCTTGAAAAAAGAATTTATAATTAAAAAAGCAGCGGAACAGGGCTATTCTATAACGGAAGAACAAGCGGAAAAATTCTCAACCCTTTCGGATGAAGAACTTGAGAACCTAAACTTAGCAGGCGGCGGCTGCGGAGACCCTCCCGAAGACACACGCGTTTTCGGCGACATTTTAGAGCCGAGTTCGGTAATTGTTATAAACGATGCCGCCCGTGCGCCCCAATATTGTGATTTCACCCACAGCATAGACGGAAATCCTGTTACAAATTGCTCTAACTGTCAGTGCTATACGTCTGCAACCGATATGAGAACATGGAAGACACATAACATCTGTTATAATTTCGGTTTGGTTAATAAGGTTAGATTTTCAAGAGTAATATAATTCGCGGAGGGCAAGAATGAAAAAAGAAGAACTTATCAAAAAAGCCGCCGAACGCGGAATAGATATTGACGAGACAGCAGCGGAAAAGCTTTTACATCTTTCGGATGAAGAACTTGCGAATATTGCCGGCGGCGGATGCGGAGACCCTCCCGCAGACACACGCGTTTTCGGCGACGATTTATCCCCCAGCGACTTAATTGTAATAAATGACCTCGACAGAGCAGCAGCGTCCTGCGAATTTGCGAGCCCCCTCGACGGAGCAACCGTCACAAACTGTACCCTGTGCAGAACACGCTTAGTAATAGGTAAAAACGGGCGTGTCATGGATGTTTGCTATAATCCTCGCCTTGTTGCAAAAGTCAGATTCTCACGAGTAATATAATTCACGGAGGGCAAGAATGAAAAAGGAAGAACTTATCGCGAAAGCGCATGAGCGCGGAATAACCATTGATGAAGCACAGGTTGAAAAATACGTAAAACTTTCAGACGAAGAGCTTGACACCATAGCCGGCGGCGCAGGGCGCACCCCTGTATTCGGAGAAATGGTGTACGATGATTCGTTTGCTTTGATAAATAACGCCGATATTGCCGCAATGATATGCGGCAATTGGCACGCAGCAAATCAAATGCCGGGCATGAAGAAAAACTGCTGGTCATGTGACTTCTACGGTAATTATGAAACCGGGCAAATTTTCTGCTCAAATACCGAAGTTAACAGAATGGTTTTATTCGCACGGTATGTGTAAAAATTTCGCAGGAGGAAAAGCCATGAAAAAAGAAGACCTTATCAAAAAAGCCGCCGAGCGCGGAATAACCATTGATGAAACACAGGCGGATAAATACATAAGCCTTTCGGACGAAGAACTCGCGAACCTTGACATCGCGGGCGGGAAGTGCGCGAGATACAACAGCAACTACGGTCTCACTGTTTACGGCGAAGAAGCAGACGGCTGCCCATATTTTGAATTTAAAGGCTCATCGTCGGAAATATCGTGTTTTCATTGTGCAAACGCAGATAAATATGAGAATACACCGGGTTATAGAGAATGTATCCTCTGTTATTCGCTTTCCGCTGTTCAGCACATTTTAGATTACAGACAAACCCCGGAGTATTTAGCAAGGTATTATAACAGTACAGAGCCGATAGAAAAAGTATAAAGCAACTAAAAAGCGAAATTACTCTGATATAGGTGAAATCATGAAAAAAGAAGACCTTATCAAAAAAGCCGCCGAGCGCGGAATAACGCTTGATGAGACACAGGCGGAAAAATACATAAACCTTTCGGATGAAGAACTTGAAAATATTGCAAGCGGCGGCTCCGGTCCCTGCGGATTCAAACAAAAAGTGGATCCCAAAAAAGCGATAAATTGCATCTACTATGTCCTCTGCAATGACGGCACTGTCCGTACTTGTTATAACTGTGCGCACGCAGATTCAGAACGCGACGACTGGGCGGGGAGCAGTTTTACGCTTTACTGTACCAACGAAGCGGCGTGGAAATAATTTTTTTACGGAGTTTTTATGAAAAAAGAAACGCTTATAAAAAAAGCCGCCGAGCACGGAATAACTCTTGATGAAATGCAGGCGGAAAAATACTTAAACCTTTCTGATGAGGAACTTGCAAATATCGCGGGCGGCACAAACGACTGCGGCAGAGTGAAAGACGGAAGACGGCTTTTCGTCAATGAAGCACCCGGTTGCAAGTACTTTGTGCCGGGCAGACTCGGTGTGGAAGCAAACTGTCGGGTCTGTGAACATTCCGAGAGCATCCTCGAAAAATATGAATGGATTTATTATTGCAAAAATCAAGAAACCTTTTAAGAGGATAGTTTATGAAAAAAGAAACTCTTATAAAAAAAGCCGCCGAGCGCGGAATAACTCTCACCGAATCGCAAGCCGAAAAATACTTAGCCCTTTCCGAAGATGAACTTGCGAACATTGCCGGCGGCGCTAATGACTGTACCCAAAAAACAAATCTTCCGGACTGTTTCGGTATGGTTAAAGACCATAAAATCGAAATAATTAACGAGGCTGCGGCAGCTGCGTACTGCGGACTTTTTAGCCCCGAAATAAAGAATCCTTCAAATAATTTTTGCTCAAACTGCGCTTCTTCTGTATATAAGTTCGGCTCATACTGGTGTACAAATTCACGTATAGTTTACTAAAAAGGAAACAGGTGAATAGAGTGAAGAAAGAAACGCTTATAAAGAAAGCCGCGGAGCGCGGAATAACTCTCACAGAATCACAGGCGGAAAAGTACGTTTCAATTTCCGATGAGGAACTTGAAAATCTCGATATTTCCGGCGGACGTAATATTTGTGAGGACTTCGGAGTAAGCTGCGAAAAATATGTAATGCGCTACAGCGGTCTCGAACGGGCTTGCAGAACCTGCAAAAACTGGCACACTCATTTTGACGACAACAGAGGACTATATGTCGGCGTTTGCGACGAAGGAATCATATAAAGGAGGACTATCGCTATGAAAAAGGAAGAACTTATCAAAAAAGCCGCGGAGCGCGGTGTAACCTTGTCGGAAGAACAGGCGGAAAAATACTTAACTCTTTCGGATGAGGAACTTGCAAATATCGCGGGCGGCGGAAGCTGTGTCAAAAGAGATGATATACCGCAAAACAGTATAAGAATCGACTACCCGAATCATGGTTATAACTGCCCCGGCTTCATAGACAAAGTGCCGAAATCCGATTATCCATACAGAACCTGCGAAGTTTGCGGGCACTCTTTGAGTTGCTTCAACGGAGCAAATTTAACACAAGAACTTTACTGTACAAACCTAAGCGTGTGGGAATAACAAGGAGGAAAAGCCATGAAAAAAGACGACCTTATAAAGCTTGCCGCCTCACGCGGAATAACTATAAATGAGGAACAGGCGGAAAAATTTACGGAACTTTCCGACGAGGAACTCGAAAACCTTGCGAGCGGCGGCGGATGTATCTATAAACCCGACGGCGGCGTATTGGGCAAACAGTACGATTGCCGCTCCTGCGGATATAGAGTTTCAATAAAAGACTCCGACGTTCCGGAAGGACAGCCGCCCGTCTGCCCGCTTTGCGGAAGCGCAAACCTTAAATACCAAGGCAAAATTGAGATAATGCCGGAAATCACTTAAATAAAATACGGAGGTTCTCTCATGAAAAAGGACGACCTTATTAAACGTGCCGCCGCGCGCGGTATAACAATAGATGAGTCGCAGGCGGAAAAATATTTAACCCTTTCGGATGAAGAACTTGAAAACCTCGCTATCGCGGGCGGTACTCCCTGTTCCGAAAAGATAGGTTTCAGAAAATCAGTCCCTTACCCGAAAAGAGCGCAGGTTTGCAAAGACTATCGGCTTGGGAATAACACATACTTCGGTCCTCCCAACTGCATAGCCTGTACACACGCAGAGACAGCGCCTGTAACAACCCAAAACGGTCTTGAAACGGCAATTTATTGCACAAATTATGATGCGTGGGATGGTATGGTATGATGAAAAAAGATGAACTTATAAAAAAAGCCGCCGAACACGGCATAACAATAGATGAGACACAGGCGGAAAAATACTTAAATCTTTCTGATGAAGAACTTGCAAATCTTGAGATAGCGGGCGGCAAATGCGGCGAGATTCCCCCTTATCAGTCAGTGCCTAACGAAAAGGCGGCAACCTGCCCTTATTATGAGAGGTCGCGCGATGCTTTGCGAAACGCGTGCCAATTCTGTAAACACGCATACTCTGTCAAAGCTTATGCTTTCGACACCACAGAGGTCAAGTGTACTAACCAAGCGGCTTGGGAACAAGTATAGAGGAAATGCTTTTATGAAAAAAGAAGACCTTATCAAAAAAGCCGCCGAGCGCGGAATTACTCTTGATGAAGCACAGGCGGAAAAATACATAAGCCTTTCGGACGAGGAACTTGAAAACCTTGCGGTTGCGGGCGGAGGAATCTGCGATAAAGACCCCGAGCCGCAAAGCATGGCGGATTGCGTAGGAACAAAGCCAAGCGGCAAGAGGTATATTAAAGAGCCGTGGAAAGCTAAGGATTTTTGCGGACATTATTCGATGAGCCGCTCACGTTCGGCAGGCGTTTCGTACTGTGAGCAGTGCGAAAACAGTTATACCGGCGACAAGCTTTTCTGTATGGGACTTGATAACGGCGTTTTTTAAGGCAGGTACATTAAATAGTAAACCGAAAGGTTAAAAAACTATAATTCATAAGGAGATTAATATGAATAAGGAAGAACAATTAACCGCGGAAGAAGCAACGAGTGAGCAGTTTGAAGAAGTAATCCCGAATCCGGAGGAACTGTTAAAACTCGCCAAAGAGCGCGGAATAACCCTCACAGAAGAACAGCTTGATCTTATTTCCGGCGGAAATGGCAGAAAGCCGCTTTCAGAAGGTCCCGACACCGAAGAAGAGCTTCAATGGAGAGTAGACCACTGCGTATTTTTCTACTATAATCAAACCCGGCACCAACTCGACCCGGGTGACCCGCGCAGAAAATGCGTAAATTGCTGTGAATATAAACTAAACGTTTGGTTCGGTGTTCCGCGAGTGTGCTGCAAAAGAGGGATAGACTTACTTATATATGAGAAGCTAGGACCTTATAATCCAAACTAAACACTGATTAAAAAGAGGTTATAAATGAAAGACTTAAAAAAACTGCTCTCGGAAAACGCTTACCCCGGGCGCGGCATAGTAATAGGGAGAAGCCCTGACGGCAAAAACGCTGTAATCGCCTACTTTATCATGGGCAGAAGTGAAAACAGCCGCAACCGTGTCTTCGTGAAGACTGCCGACGGCGTGCGCACCGAAGCTTTCGACCCGTCAAAGATGGCAGACCCTTCTCTCGTAATCTACAACGCAGTGCGCGTTTTGGGAAACAAGCATATAGTAACAAACGGCGACCAGACCGACACTATCTATCACGGACTTGATGCGCAGAAGACCTTTGAGGAGTCTTTGCAATGCAGAGAGTTTGAACCCGACCCGCCGATTTACACCCCCAGAATTTCGGGAGTAGTAAGGCTTAAAGACGAAGACGGCTTTAATTACGCGCTGTCAATCCTCAAATCAGCGGACGGCAATCCCGAAAGCTGTAACCGCTTCTTATATACTTACAAGCCGGCAGTAAAGGGCGTGGGGCATTTCATCCACACCTACAAATGCGACGGCAACCCGCCCGAATGTTTTTACGGTGAGCCGACAGCAATAGCTACAAAGGACAGCATTGAAGAATTCACCGCCGATATTTGGGAAAACCTAAATGAAGCAAATAAAATCTCGCTTTTCGTAAGATACATAAACATTGCTACAGGTAGTTATACAGACAAAATAGTAAACAAGAATAAATAAAGCGGAACGATTTCGCAAAATCCGAACGCTTTCTCAAAACAAAAGCGGAACGATTTCAGAAAAGAATTAAAAAGAGAATGAGACGAAAAAGTCTTTGAAAGGGGGGTCTGGGGGGGTAACTTTATTCAGAAAGTTTCCCCCCCAGCGCGTCCATGGAACTTAAATACGGTTGTAATCCTAATCAGAAGCCCTCGTCGGTATATGTAAAAAATGGTGAGTTACCGATAGAAGTCTTAAACGGCAAGCCCGGGTATATTAATCTGCTTGATGCTTTCAACGGCTGGCAGCTTGTTAAGGAACTGAAAGCTTCCTGCGGACTTCCTGCGGCTACAAGCTTTAAGCACGTCTCCCCCGCCGGAGCATCAATCGGAAGACCTCTTTCCGATACCCTCCGTAAAATCTACTTCACAGGCGACGGGGAATTATCGCCTTTAGCTTGCGCCTACGCGAGAGCAAGAGGTGCGGACAGAATGTCTTCCTACGGCGATTTTATCGCGCTTTCGGACGAGTGTGACGAATCAACCGCAAAGCTTATTCAGGTTGAAGTATCGGACGGCGTAATCGCTCCGGGCTACACCGAAAAAGCACTCGAGATACTGAAAAGCAAGCGCAAAGGCACATACTGCATTATAAAAATTGACGAAAATTACTCCCCCGCGCCGGTGGAAACTAAAGACGTTTTCGGCGTAACCTTCGAGCAGGGCAGGAATGAACTCAAAATCAACGCCGAACTCCTAAAGAATATAGTTACAGAAAATAAAAATATCCCTCCCGACAAGATGGAAGACCTCATAATCTCTCTGATTACCCTAAAATACACGCAGTCTAACTCCGTCTGCTACGTAAAAGACGGTCAGGCTATAGGCATAGGCGCAGGGCAGCAGTCTCGCATCCACTGCACCCGTCTCGCCGGGCAGAAAGCCGACAACTGGTACCTGCGGCAGTCCCCAGAAGTCTTAGGACTACAGTTCGTAGATAACATCCGCCGCCCCGACCGCGACAACGCAATCGACGTCTATATTTCAGACGACTCCGAAGAAGTCTTAGCCGAAGGCGTATGGCAGAATATCTTCAAAACTAAGCCGAAGGAATTCACTCGCGAAGCGAAAAAGGCATGGCTCGCAACAAACACTGCCGTAGCCCTCGGCTCAGACGCATTCTTCCCCTTCGGCGACAACATAGAACGCGCTCACCGCTCCGGCGTGGAATATATAGCAGAGCCGGGAGGCTCAATCCGCGACGATAACGTAATAGATACCTGCAATAAATATGGTATTGCAATGGCGTTTACAGGAATTCGCTTATTCCACCATTAAGGTACTGGGTACTGGGTACGGGGATGATACGTTGGGGGAGGGAGAGGAGCGGTGACAGTGTGGCGCTGCGCCACACTCCCCTCTCACTCCCCAGGGTGGCGCTGCGCCACACTACCCCCTCCCTCTCCCGGACTTTATACATTATTCTTGTTTATTTTTTGGATTTTGCCCTTTTCCGTTTAGGAAAATGTTGCTTTCGGGCTTTTGTTTTGTATCTTTTCCGTTTAGCGAAAACTATTTCGGAGATATTTTATGTTTAATACTCACGGTTCGATAATACTTTTTCTTTTCTTCGCGATTATTACTGTTATAGACTATTTTAAATCAGGTAAATACCGACATTCTCGCAGTGTAGAAAAGATATTATTAATTCTTACTGTTCTATCGGGAATTAATCTTATCTACGTAGCATTTATTAAATAAACACTAAAGCCGCCCGAAAAATTCGGGCGGCTTTAGTATTTGGAACAGTTCCTCCTTTGAAGCATATACTGTAAATAATAACCTAATCGGAGGAAAAAGATGAAGATAATAACCCGCGACCAACCTATGGATGCCGATATGGCTCCCTACCATCTTTCAGACCCCTACCCCGTCCCTGTAAATCTCGCGCCGAACGCGGAGGAAGCCGCCCTGCTCACATTAGCCTATGCAGGGGTAAATTCGGAGATGACGGCACTTTCGCAATATGTTACCCACCACATATTCAGCGCAGGAACAAACCCCGACATTTCTCACGATATTTTACAGATAGGGATAATAGAAATGTTCCACCTCGATATGCTCGGAAGCTGTATAAAACAGCTCGGCGGAACAGTTGACCTCATTTCACGATATGGCAAACCTTCGTATTGGACGGCTAAGAACATCAAGTACAGTACCGACCTTGTTTCAAAGCTAAAGACCGACATACAGTCCGAAAATGACTGCATAGAAAGTTACCGCAGAATAATCTCAAAGCTTAAAAATCAAGCATTAATAGACCTTTTAGCAAGAATAATCGGCGACGAAGAACTACATATTACACTGTTTAACAAGATGATTGACAGACTTTCAATCCCTTCTAATGTAGGGTAAGAAACTCACAGCCGCCCGAAAACTTCGGGCGGCTGTTCCACGTAGAACATTATTTCAGCGGTTTATCGCAAATGAGGAATGTTCCTGTCTGCGCGGTGCTTATTAGGAGTTTACCGTCAACAATTTTGCCCCTGTTGATGTAATATTTGCCTTCTTTTTCGTT
>JAISHJ010000014.1 GCA_031262625.1 Ruminococcus sp. | reverse complement strand
TACATAATGGAGATTAACGGCAGATGGTTCTATAAATCACCTAAGGCGAAAAATATCGACTTTATGAGTGCGTTTTTCGATAAGCCGATAGTTTCTCCGACAGATTTAACCCTGAAAATTTTCGCTCCTCCCGCAAGCGGTGAGAACGACCCTTCACAGGGCGGTGACTGGCAGAGTAACTACTACTACGAAGCAAAAAAACTCCCGGCAATTCGCATACGTTTTGAACCGGTAATGTAATAAATATCGGGCGCTTATCCGCGATAAAATAAACAGCAGACTGAAAAAACGGAGGAAATATGTTTCATAAGATTAAAACAAGAATAATTGTTCTGATGCTTATTATCTCGGTACTGCCGCTACTCGTTGTCGGTGTCGTTTCATGGCGGACGATGACACTGATGAAGCAAAGCATTACAAGCGTTTCCGAACAGATGGGGAGTACCGCCGCAAACAGCAGTACTAATACTATCCGTTCCGATATTCGTGCCTATAACCTTGCCGTTGCGAAGCTTACTGCACAGCTTGTGACCATGAAATATAACACAAACGGCAATGATATTGCCGACCTTGCGGACGTTATCGGTGATTCGGTTGACGAAGGTACAAGAACATTTCTTGTAAACAGGGATGGCAACCTTATCTATGACAAAGAAGGTAACTACGTAAACGGTGAGATGAATTTTAACGATATGGGCGGTCCGGGCGAGAAATTTATCGCGAGATCAGCTGCTACAGTAAATTCCGGGAGCGAAATAATAACCTATCACGGCGAACGGATTTATTTTGCGTATGCTCCCTGCGGTGATATGGACTATTCAGTCGGCGTACTTACGCCTGTTGAAGGAGCAGAA
The DNA here is from genome assembly GCA_031262625.1 of Ruminococcus sp. Classification (GTDB taxonomy): domain Bacteria; phylum Bacillota; class Clostridia; order Oscillospirales; family Ruminococcaceae; genus JAISGY01. The sequence goes on along the minus strand of JAISHJ010000014.1, from coordinate 14,814 downwards.
AGGGATGCTGTAGCCTTAAGGGACAGTCTTATTGTACTCAATAATGCTATTAATGCAGAAGTCAACAGAAACTTTACTTACGGCTTAACGATCACGTTTATAGCAGTAGCAGTAGCGGCGTTTGATATAATTATTATGGCAACACGTTTCTCGAAAAATATTACAAAGCCGATAGAACAGCTTACGGAAGAAGTTTCAAAAATCGGGAACGATTACACTATAAGTTCACAGATAAATATACGTACAGGCGACGAACTTGAAGCCCTTGCCGATTCATATAACCTTATGACGGAACGTCTGCGCGGGTTTATTTCAGAACTTGAAAAGTCTACCGCAGATAAAGAACGTGCAAGAGCGGAACTTTCCGTTGTGAAGGATATTCGCGACACAGCATTCCCGCATATTGTTCCCGGTTATCTTGAACGTACAGAAATTGATATATATGGTACTACTAAGGATGTTGCGGGTACGAACAGTGCGTTTTACAATTATTTCCCGTCTGCCGATGACAGAATTGTTATTATCGCATCTGAAGTTTCCGGAAGCGGAATTGCGGCAGCGGTAATGATGCTTATCGCGAAGACACTTATGGAACAAGGAGCGCGGAACGGGAAAACTCTTGAAGAGATTTTTTACACCGTTAACAATATTCTCTTTGAAAAAAGAAAAACCGAACACTCGGTTCGTGCATTTTTAGGCTATCTTGATTTGAAAAACGGTGAACTTAACTACATTACGGCAGGATTACATTCGCCGTTCATAAAAACTTTCGATAAAAAATGGGAGCAAATGCCCATTAAACCGAATAACTCGCTTGCACTGGCTGACAGTGTACGTTATGAATCCGAAACAAGAAAGCTTAATTGGCATGACAGGATATTTATCTACTCTGACAGTGTACTTAAAATGTTATCCGAAAGCGGAGATGTCTACAGCAAAGATAATCTCTGTGAGGCGCTTAACCGCTCTGCTGATATGGATATTCAGGAAATCTGCGACAATGTCTATAACGATATTTCAGCGTTTACCGACGGAAAAATAGATGCTGACGTTTCTATGCTCATCGCCGAATATATCGGAAAATTATAACTTACTATTGTGTGAAAACCGGATATGATAAAGTTTTTCAAAACGGAATTTCACAAGACAACTGTGTATTATTTACCCGAAAACTTTGCAGCATAAATTCCGGCAATTGAACCATCGCCCACAGCGGTAGAAATCTGCCGTATATCCTTTGCGCGAATATCTCCCGCACAAAATACCCCTTTTAATGACGTTTCCATATTTTCATCAGTTACTATGAAGCCGCCGCCGTCGGTCTCTATACCGTCGGAGCGAATATAATCGGTAAAAAGTTCCGTCTGCGGCGTGCTTCCGACATAAACAAACAGCCCCGAAACCGAAAGCGGATAGTTTTCACCGGTTTTCGTGTTGCTTACATTAATAGTTTCAAGGGATTTTTCGCCCGAAAGTGACACAATATCCGTGTTATAGAGTATCTTGATATTATCGGTATTTTCCGCTTGTGACAGAAGTGCTTTTTCCGCTTTGAAATAGTCTTTGCGGCGGATAACATAGACGGTTTTAACTATTTTTGACAGATATATCGCTTCCGTAAGCGCGGAACTTCCTCCGCCGATAACTGCAGCTGTCTTTTCTTTGTAAAGGTGACCGTCGCAAAGGGCACAGTAATGTACACCCTTTCCGAGGAGTTTTTCCGCTCCCGGAACCTTAAGCGGAATTTGCTTTGTCCCTGCCGCGATGATTATCGACTTTGCCCTGTAAAAACGACTGTTATAACTACTATTGCAGGCGATAACTTTCCTTCGCAGATCAACCGATTTTATACTGCAAAATTCATCTATGAGAGCGCCGGATTCTATAGCCTGTTCGCGCATCCTTGCGGCAAGTTCACTCCCGGATATTTCGGAAAAACCCGGATAGTTTTTTATATCCGAAACTTGTGTCATCTGTCCGCCGATATTTTCACGCTCGGCAATGATTGTTTTTGCGCCGGCTCTTGCGGCGTAGATAGCGGCGGAAAGCCCCGCCGGACCTGAACCGATAATGAAGACATCAACGTATTCGCAGTCAAGCGGTTTTGTAACTTTAATTTTATGCATCTTCTGCAATCTTCTCGATCTTTTCAATATTTCCGTCGAGACCATCAAGACAGCTTACAGTACCGAGTTTTTTTGCGCGGGAATCAAGCCTGTCGGTATCGACGATGAATTCAACTACATTTGCCGAATAAAAATTACCGTAATTATCCTTAACCGATGTATACATATTATATCGGTCGGTATGTGCGGGGTTTTTTATGTCACCGACAGTAACGGTAAAAACGTTCCCCGTATCGAGGGTAATCTTAAAGCGTTCGCCTACCTTTTCGGTATAGTATGTCCCCATAGCTACAAGATAATCGGAATCGACTCTTCGCAAACCATTACTGTCGGTCCAAGCGTTTTGGCGGTAATGCCATTGGGGAGCAGTTTTGTCTGTAATGCTGTCGTAAGGCATATAAGCCTTGAAGTCCGAGTTCTGCCACGGCACTGCGTAAACTGTATCGAGTGTTTCTATCTTCGGTTCTTCTTTAAAAATAGAATTAATTACGTTGTAGTAATATTCAGCAGGAACCTTTCCGGCGGGAACAATTCCGGAGGGAACTACGCCCGAAGGATTTTGTCCCACATGGGCTTGTCCGGCGGGAGTTTGTCCCGCTTTTATACCGGTAATATTTTTTTCGGTACTCCTATTCATATTTACAGCCATTACGGCAGGTTCGGCGGTTAAAGCATTTACGCTGTCGGGAGTTTCCGCGAAAAAAACAGTATAAGCGCAAAGAATCATCAATGCAAAGGTGACTGATACATATTGATGCGTTTTCAACTAATCACTCCTTGTATGTAAATTATGTTTAATGTATAGAGAATATACCCAATTTGTAATAATTATATACAAAATTTAACATTTTACCGATGGGCTTGACTTTGAAATTAAAATATGGTATAATAATTATATAATAAGCGCCATGTAAAATAATGGAAAAATATCTGTAAATTATTAATTTTATTCCGGAGAGTAATGATGATAAAAGAACTGCAAAAGGTATATAAACCCGGCGAAATTGAAGACAGAATATATAAAAAATGGGAAGAGCAGAAGGCATTCCATGCTGAGATTGACTCGAAAAAGAAGCCGTATACTATAGTAATCCCGCCACCGAATGTTACAGGGCAGCTTCATATGGGTCACGCCTTTGACTGTACGCTTCAAGACATCTTAATTCGCTATAAGCGTATGAGCGGATATTCTGCACTCTGGCTTCCCGGGACTGACCATGCCGCACTTGCTACCGAAGTTAAAATTGTTGAACAGCTTAAAAAAGAGGGTACTTCTAAGGAAGCAATGGGGCGCGAGAAATTTTTAGAACGCGCTTGGGAATGGAAGGAAACCTATGCCGACAGAATTATATCACAGCTTAAGAAGATGGGTTCTTCCTGCGACTGGGACAGACTTCGCTTTACCATGGACGAAGGCTGTAACAAGGCGGTTAAGGCGTTTTTCGTTAAGCTTTATGAGAAGGGCTTAATATACCGCGGCGAGCGGATGATTAACTGGTGTCCTAACTGCAAAACTTCACTTTCCGATGCAGAGGTTGACCATGAGGAGATGGAAGGACATTTTTGGCATATCCGCTATCAGATTAAAGACACGTCCGATTGGATAGAGATAGCTACAACTCGCCCGGAGACGATGTTAGGTGATACTGCCGTTGCGGTTAATCCTGATGATGAGCGGTACAAAGACCTTGTGGGGAAAACACTTATCCTCCCGCTCGTTAACCGTGAAATTCCGGTTGTGGCGGATGATTATGTTAAAACAGACTTCGGAACAGGTATCGTAAAGATTACCCCTGCCCATGACCCGAACGACTTTGAGGTAGGGAAACGACATAACCTGCCTATTATCAGCATGATGAATGATGACGGAACTGTTTCGGAAAAATTCCCCGAATACGCCGGCATGGACAGGTATGATGCGCGCAAAAAGATTGTAAAAGACCTTAAAGACGGCGGCTTCCTTGTAAAAATTGATAGTCATAGTCACAATGTAGGTACTTGCTCACGTTGCAAATCGGTAGTTGAGCCGAAAGTTTCCACACAATGGTTTGTGAAGATGAAACCCCTTGCAGAGCCTGCGATAGAAGCAGTAAGAAAGGGTGACACTAAGTTTGTACCGTCACGCTTCGACAAAATTTACTACCACTGGCTTGATAATATAAACGACTGGTGTATCTCGAGACAGATTTGGTGGGGGCATAGAATCCCGGCATTTTACTGCGACGATTGCGGCGATACTATAGTTACTGCTGAAAATTCTCCGAAATGCCCGAAATGCGGAAAACCTCTCCGTCAGGATGAAGACACCCTTGATACGTGGTTTTCATCCGCGCTCTGGCCTTTTTCCACCCTCGGCTGGCCGGACAAAACCCCCGATTTTAATTATTTTTACCCCACAAGCACTCTTATAACCGGTTACGATATTATCTTTTTCTGGGTAATTCGTATGGTATTTTCTGCGCTTGAACTTACCGGAGAAGTACCGTTTAATACTGTGCTTATTCACGGGCTTGTCAGAGATGAGCAGGGGCGAAAGATGTCGAAGTCACTTGGCAACGGTATTGAGCCGCTCGAAGTAATCGACAGTTATAGTGCGGATGCCCTCCGCTATATGCTCGTTTCCGGGAACGGCGCGGGTAATGATATGCGTTTTGATGAAGCAAAGCTTACGGCTGCGCGTAATTTCGCGAATAAGCTTTGGAACGCTTCCCGTTACCTTATTATGAACCTTCCCGAAGATTTTACTCCGACAGGTCTGCCCGATAATCTTCGGATTGAGGATAAGTGGGTAATCAGTAAACTAAATACTCTGACTGCGGATATAAACGCAAACCTTGAAAAATTTGAACTCGGTATAGCTGCATCGAATCTTTATGATTTTATCTGGGACGTTTACTGTGATTGGTACATTGAGATAACTAAACCGAGACTTATGTCAGAAAATAAAGCTGACGTTCTAAATATCCTGTTTTGGTGTTTGGAACGTATCCTTAAGCTTCTGCATCCGTTTATGCCGTTTATAACCGAGGAAATATATTCCCATATCCATGACAGCTTGATTATGCTTGAAAGTTACCCTGTTTTCGACAAAAAATACGAATTTACGGAAGACGAACGCGAATTCGGTAAAGTCATCGAAGCAATTAAGGCGATACGTATTAAACGCGCCGAGATGAATGTAGTGCCTTCCGTAAAGGCGAAACTTATCGCCGAAACAGAGAACGAGAAGCTTTTTACCGATACTGCCGAAATTATAATGAAGCTTGCGTACTGTTCCTCCGTTACGGCGGTAAAAAAAGCCTCCGACACAGACGGAATGGTTACTGCAATTACAGCCGATGCAAAACTGTTTATACCCTTCGGCGAACTTGTTGATAGGGAAAAAGAGCTTGAAAGATTAACTAAAGAAAAGGCTAAAGTACAGAAGGACATTGACTTTTCGAGCGGTAAGCTTTCTAATCCCGGCTTTACTTCAAAGGCACCGGCTTCACAGATTGAAGCTGAGGAACAAAAACTTGCGGCGGCGAAAGAAAAGATGGAAAAAATCCTTGAATCGCTCAGTCTGCTCAAATAAAATATCGTGAATTTTTATGAAACCATGGAGTATATCGGCTCTTTCCCTAAACTCGGAGAGCCGGTAGTCTCACTAAACCGCTTTGCGTCTCTTGCCGCGAAGTTTGACAATCCTCAGGATAGAATGAAGTTTATCCATGTTGCAGGGACAAACGGAAAAGGTTCGACTGTACGTATGCTTTCCGAATCGCTTAAAAAGGCAGGGTATATTACGGGGGAATTCACCTCCCCCTATATCCGCGAATGGAGCGAACGTATACGCGTAAACGGAATAAATATACCTAAAAATACTCTTATCAGAATTGTCGAGTATATAAAGCCCGTGTTTGACATGGAGAGTGTACGTTATTCGCAGTTTGAACTGACGACTATTATCGCGTTTTTGTATTTTGTCTCGCAAAACTGTGATATAGTAGTACTTGAAACAGGGATAGGCGGACTCCTTGACTGTACAAATATAGTTAAGACGACACTTGTTTCGGTAATAACTTCAATTTCTTTCGACCATACCGCGATTTTAGGGAATACGTTAACTGAAATTGCCGAGCAGAAAGCCGGGATAATTAAACCCGGTACGGTTACGGTTGCCTACCCGAATAATCCGCCGGAAGCGGAGCGGATTATACTGAAAACCGCTCTTAAACAAAACTCTGACCTTGTCAAACCCGACCTCGACAAGCTGAAAATAATCGAAAGCGGAATTTCCGGCAGTACATTTAAATATAAGCATCGTCAGTATGAACTGAAAATGGCGGGGCTTCATCAGGTGCTGAACACCGTTACGGCAATTGAAGCGCTTGAAAGTCTTAGAAAAATCGGTTTTAGCAAAATTAAGTATTCAGTGCTGTACGAAGGGTTTTCGAGCGCATATTTACACTCGCGCTGTCAAATAATACATGATAAGCCTCTTATTATCCTTGACGGAGCGCATAATCCCGACGGAATGAGAAGCCTTGCCGCATTTGTACGCGGTCTCTGCGATACACCGCAGATAGCACGAACGGTAATGATTGTCGGTATGCGGGAGGATAAAGATTATGATTCTTCATTATCGGAAATTTGCCGTTATATCGACACAGCAATATGTGTTGACGGATTTATGCCGGGTACAGTAAGCGCCGGGAAGCTTGCACAGTCCTTTAAGAGAGCGCGCATTTCCCCGGTAAGCGAAGCGGTGCGTACAGCAATGGCGATAGCGGGAACCGATGGAATGGTTATTATAGGCGGTTCGCTTTACTTAGCGGATGCACTTAATAAATATATGGACACTGAATTTAAGCTGTTAGACACGAAATTGCATACAGAGCAGTGCTGATAAGCACGGTTAAAAAGCTAATAAATTAACGGGAGATGTTTTTTTGGAACTCATTGATAATGTAGCAAAACTTGAGGCGGCGATTAAAGAGCTTAAAAAGGCTCAGGAAATTTACTCGCATTACACTCAAGAGCAGGTGGACAAAATTTTTACGGCGGCAGCGACTGCGGCGGCTAAATCGCGTATACCTTTAGCGAAGATGGCAGTTACCGAAACAGGTATGGGCGTGGTTGAAGATAAGGTTATAAAAAACCAGTTTGCTTCGGAGTATATCTATAACAAATACAAAGATGCAAAAACTGTCGGCGTATTTGAAGAAGACAGAGCGTACGGTATAACGAAGATATACGAGCCAATCGGCGTTATCGCGGCGGTTATACCCACCACTAACCCTACTTCTACTTCGATTTTTAAGTGCCTTCTTGCACTCAAAACCCGGAACGCGATTATTATTTCACCTCATCCGAGAGCGAAAAAATGTACTATCGAAGCGGCAAGAATTGTACTCGAAGCGGCTGTAAAAGCCGGTGCACCCGAGGGGATTATACGCTGGATAGACGTACCGAGCCTTGAAATGACGAATATGGTTATGCACGATGCGGACATAATCCTTGCGACAGGTGGTCCGGGTATGGTTAAGTCCGCCTACAGTTCCGGCAAGCCCGCAATCGGTGTTGGCGCAGGCAATACCCCTGCGATAATAGACAGCAGTGCAGATGTTATCCTTGCTGTAAATTCGATTATTCACTCAAAAACTTTCGATAACGGTATGATTTGCGCTTCGGAGCAGTCCTGTATAGTACTGCAAGACGTCTACGAGAAGGTGAAGGCGGAATTTATCGTGCGCGGCTGTCATATTCTGTCCGCAGAAGAAGCGCAAAAAGTACGCAAGACGATTATTATCAACAACTCCGTTAACGCAAAAATTGTAGGACAAAAAGCTACAACAATTGCCGAGATGGCAGGAATAACCGTTCCTGCATACACAAAAATACTGATAGGCGAAGTAACGAGCGTTGATATTTCGGAAGAATTTGCTCATGAAAAGCTTTCTCCTGTTCTTGCGCTTTATAAGGCGGAAAATTTCGAGGATGCACTCTCAAAAGCTGAGCATCTTATCGCGGACGGCGGCTACGGTCACACTTCCTCGCTTTACGTTAACCCTGTTTCCGAAACGGAGAAACTTCGCGAATTCCGTTCCCGCATGAAGACCGGGCGTATCCTTATAAATACCCCGTCGTCACAGGGCGGTATCGGCGACCTCTATAACTTCAAGCTTACGCCGTCACTAACCCTCGGCTGCGGCTCTTGGGGCGGAAACAGCGTTTCCGAAAACGTCGGAATAAAGCATCTCCTAAATATTAAAACCGTAGCCGAAAGACGTGAAAATATGCAGTGGTTCAGAACTCCCGAAAGAGTATTTATAAAAAAAGGCTGCCTCCCAACAGCACTCGAAGAAATGGCAGGGAAAAAGCGCGCTTTTGTCGTAACCGACGAATTCCTCTTTACGAGCGGCTTCACTAAGCCTATTACTTCAAAGCGTGACGAACTCGGTATCGACCATACAACCTTCTTTGACGTAAAGCCCGACCCTACACTTCAGTCCGCCGAAAAGGGCGCGGAGCAGATGCGTTCATTCGAGCCGGACGTTATTATCGCTGTGGGCGGCGGTTCGGCAATGGATGCCGCAAAGATTATGTGGGTGCTTTACGAACATCCCGAATGTGATTTTGAAGACATGGCAATGCGCTTTTCAGATATTATGAAGCGTATTTACAAGTTCCCGAAGATGGGGGAGAAGGCGTATTTTATCGCGATTCCTACCTCCGCCGGAACAGGTTCCGAAGTTACTCCCTTCGCGGTTATTACCGATGAAAAATCGGGCATAAAATACCCGCTTGCAGATTATGAACTGCTTCCGAAGATGGCGATTGTCGATGCGGACATGATGATGAACGCGCCGAAAGGTTTAACCTCCGCTTCCGGTATAGATGCAGTTACACACTGTCTTGAAGCGTATGTCTCGGTAATGGCGACCGACTACACAGACGGGCTTGCTATACGCTCGCTGCAAAACATCTTTAAGTATCTTCCTGCCGCTTATAATGAGGGCGCGCATAATATCTTAGCACGCGAAAAGATGGCTGATGCGGCGACAATGGCGGGAATGGCTTTTGCTAACGCATTCCTCGGCGTGTGTCACTCTATGGCGCATAAGCTCGGAGCTTACCACCACATTCCCCACGGTATCGCAAACGCGCTCTTAATCGAAGAGGTTATCCGCTACAACTCCTCCGAAACTCCTGTTAAGATGGGAACTTTCCCTGCTTACGACCACCCTTGCGCGAAAGAGCGTTACGCAGAAGTAGCAAAAGAACTTAACGTTGCCGGTAAAAATGCAGGCGAACTCATGGAAGGCTTAATCGCGAAGATTAAAGCGCTTAAGGAAGAAATCGGAATTAAGCATACAATTGCCGACTACGGCGTTTCCGAAGACGATTTTTATAAGACACTTGACGAGATGTCTGAAAACGCTTTTGACGACCAGTGTACAGGCGCAAACCCGCGCTATCCGCTTATAGCAGAAATCCGTCAGATGTATATCAACGCCTTCAAGGGCGAACATGAAGCAGTGTAAGGGGGAATTAATAATGAACGAAACTATAACTATCGCAACCAGATCCCACAAGGTAATACTGCGTGAAGACGACAAAACGATAAAGATGTTTGACGCAGATTACTCCAAAGCGGATATATTAAACGAAGCTTTGAACCTTGCCAGAGTAGAGGAAACAGGTATTGCCGTTCCGAAGCTTCTCGGCGTAAACACTGTTGACGGAAAGTGGTCTATCGTCACAAAATATATCGAGGGTACTCCGCTCTCGAAGCTGATAAAAGATAACCCCGACAAAATTGATGAATATCTTAATATGTTCACCGACCTACAGATGAGTATTCACGCTCACCACTGCCCCGGTCTTCGTAAAATGAAGGATAAATTCAACCAAAAGATTACCGATTCCGACCTTGACGGCGATACAAAGTGGGAACTTTCAATGCGGCTTGAAGCAATGCCGACGAAAATACGGCTCTGTCACGGTGACTTTAATCCTTCAAATATCCTCATAACCGAGGACGGCACACCCTTTATCCTTGACTGGGCGCACGCAACACAAGGCAACGCTTCCGCAGACGTTGCCCGCACATATCTTCTTTTCTGCTTAAAAGGCAATACCGACATAGCCGATCGCTACTTTGACATATACTGCGAAAAGAGCGGACGTGACAAGCGTTATGTTCAAAAATGGCTGCCGATTGTAGCCGCAACACAATCTGTAAAGAAAATCGACAGCGAACGCGACTTCCTGAACAAATGGATTGACGTAGTTTGGTACGAGTAGAACTCAACAATATGATTTTTCGGTATTTCACTCGATGGAATACCGAAAAATTATTACATAGAATATGAAAATAATAATCGAAAACATAGCACCCGATGAAGAAGAAACCTGTATTTTGCGGGTTCGGAGTTTGACGGACAATACCGTTAAGGCGGTAAATCTCCTCAAATGCCCGGACTCGCTTACAGTATTTTCGGATGGCGAAAGCTTTATTCTCGACACAAAAGAAGTTTACTACGCAGAAAGCGTTGATCTTAAAACATTCATCTACACTAAAGAAAAAGTCTACCAAAGCAGACTTAAACTTTACGAAGCAGAAGAGATTCTGTCGAGCGGTGATTTTTTACGCATATCGAAGCAAACGCTTGTTAATGTTTCAAAGATAAAGAGCGTAAGCCCGGCAGGCGGAGGGCGGTTTATCGCAGAACTTGATAACAAAGAAAAGGTTATTATTTCGCGTTCTTACGTATCGTCACTTAAGCGGAGGTTCGGGATATGAAAAAACTGAAATGGTATTTCCTTGCGTTTTGTGTTATAAATACATTTATTACTTTGTTTGTTGCCGCGGTTTTGTATATCTATTTTCCCGGTGAAAATATCACTCCCGATTATCTGTTGAAAATACCTCTCCTCTCGTTTTGCTCTGTCATCCCGGCAATGATATTGTTTTCAAAAAAAGACCCGTCGCGCCGTGAATTTATCATAAGACGGATTTTACATTTTGTCTTTACTGTTGCTGTTGTTGTAGTATTGCTGTTGCTTTTCGGTTGGCTTGAAATAAGACAACTGCCTTTCTTCATAACATTTTTCTTGTTGGTTTTTTGTACAACAACTTATATCGGTTTTCGCGGCGAAAAAAAGCTTGCCCAAAAGATTAATGAAAAGATTAAAAATCAGAAATAATTGCATCTTACTATAACGAAAATGCAACTTACAAAAAATCGCTTGATTTTATAGTTTAGATTTAGTATATTGAGTATAGGTTATATTCCTATACTCTTTTTATTTGGTGGTAAAATGATTATTGAAGTCGAGAATTTAGTTAAAAATTACGGAAATATAAAAGCTGTAAACGATATAAGTTTTACGGTAGAAAAAGGTTCGCTGTTCTCATTTTTAGGAACAAACGGTGCGGGAAAATCAACTACAATAAGTGTATTGACAACACTTTTACAGAAAACATCCGGGCAGGTTAATATCGGCGGATATGATATCGAAAAAGATTCAGAGAAAATCCGAGGTCTAATCGGTATTGTTTTTCAGGACAGCATTTTAGACAAAGAACTCACTGTTTATGAAAACCTATGCGTTCGCGCAAGCCTTTACCCCGAAATAAAAAATACCGCAGAAGCGGCAGACAGAGCGATTAAACTCACCGGGATTGACTATGCCGACCGTCGCTATAAAACGCTTTCCGGCGGACAACGCCGTCGTGCTGATATTGCGCGCGCACTTGTACATACTCCGGAAATTCTCTTTCTTGATGAACCCACTACCGGGCTTGATCCGAAAACACGCTGTGATATATGGGATCTTATCCGCAGTCTGCAAAAAGAACACGGTACAACTGTTTTCCTAACTACTCATTATATGGAAGAAGCGGCGGAAAGCGATAATATTGTAGTTATCGAGAAGGGTGAAATCAGAGCAGAGGGTACGCCTGTTTCGCTTAAAGAGCGGTTTTGTACCGACAAACTGAAAGTACTTTATAAAAACGGTAAAACGCTCGAGAAAGACCTTGCGAGAACAACCGATGCGATACCTTTTATAATTGATAATCAAGACGAAATTGAGAATATCGAAATAATAAACGGAACACTCGATGATGTGTTCTTAAATCTTACCGGAGGCTTAAGCTGATGTTAATTAAGAGAAATATAACACTTTTTTTCCGCGATAAAGCGAGCGTATTTTTTTCATTACTTGCAGTATTTATAATCATTGCTTTATACGCGCTTTTTTTAGGCGGCGTGATGGTTGACAACTTCGCCGATATACCGGGTCTGTCGCCTGATACAAAAGATAAACTTGATGTTATCGCTTCGGGGATAATTCTTCCGGGAATGGTTGCAGTTACCTCCGTAACGGCAGCAGCGGGTGCACTCGGTATTTCTGTTATGGATAAAACAGGTGCGGGAAAAGACTTTTTGACATCTCCCGTAAAGCGAGAAAAAACCGTTCTGTCATACATAATCGGCTCTGCTGTTTGCAGCGGCATTATGACATTAATAGCACTTATTCTGTCACAGGGCTATATCCTGATTTTAGGCGGCGAAATACCATCTGCACAGAGTTTCGGTATGATTTTTATAACACTCATTCTCTCGGTACTGTGCGGAAACGCTTTTGTATATTTTCTCTCGACATTCATAAAAACACCCTCTGCATTCACTGCTTTTTCAACGGTCCTCGGAACTCTGATCGGCTTTATAATGGGTATCTATATTCCGATAGGTCAGCTGCCGGAAGGTGTCGGTTGGGTAATAAAATGTTTCCCAATGTCACACGCCGCAAGTATGTATAAAATTGCAATCATAGGTGATGAACTTTCTGCGGCTTTCCCGGACGAAAATATGAGAACGGAAATCTACAGAATATTCGGAGTGACTTTTACTTACGGCGATTTCACAAGCGGTTTTTGGTCGTCAGCGTTAGTCTTAGGTTTGTCAACATTTTTATTTTTCGGACTTTCGATACTGTCAACAAAACTTCAAAAGAAAAGTTAACGATTATTCTACAAAAACTTTATTTTTTATTCATCTTTTTCTGCTAAAATAAATATAACTGAATAGGGGGGCTTCATACAGTCGATTGACTGACCGAGGCTGAGATAAAGCGGTTGAGATTTCGGAGTAATATCCGATCATAGCTTTGACCCGTAACCTGATACGGATAATGCCGTCGTAGGTGCATTCAAAGCTAAAAGCTTTTTTGAACGTTTACGATTTCCGTGAACGTTTTTTTATTTGCTTTTTAATTATAGCTTTTAATTATTCAGAAATTATTTTCAGGAGTAATTTTATGAACACACAAGTGCAAAGCAGACTTCTCGTCCGTCTCGTAACCTCCGCGATACTAATCGCACTCGCCGCCGCGCTGTCAAACATAAAGCTGATGGCATTACCGCTCGGAGGTTCTATAACCCTTCTTTCCATGCTCCCTATCTGCCTTCTCTCGCTTAAATACGGCGTAAAATGGGGGCTTGTCTGTGCGTTTTTATACTCATTAACGCAGATAATGTTTGACTTGGGGAGCATAATGACTTGGGGCTTAACCTTGAAAACATGGATCGGCTGTATTGCTTTCGATTACATACTGCCCTTTACCGCACTCGGTTTATCCGGAATCTTCGGCAGTAAAACCGTTCCGCGAATTTGCGCCGGAATAACGTTATCTTTGGTAATCAGGTTTGTATGTCATTTTATATCCGGTTCAATTGTCTTCGCAACATGGTGTCCGGAAGGCTGGAATGTTTACCTTTATTCCCTTGCATATAATGGTTCGTACATTCTGCCTGAGATGATTCTCACCATTGCGGGTGCAGTAGCACTCTTTAAGATTCCGGCATCGCGAAAACTTCTTTTGGCATAAATGATAAAAAATCTCTCGGAGACAGTTCAGTTTCCGAGAGGTTTTTTTCAATTGGTTAAATAATAATATTATTCTCAATCCAAGTGGTTAGTTTAGTTGCCATCTGTTCATGTGTCCCGGCGGAGGGGTGCCAGTCTGCGGCGTAGCCGAATTCGCCGTTTTGTACCTCAAAGCGAAGGGTATAAATATTACTGTCTCCGGTGTCTTCGGTGTATGAAGCCGCCGCTTCTTCAACACATGGGCACAGCCTGTCGCCTAACACTCCGAGAGAGCAAAGTATAGCGGCGTTCGGGTTAAGTTTCCTTATTTCTGCTAAAAATTCAACGTATTTTTCGACGAATTCCCTCTGACGTTCGATGTCACTACCGCAGTAGCTGTCGTCATTTGAACCGAGATTTATTACTATCAAGTCAGGTTCGCGGGGGAAACTCCACTCAATTTCGGAAATATTTTTTCCGCCGGCTGTATCGTATGAATTACCGACTTTCGAGTAAAATCTCGGAACAATCTGTCCGGGCTGCTTAACGCCGTTGCCGGTGTAACCGGAAATGATACCATGCCCGGAATAAGCAACAGCACTGTAATCAGCACTTAAATTCTCCGCGGTTATGTAAGCATAGGTGTCGGTGAAGTCTTCGGTTGCGGTGGAGAAATTATGTTCCTTAACAGGATCGTCAACCCCATAACCGCAGGTTATGGAATCGCCGATAAATTCTATAAAGAAGTCATTTTCGGGAACAGGGGAAATTTTGCCCGTCACCCCGTCAACAGTTATGTGAGAAATCCCGAAGATTGACTCGACAGATTC
>JAISHJ010000060.1 GCA_031262625.1 Ruminococcus sp. | reverse complement strand
AGGCTTTTCGCATCGGCGGCAAGTGTCTTCATTTCGCCTAAGCCCTGACCTACGCTCTCAAGCTGTTTTGTAACCATTTCAAACGATTGTGAAAGTCTGTCATTAAGGGTCTTTTGAAGCTTTTCGTCAACAATCCCCTGTATCTCTGAGAGACGCTTCTCGTTGCTTTCTTGCAGAGACTTTATGCGGTTTTCAATTGTTACATTAATGTGGTCGGCGTTTTGGAAGAGTGTTGTCTGAATACCATGCTGCATTGTCGAAAGCTGTTCAAGCTGTTCTTTTCTGCCTTCTGAAAGCAGTTTTGATATGTCGATATTATCCTGCTTTTTGCGAAGCAGTAAAATAATTACTGCCGCAAGAAGTACTATTATAATTATGCCGAGAGTAAGCAGTAAATAATCCATATTATTCCTATGCGATAATTTCGTCGTCGCCGCCCTTGCCTATAACAAGTTCGCCTTCTTCTTCAAGGTGACGGATAATACCCACGATACGCTGTTGAGCCTCGTCAACATCACGCATACGCACGTTGTGAAGGTACTCGATTTCCTGTTGGATTGACTCTTGCATACGCTGGGGCATATTCGCGTAAAGTGTAGCTGCAACGTCTGCATTTGCGCCCTTTATTGCTATCGCAAGGTCCTTCATCTCTACGTCGCGGATAAAACGCTGTATTGACATTGAGTCGAGAGACATAATATCCTCGAACACAAACATCTTTTTCTTGATTTCTTCAACAAGCACGGGATTCTTCGCGGAGAGTTCGTCGAAGATGAATTTTTCAGTACCGCGGTCAACTTTATTGAGGACATCCGCAACGTAGTTTATACCGCCGACTTCTGTAAGATCCATCGAAACCATAGAAGCGAATTTCCGCTCTAAGGTTGCTTCTACAGACTTTACAGTCTCCGGGCTTGCAGGTTCCATCTTCGCGATACGTTCAACAACTTCAACACGCTTCTCTTTGGGAAGTTCGGAGAGTATCTTTGAAGCCTGTTCCGAACTTATATATGAGAGCACGAGAGCGATTGTCTGCGGATGCTCGTTTTGAATAACTGCAAGGACGTTTTTGTAGTCCGATTTGCGGACGAACTCGAATGCTTTCGTCTGCATGGTCTTCGATACTTTATCCATGAGACGCTGTGCAAGTTCGGGTCCGTAAGCGCGTTCGAGTACATTCTTCGCGTAATCGAGACCGCCCTCGGTAATAACCTTCTGCGTAAGGCAAAGCTCGTAAAACTCGGAAAGAATATCGTTAACAGTTCCGACGTCAACATATGGGAGCGATGCTATTTCGACGGTGAGGTTTTCAACCTCTTCATCGGCAAGACGTTTATATACTTCCGACGCGCCTTCCGCACCGATTGCGGTTACGACTATCGCCGCACGCTGTACGGGGCTTAAGTCCTTGACTTCAACTATCATCATAATATAATACCTAAACCAAACAGCGGAGTACAAGTTTGTATTTACCGCTAAGATGTTTTCACTGTGCTAAATACTAATTGAAAATGCGGTGCGTTATTCCTTCTTCGGATGTTCCTTCATATCCTGCTTGTGCATCTCTTCGGGAGACATAGTCATCCAGTTACGAAGCAAAGCAGCAACGATTTCCGGCGAATGGCGGGCGAAGTTCGCAATCTCCTTGCGGATAATAATCTCTTTCGTCTCCACGCCGTCGTCGAGAAGTGACGGAATTTCGGCTTCGGGTTTGTCTTTGTTGAGCATGAAGAGGGTTTTTTCGATTTCGTTCGGCGTAACATCGCCCATGTCGAAATGCCCGGATTCGATAATGCGCTTCTCGAAAGCTTTCTGGCGCTTCTTGTGAGTAACATTGCGGAGCACCATGAACATTGTCATTACTATGAGGAGGATTACGAGAATTGCACCTGCGATTATAAGGTGATTAAGGGTGAGACCGAAGAATATATCGGGTTGTTCTTCTGATTCAAGATCTTCGGGAACAAAGGGTGCAAAGTTAGCAACCGACACAACCTGCTCAGAAACTTCCGGCGCAACACCTGCGGCATTGCTAATCATTCCGCGCAAGGTATCAATCTGTGCGGGGGTTAAAAAGTCCGTATAAATTGCGACAGCAATTGACAGACCGTCAACATCGTAACCGTCCTTTACTACTTGGGAGCGGTAAACGTCAACGAGGTAATTAACGGAATTGCTGTTGTCAGTCCAGCTTCCCGCTTCGCCGGCTTCGGTTCCTTCGGGGAATTGTTCGGTATTCGGTTCTTCTCCCGCGACGTTTCCGTCAGCGGTAGTAGTCCCGGAAGCGTTAGCGGAATTTTCGCTTGATACAACGCCGGTATTATTATCGGTGTCCTCTGCGGAATAGTTTACAGTTTCGTCTGCTCTTGTATCAAAATTAAGAATAAGATTAACACGCGCCGTAAAACCTCCGTCGCCGTAAATCGGCAGGAGGAGCGCATCAATTTTTTCCTGAAGGTCTTTTTCAAGGCGGGTTTTATATAAAAGCCGCTCTATAAGCTTATCGACATCTGTTCCGCCGGTATCTTCCGTTGAAATCTGCGGAATACCCGCGCCGTCTTGGATAGTTATATTCTCGTCCGTCAGTCCGGGATTTGCAGCTCTGACTATATTTTTTATACCTTGAATCTGTCTTGACGAAAGCTGTGATTCAGGGGAACGAAGGTATACAATAACCGTAGCAACAGGCTGCTGTCTGAATGTAGTTATAACGGTGTTCTGCTGTAAGGGTATAGCAAGCTGAACTGTGGCGCTTTCTATACCGTCAAGAGTACCTATAATTGCGCTCATACGCTGTTCGGTAGCCTGTCTTAAATACTCCTGCTTCTCCGACTCGGTGGAGAACATATCAACATTGTTTATGTAAGCATCATATGCTATATTATCCTGCGGGTAACCTTGCACCGCAAGCTGCATTGCTATAGTATTTTCCGTACCCTTCGGTACATATACGGAACCGTCGGAACGCATCTCCGCTTCAAAGCCCAGTTCCTGCACTGCCGTTACTATCTCCGCGGCAGTACTCTGCTCCATTGAATCGTAAAGCTTAACGAAGTTCGTGCGGTTTGTGAGTACTATTGCTGCAATCACAACAATTACTATCGCGGCAAGGAGGACTATTAACACTATCTTACGTGCTCTCGGAAGACCCGTCCATTTCTCCTTGACGACGGTAACCGTCTTATTCATTCTCTCATTCATTGTAAAAACTCGCACCGCCATAACATTTTAACGTTAAATTTTCGCCCGGGGAAATTCTTTGCTTTTCCGATTACATCTGCATTGCCATTATTTGCTGGAATGAAGCAACCGTTGCGTTTTTGACTGCAACAAAAGTCTCAACTGCAATTGAAGCTTTGGTCATATCGTTATAGATAGTATGAAGGTCGTCGATTTCGCCGTTTATAAGCTTTATAGCATCGGCTTGAAGTGTGTTATTTGTTTCCACAGTCTGACTGTAAACGTTTTTGAATATATCGGAAAAAGCCGAGGTTCCGTTTTCGGTCTGCTCATTCTGTTCAGCAAAGATTGAGGGGAGATTAACTATTCCTGTAGTGATTGGCGCTATACTTCCGATTGGCATAATTTTCTCCTAAAAATTAATCACGATTCATATGTATTGTCAGTTTTGCACAACGTCAGCCTTGCACATCTTCAGCCCTGCACAACGTCAGCCATGCAAAGCATCAGCCCTGCACAACGTCATTCTCACGCATCGTCAGTTACTGCACGGCTTTATCTTCCGTTGAGGCTCATTGCTTTGGTGTACATACCCTTGACGGCGGCGAGAGCGGAGTTATTCGCTTCGTATGCGGCTTGGGCGGCGATAAGGTCGATTTGTTCTTTGGTGTTGTCTACGTTCGTTTGGTATATGTAGCCGTCTTCGTCGGCGGCGGGATTTGTGGGGTCGTAAATCGGGGTAAAGGGAGTTCCGTCGCCTGTTATTGCGGTGGCGGTTACGCCCTCGCCGCGGGTTTCTGCTACAGGACCTCTCGATAGATAGTAAGTTCCGCGCACATGATAACTTTTGCCGCTTTGGAACTCGCCCAAAACATCGGAGAAGCTTTTTTTGTCCGCAACTGCTACAAGCTGACGGCGGTATGGGTCTTCGCCTGCAACCGTGTTTGTAGTACCCTGATGGGCAATATTCTCTGTAATTATATCCATCCGCAGACGCTGAACGGAAAGTGCAGATTCAACTATATTTAAGCTGTTTAAGAAAGCCACTTGCTATTTCCTCCCGCTAATTTCTGTTGAGCGCAGTCCTTATATTCATGTAACCGGCGTTCATGTAGTCTATTAATGCGGAGTATTGATACTGCACGTCGGCAAGAGCAATGCGCTCTTTGTCTATATCGACATTGTTGCCGTCAAGTTCCATTCGAGTATTCGGCTGATTATATGTATAAACACCGAGACGTGCTTTGCGATAGGAGCCCTCCGAACCGCTTTCGGAAGGGTTGCCGTTTTTATCAACCTTCATTTGATTATCAAGAACTATTCCGAATTCAACGGTTTTCGCTTTATAGCCCGGTGTTTGGATATTAGCAATGTTGTTAGTAATCACCTGTTGTTTATAGTAAGCAGCATCAACTGCATTTTCAACGAGTTTTGAGATGTCACCCGAAAACATTGGCTTTCCTCCCGACATAAGTTTTCATTAAAGTATATTATATCATTATTTGAGTATTATTGCAAGTGAGAATATATGTCAGCGACCGCCTATCCGCCGCCTTGAGGGGAGGAGGGGCTTTTCGAGTGCGCGCTTGAACCTGAATGGCAGGGATGTTTCCGGTACTTTCGGGAAAACGAAGATTGAACGGATTCCTGCAAGGTTTGCGCCTATGATGTCGGTAAAAATCTGATCGCCTATGGCTGCTGCTTCGCGTTTTTTTACGCCGATTTCAAAGAGTGCCTTGATGTAGCCGAAAGGGAGGGGCTTTTTCGCATCGGTTACATATGGCAAGTCGAGTTTTTCGGCAAAGGGTTTTATCCTCGGAGCGTGATTATTTGAAACGAGGATAACCTTAATCCCCGCCGCTTTCATTCTTTCGAGCCAGCCTGTAACTTCCAGGAAGGGCGTACCGCCGCAGTGTACGGAAAGGGTGTTGTCGATATCGAGAAGAAGGGCTTTTATACCGTTTTTCTTTAGGAAATCTTCGCTTATATCCCAAGCGGATTCGTAGACCGCCCACGGTGAAAACATAAATCACATCCGAAAGTTTGTCATATTTTACAATTAAATGCCTGTTTTCGTCAAAATTCACGACGATAGATGTATACGAGTGTATTATAACATATCTACAAATAAAAATCAATAGAAAATTGAAAAAAAATATTCCGAAGTGACATTTTTTATCATTTATACAATGTTTATACTATATTAACTAATTAGCAATAAACTTTTCATTATAAGTGCTAACAAATTTTAAGTAAAAGTCTTGCATTTAGTTTGTTATAGTGGTATAATTAT
>JAISHJ010000052.1 GCA_031262625.1 Ruminococcus sp. | reverse complement strand
GGGTCTGGGGGGGAGAGGGGCGGGTCACCGCTCCTCTCCCCCCCAGCGTAATATCCCCGTACTCAGTTACCATACGATAGTGTACATTTGACCTTCTTCGGGGGTTACGCCTTTGATTTCGAAGAGTTCGGAGACTGTAACGAACTGGTAGCCGTCTGCTACGAGGTTGTCTATGATAGTGGGGAGGGCTTCTACGGTTTGGACGTTGCCGGAGAAGTCGTGGAGGAGGATAACTTCGCCGTCTTTGGCGTTAGCTTTTACGTTGTCTATGCGCTGCTGTACATCTACGGTGTCCATGTAGTCGTTGGGGAGGTAGCCGCAGATGAAGGGGATGTCGATAGCCTCGTACATGGTGTCGTTAACCGATATGTAGGGGGGGCGGAAGAAGGGTGTGGGGATGCCGATTAGTTCTTCTACTTTATCGGATGTGTACTGAATTTCGGCGGCGATTTCCTCGGCGGTCATTTCGGGCATTTGGGAGTGAGTGCGGGAGTGATTGTCAACCTCGTGTCCTTGGGCGTGTTCGCGCTTAACTGTGTCGGCGGTAGCGTCGGTGATGTTGTTGCCGATAAGGAAGAAGCTTGCGACAACCTGCTTCTCCTCTAAGATATCGAGGATTTGGGGGGTGAGGTCTGTGGGACCGTCATCGAAAGTGAGCGCGATTATAGGCTTTTCGGGGTCGATTTCTGCGCGCTCTATGGGAGCGTATTCGAGAACGGTAGTAGCTTCGGTAGTAGTCTCGGGCGCAGCAGTAGTTGTCTCGGGAGCAGCTGTAGTAGTAGCTTCTGTAGTAGCCATAGTAGTAGTTACCTCGACAGTAGTATTGGGGGCATCAGCGGTAGAAGCAGGAGCAGAGCCGCATCCTACCAGCCCGGCTGTTAAAATGAGCGCGCAGACAGCGCGGAAAATTTTCTTCATATGTACTCTCCAAAAAATATATAGTACTCATATTATAGCAGTAAATTTTACCGTTGTCAATAGTATGTAATATTTTTTATTTTGGGTTAATACTAATACAAAATAAGGGTTGAGGGTTAGAAAAAAATGAAGCTTTTAGAGCTTATAAATATATCGAAAATATACAAGACGGGAACTGAGCATCTGGCGGCACTTGACAACATAAATATCGCGGTAAACGAGGGGGAGTTTACGGCGATAACGGGCGCTTCAGGCTCGGGGAAATCTACCATGATGAACCTCTTGGGGCTTCTTGACACGCCTACGAGCGGAACATACCGCTTTATGGGGGAGGATGTTTCAAACCTTCCCGAAAAGACTCTGACAAGACTGCGGAACAAAAGCATAGGCTTTATTTTCCAGAGTTTTAATCTTATTCCTACACTTACGGCAGAAGAAAATGTAGAACTTCCTTTAATCTACAGAAAAATCCCGTCGTCAAGACGGGAGAAACTTGTTAAAAACGCTCTCGAAGCGGTAGGAATAGCGCACAGAAAAAACCATCGCCCGTCGGAACTTTCGGGCGGACAGCAGCAGCGCGTAGCGATTGCCCGGGCAATTGCGGCATCGCCCTCCTTAATTTTGGCAGACGAGCCTACAGGAAACCTCGACAGCACTGCGGCAAAGACAGTAATGTCACTCTTACGCCGCCTTCACGAAAGCGGCGCAACGGTAGTTATAATCACGCACGACCCGAAAATCGCTTCAAGCGCAGAGCGGGTAATCACCGTCGCGGACGGGAGGGTAGTTTAAGACTACCCGGTAGTTCTTACTACCCGATAGTGTAAACTGCTACCCTTGTTCTTCGTCCTCACCATTCATTTTCAAAGGTCTCTGATAAGCTTTTTTCGGTATATCGGTAGAATTATGTCCGCCGCTTATCTTTTCGAGAGTTTCTTCGGGAAGGGCGGTCTTTTCCGGGGTTATTTTCTTTTCGTTTTCCATAGTATTTTCTCCTTTAATTCTCCATCTTAAGCACGCGCGAAATGCCTTTTTCCTGCATAGTAACGCCATAGAGGATGTCGGCTTCGTCCATGGTGCCGCGGCGGTGGGTTATACATATAAACTGCGTGTCGGCGGTGAATTTACGAAGGTAGCGGGCGTATTTGGAAACGTTTATATCGTCAAGCGCAGCTTCGATTTCGTCTAAGATGCAAAACGGCGAAGGCTTAACGGTGAGGATTGAAAAGTAGATGGCGATAGCTACGAAAGCCTGCTCGCCGCCCGACAGGAGCGATAGGTTTTTGATAAGTTTCCCCGGGGGAGCAACATTAATTTCAATGCCGGATTCGAGAACATCTTCGGGGTTCGTGAGCGAAAGCGAAGCCTTTCCGCCGCCGAAAAGTTCTATAAATATACGCTTGAAATTGACGTTAATCTGCTCGAAAGTGGTGGAGAACATCTCCTTCATTCGTTCCGTAAGTTCTCCGATAAGCCTTTCAAGTTCACGCTTTGATTTTGTAATATCGTCCATCTGTCCCTTTAAGAAATTATACCGCTCGGAGACTTCCTTAAATTCTTCAATTGCGGAGAGGTTAACTACTCCTATCGCGCGTATCTGCTCGCGAAATTTGTTGAGTTCACGCTTAGCAACTGCTAAGTCTTTTATAGGCACGGCAATTTCTTTAGCGTCGGAGTAGTAAAGGTCGTGCTCCTCCGACATTTTGTTGATGAGGTCGTCGAAAGCCGCCTCGTTTATTTTTTTGCGCTCGGTTGCGCGTGAGAGAAGCTTGCTGAAATTTTCTCTTTTTTCGACAATTTCATTTTCGGTTTCGCGGTTAATTTTCGCTTGAAGTTCATTTTCGCCGTGAGAAACTCTAAGCTCCGCAATTTTCGCTTTTATTCCGTCAATTTCAGTGTCGGTAGAAGTCATTCCGGCGCGGAGAGTTTCAATCTTTTTCTCGCGCGCGGCTATAATTTCCTTCTGCTCATTTATTATAGTATTTAGCTTCAAAGCAGAGTCGCCCGATTCCGAAAGCTTCTCTTCGAGGGCTTTAATCTGCTCCTCGGTGTTTTCCACGTCTTTTTTGAGCGCAGTAATTTTAAGCTTATTGTCCGAAATTTTTGTACTTAGCGCTTCCCTCTTACCGTGAAGTTCCGCCTGCTTTTCGGCCGTGTCCTGAACAGACTTTTCGAGGGCTTCGATTTCACTCGTAAGCGCGGAAGCTTTGCCCCTTACTTCTTCAATATCTGCTTCGGTCTTATTAATACGCGCTTCCAAGCCCTTAATGGTTTTTGTAAGCATATCCCTGTCGGAATCAAGCTTTGAGAGCATTGAATCTATCCGCCGCTCCTCCGCTTCAAAGCGGATAAGGTCGGTGTTCGCGGTCGTAAGCTGCTCCTTAATTCCTTCAATGTCAAAGTGAAGCTTGTTGGCATCTTCGGAAAGCTTCTTAGCCCTCTCCGTGAAGCTTTCAACGTCGGCTAAAATCTGCTTGTGGTCAAGAGTAAGCCTGTCTATCTCGCTTTTTCGCGAGAGAATTCCGCTTTGGCGATTGCTCGAACCGCCGGTGAAAGAACCTCCGGCATTAATAACCTGCCCGTCAAGCGTAACTATCTTAAAGGAGTAGCGGTGGCGCTTAGAAGCTTCTGTAGCAGAGTCGAGGTCTTCAAAAACCGCCGTCTTCCCGAGGAGATTTTCATAAATGCCTTCGTATTCCTTATCAAAAGAAATAAGCTTTGAAGCAATTCCTAAAAAACCATACTCCCCCGAAAGGTTCTCATTAATAGTCCGTCCGGTTATAGCAGTCATCGGCAGGAATGTAGCACGTCCGCCGTGTGTAGACTTTAAGTGGTTAATACACCGCTTAGCGGTCTCCTCATTCTTTACGATTACGTTTTGAAGCGCGCCGCCAAGAGCAGTCTCAATCGCAAGCGAATACTCCGCTTCTACCGACAAAAGCCCTCCGACAGTGCCGAATACTCCCTTAATAACCCCGTTTTGAGAGCATTTTAAGATTTCCTTAACCGAGTGCGCGAAGCCTTCCATGTTCTTTTCAAGGTCGGAGAGAAGTTTAATTCTACCGGCAATATCACGCTCGTTAATGCGTAAGTTGTCGAGTTCCTTCTCCGCGGACTTCGCCTTTTCACTGCGGTTTTCAAAAAGCTTAGATAGACCGGCAAGGCGGTTTTGGTACTCCCCGATTGACTCGTTAGCGGCGGCAGAAGCGTTTTTAACGTCTTCCTTCTCCGCTTTGAGAGAAGCTTTCTCATCTTCTAAGCCTTTAATCTGCGAAGCCGCTTCATCGGCTCTGCGCCTGTCAGTCTCAATATTCTGCCCGCCGTTTTCGATAAAGAAGCGATACTCCGACTCTTTTATGTAAGAAGCATTAAGCTTTGTGCTGAGTTCCTTCGTAAGTTCGTCATGCTCGCCGCCCGCAGCAGAGAGTCTGTCGAAGGAACTTAAAGTCTCGGTATTTTCATTCTCTGTTTTTAGAATTTCGTCGAGAATAAGAGCCTTTTCCCCAAGCTTTTCTTCAATAAGCTTTCGCGTACTATCCTCGGAACTCCCTGAAAGTTCAATCTCTTTTTGAGTATCTTCTATCCTTGCGTTAGCGTGGGAAATGTCATTCTCCGCAACGGCAATTTCAGACAGCGCAGAAGAAGCCGCCTTCTCACGCTCCGCAATTTCATTCCGAAGTGTCTCAATACGGATGAGCAGGTCCGAAGATGCCCTGTAAAGTTCCTCGTTAGCTTCTTCAAGCCGCTGTTTTTCGGCATTAGAGGTCTCATATGCAGACTTGTTTATAAGTATCTCATCATCAAGCGCAGAAATTGCCGCCTTAATAGTGTCGAGTTCCGTTACCCAGACCGAGATTTCAAGGTTTTTTCGCTGCGATTCAATTTCAATAAATTTCGCGGCTTTTTCCGACTGCTCGCGCAAAGGCTCAATCCGCGACTTAATTTCGTTATAAATGTCTTCAAGCCTCGTAAGGCTGTCCTCTGCCCTCACAAGGTCTCGGTTTGCGTTGTCTCTCTTATACCGAAGCTTAGATATGCCGGAAGCTTCCTCGAAAATCTCTCGCCTGTCCCCCGACTTGTTGGAGACTATGTCCGCAACCTTCCCCTGCCCTATAATAGCATATCCGTCACGCCCAAGCCCCGTGTCCATAAAGAGTTCCAACACGTCTTTTAAGCGAGCAGATGCTCCGTTAATTATGTACTCCGACTCCCCGGTCTTGAAAAGCTTTCTCTGTACACTAAGCAGTCCGGCAGGAGCGGCTACTACTCCCCGGTCATTAATAATGTTAAGCGTTACCGAAGCAAAACCCATAGAACGGCGAGTCTGCGTCCCCGCAAATATGACATCCTCCATCTTCCCGCCCCGCAGCGTCTTAGAGGACTGCTCCCCCAATACCCACCGCACAGCATCGCCGATGTTAGACTTCCCGCTCCCGTTCGGTCCAACGATTGCAGTTATGCCCTTCCCGAAATCAAGCTTTATCTTGTCAGGAAACGACTTAAACCCTTGTATTTCTATTGATTCTAAGTACAATTTATGGTACGTTGGGGGAGGGGAGGAGCGGTGACAGTGTGGCGCAGCGCCACACTCCCCTCCCCTCCCCCAAACCCCCTCCTCTCCCGGACTTTAAACAATTTTCTTGGTTATTGGATGGCGAACTGTTCTGCTTTGATAAATACTATTCTTTGTTATTCGTTGGTGAATTGTTTTGCTCTGCTAAATAGGTTTTGCAGAAATTTTTTAGGATTGGAATTCCATCTGTAGCAGAATCCCATATTTTTCTCGGGTCCATATCGTCATATTTATGCGCACACATATGACGCATATCTCTTACTAGTTTCCATGGTATAATGTGATTTGATGATTGAATTAAGCCGTCTGAAAGATATTTTACAAGTTCGCCTATTTGTTGAAGCGTAAATGGTATTGAATAGCCATATCTTTTTTGACTTTCATATACTTCATAACTTCCGGCTTCCTCTACAAGGTCACTGGCATCAATGCAATAATTATAGATTTTTTCTATAATTTGCTTATCTATATTATCTTTCATAAATCCTTACCATGTCTTTCTTTACGTTATTTATAAATTTTTGATTTTTCCCATAATTAAAGACTTCTGCATCAACAACATCCATCCGCTTTTTAATCTGTCGTTTAAATTCATCAATCAGACCATACCATTTCCATAAACCTTTAATTCCCGTACCGTCAATATCAACAAGAATATCTACATCGCTTTTATCGTCCGCTTCCCCTCTTGCATAAGAGCCGAAGAGGTACACCGCCGGAAGATTATACTTTTCGGCGACAGGACGTATTCTTTCTTTTATTTCATCAATTGTATAAATCATAACTATATTATACCGCAAATCCGCTCAAAAGTCAATTAAATTTTTAAGCAAAATTAAAATACCATTCTTAAGAATGGCTTTCAAAAACGGTAGAGCATTTTAAGAAAAATTATAACAAGAAAAATGTTTAAAGTCCGGGAGGGGAGGGGGTTTGGGGG
>JAISHJ010000033.1 GCA_031262625.1 Ruminococcus sp. | reverse complement strand
CCGATAACGGTTAAAAACTTCGAGAAGCTTGTTTCGGAAGGCTTTTATGACGGACTTATCTTCCACAGAGTAATCCCCGGATTTATGATTCAGGGCGGCGACCCCGAAGGTACAGGCATGGGCGGTGCGAAAGAAAAAATAAAAGGCGAGTTCAGTTCAAACGGTGTAAAAAATGACCTTAAGCATACACGCGGCGTGCTCTCCATGGCGAGAGCGCAGAATAAAGACAGCGCCTCTTCACAATTTTTCATAATGCACGCAGATGCATCCTATCTTGACGGTGAATATGCCGCTTTCGGTAAGATTATAGAAGGTATGGAAGCAGTTGACGAAATTGCTGCTACACCGACCGGACGTAACGACCGTCCCGAAACACCGCAAGTAATGAAAAAAGTCTATATAGTATAGCAAAAGGCAAAGTATGGTGCAAAATGTATTAGTCTACATTTTGTACCTTCTTTGAATTGCTTAACACAAATATGTAATTAAAATGTCATTTATTTTTTTACAAAAATACTTTCCTTTTAATTCACTTTATGGTATACTGTAATAGTGGGCATAATATCGCTTCATACATGGATTTTGGCATATTGTGGACTAAGATTCGGTGAAAATTACCATACTGCTTTGTTTAATCGTTTTTTATATATTACTTAGCATCGTTAAGAATTTTTATAAACGTATCTGCACATAACTATAGTGTTCAGTCGTTAAAATACAGAGAAAAAGAAGAGTTAAAACATTGGAAAAATTTATTATAAAAGGCGGCAGAAGACTTACCGGTGAAGTCGAAATTAGCGGCGCAAAAAATGCCGCTGTCGCAATAATTCCTGCCGTTATTTTATCCGATGAACCCTGCATACTTGAAAATGTACCGAAAATATCCGACGTTGACGTTGCATTTAAGATTCTTGCCGAACTCGGCGCGTCAATAGAATATCTTGAAAACTCCACTGTACGCATTGACGCTACAAATTTAATCAGTACTGTTGTTCCGTATGATCTCGCTAAGCTTATGCGCGCTTCGTACTATTTTTTGGGTTCGTTATTCGGAAAGTATCGTACCGCGCGCGTATCTATGCCCGGCGGATGCTATCTCGGAGACCGACCGATAGACCAACACCTTAAAGCTTTTGTATCAATCGGCGCCGTAACCGCTCTTGACCATGGCATGATTGACATTACCGCCGATGAAATTAAGGGCGCACCGATATTCTTCGATCTTGTTACCGTAGGCGCAACGATAAATACAATGCTTGCGGCTGTAAAAGGAAACGGCTTGACTGTAATCGAAAATGCCGCAAAAGAGCCGCAGATTGTCGATGTCGCGAACTTTCTAAACTCTATGGGTGCAGATATAATGGGCGCAGGAACTGACGTAATTAAAATCCGCGGTGTTAAATATCTTCGCGGAAGCACCTACTCAATTATCCCCGATCAAATTGAAGCAGGAACTTATATGGTAGCCGCCGCCGCTACAGGCGGAAATGTCCTTATAAAAAATGTTATACCGAAGCACCTTGAAACAATAACCAATCGTCTCGAGAAAATCGGCGTTAATATCGAATCTTTCGACGACAGCATTCGTGTTACTACCGACGGTCCGTTTATAAAGACTAATATTCGTACCGCTCCTCATCCCGGTTTCCCAACCGATATGCAGCCCCTTATAGCGACTCTTCTCTGTCTCGCCGAAGGGACAAGCATCATTACCGAAGATATTTTTGACGACCGTTTCCGTTACGTAGACGAACTTAGGCGCATGGGCGCCGAAATTTCCGTTGACGGAAAAGTCGCAGTTATAGACGGCGTAGGTAAGCTTATGGGCGCGCCGGTTAACGCCCCGGACCTTCGCGCAGGCGCGGCTCTGATTGTAGCCGGACTTGCAGCTTCGGGCGTTACGGAAATTGACTCCATCAGTCACATCGAACGCGGTTACCAAAACATTATTGAAAAGCTTCATCGTCTCGGTGCAGACATAGAGAAAATAACCGAAACCGCCGCACCTGAACAAACCGTAGCAAAAGCCGGCTAAACTCCGCCTCACCGCCAACGTTCGCGGTCAGCAGTTAAGCAACATCAAGGTATTGACGGCTAAACTCCGCCAACGTTCGCGGACAGCAGATAAACACAAAAGCAGTAACACTGAACTGCTTATAGCCACATTAACATTTTCAAGTAGGTTTAGAAATTGGTCTTTTCAGAACTAATATTTATCTACGCATTTTTACCGCTTTTTTTCATATTTTACTTTTTAAGCCGGAACTTAACCTATAAAAATATCGTCCTCGTAATATTTTCACTCGTTTTCTACGCTTGGGGCGAACCTGTTTGGGTGCTTCTCCTCATAGGTTCAACGCTTTGTGATTATTTCAACGGACTCTTTATAAATAAACATTTCGGTACAAAAATCGCAAAGCTCGGGGTTGCGGCATCTCTGCTCGTTAATCTCGGGCTTTTAGCCGTCTTCAAATACGGGGCGTTCTTCACCGAAACTTTCAACAGCTTAACAGGACTTGCTCTCCCCGTTCATGAACTCGACCTGCCTATCGGTATAAGTTTTTACTCTTTCCAGTCGATTTCCTACATCGTTGACGTTTACCGTGGAAAAGTTAAGGCGCAGCGTTCTTTCTTAAAATTCATGATGTATATATCAATGTTCTTCCAGCTTGTTGCAGGACCGATTGTGTGTTATGATACTATCGAAAAGCAGATTGAACATCGCGATATTTCCTCAACTAATTTTTCTAAAGGCTTAATACGTTTCTGTATAGGTCTCGGTAAAAAAGTCATTTTGGCGAATTCGCTCGGCGCTTTGGCAGACGAATTCCTCGGTAAAGCCCTCCCGCAGAGTACCCTCGGCGCATGGTTCGGCGTAATTATGTTTGCTTTACAGATTTATTATGATTTTTCCGGCTACTCCGATATGGCTATCGGCATGGGGAGAATGGCGGGCTTTACTTTCCTTGAGAATTTCAACTACCCCTATATTTCCGGCTCTGCGAGAGAATTTTGGCGAAGGTGGCACATCTCCCTCGGGTCGTTCTTCCGCGAATATGTCTATATCCCCCTCGGAGGAAACAGGCGGCATAAATACCTCAATTTAGCGGTAGTTTGGTTCTTAACCGGTATGTGGCACGGCGCTTCGTGGAATTTTATCCTTTGGGGCTGTTGGTTCGGAATACTTATAATTCTCGAAAACCTCTTCCTCGGGAATATTTTAGAAAAAATCCCGAAATTCCTTTCGGTAATTTACCTTCTTTTCGCGGCAACTCTCGGGTGGGCGTTGTTTTACTTCACCGACCTTTCACAGCTTGGAGTATATCTATCCGCGATGTTCGGCGAAGGAAGCGTTAAATTTATCGACGAACTTACGAAAACCGCGTTCCTTAATAATCTTTTCGTAATAATTATCGGCGTGGTATTTTGCACTCCGATTGTTCCGAAAATCAAGAGCTTTTTTGAAGCAAAACCGGAACGTGTCGGTGTCTACGCCACCGGGCAGGCTATCGCCGCCTGTTTTGTACTAATCCTGTCCTCAATACTCCTTGTCGGAGCGACAAATAATCCGTTCCTTTATTTTAGGTTTTAATTATGAACAAAAAGCGAAAAATAAATCTTGCATATTTTTGGGCTATGATTGCGGTCACTACCCTTTTGGTATTTGTGTCATTGGCGCTTGCGCTTCTTCCGCGCCCAAGCGAGTCTGAACTTGAAAACCGCGAACTTGCGGCGTTCCCGAAATTCACTGTGGAAAGTTACCTTGACGGGTCGTTTACGCGAGACCTTACAAAATGGTTCGCCGACACCGTTCCTCTCCGCGACAATCTCGTTGAATTATCGGGGCAGATAAAAGAACTTGAAGGAATAAGACAGGATAACGTAAAATTTCACGGCAACGTTGAGATCGTAAAAGCAGATGACAGTGATGAAATACCGGAGGTTATAGTTACAACCGCACCGCCTAAAGCAGAAATTGCGGAAGCCGATACCGCTGTTACCGAAGTACTCGTAACGGAAGCACCCGCTGTAACCATTCCCGGGCTTTCGGAGACGGTAACTGCTCCCCCGGCAGAAGACCAAACCATGGAATTTGACAATAACGGTATCGTAACCGTCGGCGACAGGAGTTTTATGCTGTTCGGCGGAAGTAAGTCGCAGGGTAAATACTACGCGGACGTGCTAAACGCGTATAAAATAAGTCTCGGCGAAAATGTAAATGTATACAATATGGTTGTTCCGACGGCGGTTGAATTTTATCTGCCGGCACAGTATTCCGATTACTCAAATTCGGAACTTACGCAGATAAAAAATATCTACGAAAATTTGGTAGGCGTTACTCCTATTGATGCTTACAGCAAGCTTGCTTCTCATACGGGTGAGGATATTTACCTTAAAACAGACCACCACTGGTCGCAGCTCGGCGCTTACTATGCATCTACTGCTTTCGCGGAAGTTTTAGGCGAAACTGTTCAGCCTATCACTGATTTTGAAGCGATTTCACGCGACGGCTTTGTCGGTTCGCTCTATGGCTACACTAACGATATAAAGATTAAGGAATCCCCCGAAGTTTTCACCTATTATAAACAGCCTCTCCCCTACACGACTGAGTTTTTCAACTACGACACCTTAACCTCCCGCGGTTTCGGACAGCTTATCTACGAAGCCGCCGCGGTCGATAATTCCTACGCAATGTTTATCGGTATGGATGCGGTTCATACGCACGTCGTTACCGAAAATAAGAACGGAAAGCGGCTTACTGTCTTTAAGGAGTCTTTCGGTAACGCTTTAATTCCCGAACTTATCCCTTATTTTGAGGAAATTTACGTTATAGACATCCGCTTTTTCGGAATGAACGCGATTGATTATATGAAGCAGAAGAACATCACCGACGTTCTGTTTATAAATAATATCTTTGCGGCGAACACTCAAAGCCTTATTAAGCATATTGACGATCTGCGTTTCGGTTCGGTTGGGGTTAAGACAGAAACTATTGCAACAACTGCCGAAACTCCGGTAACGACTGCGCCGATTGTCGAAAGTGTTACTGCGGCGGAAACTGTTGTTGCCGAGACACTCCCAGCGGAAACACTTCCGCCGGAAACACTTCCGCCGGAATCCTCGCCGCCTGCAATGCCTACGCTTTTATCGCCGGAATAACACAAAAAAACCGTACTTTTCAGTGCGGTTTTAGTTTATGGAATATCAGTTTACCACGTATCGGGGATTTGTTGCCCGAGGGTTTCGCCGATTTCGGCTTCCTCCATGCTTCTTGCGTTAGGATATTCACCGACAACCCAATCGGCTCGATTCCTTGCCCACCATGCAGCAACAGGAATTCCGGTATCATCAAGCCGTACGGCGTAGTTTGTATTAATGCCGATAGCGCCGAGATTATAGCTTACGGCATCTTCAAACATTTCGGGAGTTACTTCCGTCCCGAAAGTGAAACTATCGTCAAAAACTAATCCGTCGGGGTTTTTGAGAGTAAAAACTTTTCCGTCAATTTCGGGAGAAACTGTCGCGCCCGCAATTGTTGCTTTCGTGAGGTATGAAAGCGCGTACATATGAACTTTATTTGCGTTCGCGTTCGCGGCGGTAAGTTTTGAACTTGTTACGTAATTAATAAGATTCGGAATAAGAAAAGCCATGAGAATTCCGATTATCGTTATAACTACGATAAGTTCAATGAGTGTAAAGCCTTTTAGTTTTCTCATGACCTTTCCTGCTTTCATCTTTTTTACAAAACCCGCCCTGTTGTGTGAAACAGAGCGGGTAAAGGTTATGTTAGTTTATATTATGTTAGGCGTTAATCACGATGTAGTAGTGGTGCCGCCGCTGATAACTGCTGCGATAGCTCTTTGCTGTGTGCGGTTATCGGAAGCTGTTCTGCCTACGGGAGCCTGACCAACTGTAGTAATGGAAGCATTATCTGCATACCATGCTTGGCTTACATTGCCGCTTGCATCAACTTCAACAGCGATACATTTTCCTGCATAACTTGCAAGATAGAATGTCATAGAAGTAGTAAAGTTAGTTAAGTCAAGAGTAGCACCGGCTGTAGGAGGAGCTTCAACAGGAGCAGCAGGAACAGTAGTAGCTAATGTAACAACCTTTTTGCTGATAGCGGTTACGGAAGAAGCGCCGCCCCAGTAACCCTTTGTAGCACAGTTAGCGATGTAGGAAGTAGCAGCAGTTTGAACTTGCTTAGCGTTAGCATTAGCAGCTTGCGCACGAGCGTCGTTTACGTAGTTTAAGAGGTTAGGAACGAGGATAGCCATGAGTACGCCGATGATAGCGATAACAACGATTAACTCTACGAGGGTGAAGCCCTTGAGTTTGGAATTCTTCATAAGAAATTCCTCCTTATTAATTATGGTTTAGCTTTTGGGATAAGGAGGTTTCCTTATCCATCTATAAAACGTGATACCAACACGCTTTACAACTACATTAAGGGGTGAGGTTTAGGTCGCGAGAGGATATTGCCCTAAGAATCTGCCGCTTGCGGCGGTTTGTGTCCTCTGTTCGTCCGAAGTTACGCCGGTTTCCTTTGCCGGAAACATATAGTTTGTTGTACCGAGGATTTGTGTTGACAGTGAATTTGCGTCTTCCCAATATGCGAGCAAAACAGTATAATCGGTAGCGTTTACGATAACACGCCATCTTCCGTCATAGGTGGAAGCGATGTTGTCCGAAAGGACTTTTAAGCGTTCGTAAATTTTATCTTGATCACCGGAAGTCGATTTTGAAAGAGAACCGTTATCATATGGGTCGCCGCCGATGTGGCAGACTTTTATACCCGCATATGTGCCTGTAGTTGTTTCATATGAACTTCCGCAGTTAGAAGAAACGAGCTGAAAATACTTCTTACCGCTGTGAGCAGATGCCGTCGGGTCAACGAAGAGTGCTTCAATGTCTATATTTTTAATTTCGAGATCAACGAGCCAATTTTGAACGTATGTAAGCGCTTCGTGAGCGGAATCATTCGCGGCAGTCATGTTCGAGTCGCGGATAATTGCGGTGACTGCAAGTGAACCTATCGAGAAAAGTATACCTATAATTGCGATAACTACGATCAGTTCGACTACGGTAAATCCCTTGAGGAGTTTCCCGCGAATATTATTCATTGGAAACACCCCCATGTATTTTTTACCTTTGAATATATAATTTTCCGGTCAGACTATGACGGCTCTCAGTCCTTACCCCGCCGTCTTGCCAACCTTTTCCTGTCTTTCAGATTTCCGACTAACGGTTACACGTTTCAGACAATCAATTTGCCTTACCTGCCTACCGCTTGCCCACCGCTTGCCCGCCGTTCGCCCACCGCTTGCCAACCTTTTCCTGTCCTTCTGCCGTATCCTGTAAACCGGGCAGATTAGTTATGTTTTTTAGTGTTTGTTCCCTGTGATTATTAGTATATTATATTAATATATATTTGTCAATAGAAAAATGATATTTTTTTCTCTAATTTTGTGAATTTGTAGGGTTGCACAAAAAGGAGAGGGAAAATTGTGCATATTAACAAGAGGTTACGGGTTCTTTACAGCTTTATTACTGAGGATAAAAGGAGGAACGGAGAGAATCCATGCACCGACAGCGTTTCCGAGTGTCATGAGGAGCAGATATAACCACATTGTAGGGTTTGCGAAAGAAAAGGCGAGGGAGAAATAGTACATATTAGCTATACAGTGTTCAAATCCACAGAGAATGAAGACCGCGACGGGGACTATACAGGCGATGATTTTTACCGCGCCCTTTTCGGCGGTATTCCACCCGTGGACAGCTATGTACATAAGCATACCGCAGAAAATCGCTAAAATGAAGACTGATAAGGGCGTGTCGGCAAGCTTAACATCAACGAGAGCAGAAGCTTTTTCACTTACGGCGGAAATTCTGGTGAGATTAATAAGAATCGCACCTAAAAATGTTCCGGCGAAATTCCCCGCCCAGATTACTAAACATTCAAGCTTGAAGCGCTTGTCCCGCTCCCAAAAGTAGCCGATTGCTCCGGTGAAAAGCTTAAACCCGCGTGTAAGGATCGCGAAAAGTCCCACGGCAAAGAGGAACGCACCGAGCGGACGGCTCTCGACTGACAAAAAGACAGTACCGCCGATACTGATTGAAAGACCGGCTAAGATTGCTTTAACAAATACATCAAAAATAATAATCAATCCCTTTCTAATCACTATTTTAACATATTTTTCGACTTAAAGCAATAACTTTTGATATATTTATATAGTATAGGATTTTTTATCTTTCAAAAATAAAACATTACCCTTTCTTCTCCATAAACCACCTCCGCACACCGCGTTCTTCTTCTAAGAACATGAAGCGGCTGTTTCCGGCGATTTTCACGGTGTAGCGAAGCCCCGCGCCGCCCGCCTTGAGACTTGCCGCTTTGCGAATGTCGGTAACTCCGTCAACAGCGTAGCGCCTTCCGTCCTCCCACACAAAACCGAGGGGAGTAATTACACCGTCCTTAGCCCGCATTTCAAGCACGTCAACGTAAACCTTATAATCGGATTTAAGAAGTTCTTCCATATATATTTCACCCTTTACACTACCTCATCTTATGGATTTTTCGCAAAGTATTTTTGCTTTACGAGTATAAATGCACTTTCTGCTCCGGTATGTCTGTAAATCAATTCCGCTTTACATTATGAAAATCCGAGCGGATGAATAACATTTGACGTTTTCGCATCAAGCTGTCCGATTTTATCGTCGGTTTTTAGGATAAGCCGCCCTAATTTTTCATAGCCGAAACGCCGCCTTATGTCGTCCACCGCATATTCGAGACGTTCGGCGCGATTTCGCTTCGTTTCGTCCGCAAAGAAGGAAAGCTGTTCCGACGGCGCGTATGGTATAAGCTTTGCGCCGCGAATTCCTATGCTCCTAAGCGGCATACGCCAGTCGTAATTTTTGCGGAGAAGCTTCATTCCTTCTTCCGCAAGTTCCGCCGCAATCATGGATGGCTTCGGGAGTATAGCCTGTCTGTCAAACCACCTAAGGTCTGACGTACGCAAACTTATCTGCACCGTTTTCGCCATCATTCCGATTTCGCGCATACGCTCCGCGACAGATTCCGCAAGGTTAAAAAGAACAATATGCGCGTCATTGTCATTTACAAGGTCTCGCGGACAGGTTGTGGAATTCCCGACAGACTTAATTACAGGTGTAAAGTCTCCCGGCTTTACAGGAGAATTGTCAAGCCCATTAGCGTAGCAGTAAAGGTGCGCTCCCCATTTTCCGAAAAGCTTCTCCATATAGGAAATATCAGCGTTTGCGATGTCCCCTATCGTGAGGATTCCTACCCCTTTAAGCGACTTTTCGACCTGCCGCCCTACCCCCAAAAGGTCGCTCGCCGGAAGTCCCCAGACCACACGCTTAAAATTTGTCGGAGAAATAACTGTGGTTGCATCCGGCTTCTTTATGTCAGAGCCGAGTTTCGCGAAAATTTTGTTGTAGGATACCCCCACAGAAATAGTTAACCCCAGTTCATTCTTAACACGCTCGCGGATTTCGTCGGCAAGAAGTTTCGCCGCACCCGGCTTCCCGCAGATAGCAGTAACGTCACACCAGCTTTCGTCAAGCCCGAAAGGCTCTACAAGGTCGGTGTATTCAAGCAGGATTTTTCGGAAAAGCGCAGAAAATTTTTGATATTTCGGGTAGTCAGGCGGCAAAATTATCAGATCCGGGCATTTTTGCCGCGCCTGCCAGAGAGCCATTCCGACCTGAATACCGAAAGGCTTCGCAATATAATTTTTCGCAAGGATAATTCCGTGCCGCTCCTCCGCGCTTCCGCCCACAGCAACAGGCTTCCCGCGGAGTTTCGGATGGTGAAGTATCTCTACGCTTGCATAAAAATTATTTACATCGCAGTGAAGTATCTTGCGGGATTCTTCATACGCTGCGCCCGTATCTCCGAAAGCTTCATTCATAAACATATATATAGTACCGTAAAAAAATTTTAAATTTCGCTTGACAAAATATTTTTCGTGTTGTATAATTGTTATAGAAAATATATTCATATTATACCTATTGTAACACGAATTTTAATTCTTGTCAATAGGAATTTTAAGAAATTTTTTTCGATAATATTCTTTACGGGAATGGTATTATTTATGGAATTTAAAGAAATTTTGAAATCACAGCGAATACGCGCCGGGTTAACCCAAAAAGAACTTGCGGAAAAAATAGGCGTAACCGCCCGTACTATTCAAAACTACGAACGCGGCGTAAAGCCTGCCGCCCGATTTGAACACGTCCGCGCTCTTGCGAACATCTTCGGAATAACTACCGATGAACTTGTAGGCGGCGAAATTCCCGAAGCTCCGCAAAGCGGTTCGTTTTACATGAATAAACTCGTCTCGGAGGTTACCTCCATGTTCGCGGGCGGCGAAATTTCCGACCGCGATAAGGAAGCTGCTGTCATGGCGATTTCACAGGCTTATTGGGCTACGAAAAATAAGCGAAAAAGATGAATTTCGGCGGATTTCACAAAAAGCAAAAAATAACAAAGATTTTTCTTGACTTTTGCGTAAAAAGAGTGTATAATGTTTTATATATTTGCGCTTTGTGAGTAATATGGTTAAATCAAAGTTTTTTACCGATCCGCTTGAATGTTTTTCCTACATACGCGACAGGTTCGGAAATGATATCTTCGGTGACGGCGAAAGGCTGCTCGCCGCTTTTGACGATTTATGTCCGAAACTGCGTAAGCTGAGGACGGCTATGCGGATAATATGTAAAGGTTCTGCACTTGCCGCTATGGAAACCGCCGACAGAAACGAACTTCGCCAGATTTTGGGAAACTTTTCATCAAGCGGCGAAATTGACACCGAAACAGCCGATATATTTTATGAACTTTTTGCTTATGCTTATAATATTGACATAACCTCGCCCCAAATAAAAATTATAAAAACCGTCACGGCAGGAAGCCCGAAACGGTTTGATAATACCCTTTCAGGGAAATTTTCGCAATCGGCTTTCGTAACCCCAACGGGAAAACTCTACACTTGGGGGATGAACGAATTCGGAAGTACCGGTGTGGGCGATGACGCGCCTGTCAGACAGCCTACCGAGATTATGTCCGGCATAAAATCAGTTTCGATGGGCTGGAGCCATTCCCTTGCGCTTAAATTTGACGGTACGCTTTTCGGATTCGGCGAAAATCGCTTCGGCGGCTTAGGTCCCGATGCGGCGGAAGAATGTTACAGTCCCGTTCCGATAATGCACGGCGTTGCTTTTATTGACTGCGGAGGACGTATGCATTCTTATGCTATACGTTTTGACGGCAGTTTATGTAACATAAGAACCCTAAAAAGCGGCGGAGAGATAATTATGTCGGACACGGTAAGCGTGTCTGCGGGTATGCTTCACTCCCTCGCGGTAAAATCTGACGGAACACTCTGGGCATGGGGCGAAAACCGCTTCGGACAGCTTGGGGACGGATCGCGGCAAACTCGTAAAACACCTGTATTTATAATGAATGACGTGCTTTTTGCCGCCGCAGGAACTTACCATTCAATCGCGGTAAAATCCGACCGTACGCTCTGGACATGGGGACTTATCCCGGATATTGAAAACGAATCGGCTTCATTTTCTTCCGAAACTGTAATGACCCGCCCGGTTATGTTTATGTCAGACGTTAAAAGTGCGGCGGCGGGCGAACTTCACTCACTTGCAGTTAAGACAGACGGTTCGCTTTGGGCTTGGGGTAAAAATTTCCACGGACAGCTCGGCGATGGTACGGACGTTAACCGAAAATTCCCTGTAAAGATTATGGACGGCGCTGAGGATACTGCCGCAGGAGTGAGATACTCCCTCTGTAAAAAGACTGACGGTAAGCTTTATGCATGGGGATTAAATGAATCCTACCAACTCGGTGACAAAACAGATATAAACAGACAAACCCCGGTACAGATTAAGATTAATTAGGAGCAAATATGGAATTAGCGGCAGGCAGGGTATTAACCACCGTTAACAATAAAACCGTTACAGTAATATCAAAGATCGGCGAAGGCGGTCAGGGAACGGTTTATAACTGTGAATACTGCGGAAAAGTCATGGCGCTTAAATGGTATCATAAAAATATACATAAAAATCCTACTGCATTTCTCGATAACCTTAAACAGAATGTAGCAGCCGGTGCACCGGATAAGCGGTTTTTATGGCCTGTAGATATAACAAACGACTATAACGGAGTTTTCGGCTATATTATGCCGATTATCCCCTCATCATATAAAAGTTTTTCATCTTTTTTACTGGCAAAAACTCGGTTTTCATCTCTGACGGCATTGATTGACAGCGCACTTGAAATAATAACCGGTTTTCGCGAACTTCATAAAAAAGGTTATTCCTACCAAGATATTAACGACGGAAATTTTTTCATCAACCCGGATTCGGGAGAGGTTTTAATTTGTGACAACGATAATATTGCACCGTACGGCGAGAATTTAGGTATCGCGGGAAAATGCCGCTATATGGCGCCTGAAGTTGTTATGGGACAAAAACTCCCCGATGTACAGACCGACAAGTACTCCCTCTCGGTAATCCTATTCCTCTTAACATATATGAACCACCCGCTTGAGGGAAAAGCGGCAATGCCGCCATGTATGACGGAAGAACTTGAGCAGAAAATTTTTGCAGAACATCCGATATTCATCTTCGATAAACATGACGACTCAAACCGACCTGTCCGCGGCGTTCACGTCAATGTGTTACAGCGTTTCCCCGCCTTCCCCGACAATTTACGCGAGGCTTTTTGCTACGCATTTTCCTACGCCGTAATGAAGAATGAAAAGCCGCGCCTTCTTGAAAAGGAATGGCAGCTAATATTCAGGAATGTTAAGACAATGATAACCCCTTGCGGCGGATGCGGTTATGAGACATTTTATAATCCCTCCGACAGTTCTAACCGCTGTATAAACTGCGGTACTCCGCTGTCGCTTCCGATTACCCTTAAGACACGTTATGCAAATATCCCGCTATACCCCGGAAAACGTATTTTTGAACATGAAATCTCCGAAACGGGTGACGACAGAAAAGTTGTGGGTATAGTCACAAAAGGCGCGAAGAACCCGAATATCTGGGGACTTCGCAATCTATCCGATGATTCGTGGCTTGTTATCGACACCGACGGGAATGAGACTGAAAGGCTTAACAATGAAGTAACAAGAATCCGTCCCGGAGTGAGAATTATCTTCACCGAAGCTGAAGGTGAATTTATCGACAACATTGAAAATTTTTAGTTAAGCATTAACATATATTTTATTGAAAGGATAAAAACAATGCCGGAAAGTATATTATCGAGCGCGCCTGTACCCCGTAAAACCATGGTTTTATTCTTCCTTATAGATACAAGCGGCTCAATGTTCGGAACAAAGATAGGTTCAGTTAATAACGCTATTGAGGAGATTATTCCCGACCTTAAAAAAATGTCGGAAGCTAACCCGGATGCCGAAATTAAGGTTGCAGCAATGGAATTTTCAAACGGAATAAAGTGGGTAACCCCTGACGGACCTGTATCAGCAGACGTTTTCAGATGGGAACCTATCGAAGCTATGGGGGTAACTGACCTCGGAGCGGCATTTACGGAACTTCGCGAGAAGCTTTCTAAAACCGCTTTCATGCAGGAAGCCGCAGGCTCATACGCCCCGGTAATATTCCTTATGACCGACGGAGAACCTACCGACGAATGGCAAAAGCCTCTTGAGGAGCTTTCTGAAAATAAGTGGTTTGTTCACGCGATTAAGGTTGCCCTTGCTGTGGGGGACGATGCTAACGAAGAAGTTTTGCGTAAATTTACCGGGAATGAAAATTCTGTCGTAAAAGCTACAAACAGCGAACTTCTTAAAAAAATGATAAAATTTGTTTCTGTACGAAGCAGTCAGGTTGCAAGCCGTTCCGCTGCTGCGGTTGCCGACAATGGTTTAAAACCTTCAAAACAAGAAGAATTTTTAGACGAACTGAAAACCGCCGTTGAGGAAATGAGAAACGAAACATCAGTCGGCGATGACGAGTGGGATTAACAGAGTAAAGAATACAGATTTTGATATTTGTTATTCTTCTATGCCTTAAAAATGCTTTCTCTGTACTCTGTATTCCGGGTGGGTGTGATTATATTTTCAGCTGTATTAACGGAACTTCAATCGGACTCTCTCATCTTCGTAACAATCTTCCGTGTCAGGACTATTCGGCGTGTCTGCAAAAAAGCGGTTACGTTATTGCGGCGGTTGCCGACGGACACGGAGCAGAGCCGTATTTTCGCAGCGGACGTGGTTCGGAACTTGCGGTGACAATAGCTATTATGGCGGCGGAGGAATTCATAAAATCGTCGGGAGATACTCTGTTAAAAAATACGGAAGATATAAATCGACAGCTTTCCCAACTGGCAAAATGTATAATATCAAGATGGGGTGACGAAGTCTACGAAGATTTCGGCGCACATCCCTATTCCGAAGAAGAAATTGCGAAACTGCCGGCTGATTGGGGCTTTGACGACTATATCTACAGCGTTTACGGAAGCACTCTGCTTCTCTCGGCGGTTACGGAAAAATACTGGTTCGCTCTTCAAATCGGCGACGGACGAATTTTCGTACTGGGCGCTGACGGTAATTTTAATGAACCTGTGCCTTGGGATGAAAATTGTTTTCTTAACGCGACGACTTCAATCTGTGATACAGATGCTGCGGATGAATTTCGTCACTACTATTCGGATAAATTGCCGGCGGCGGTATTTTTATGTACTGACGGCGTAAGCGAAGCATACCGCAATAAGAAAGACCTATGCAAAGTCCTCGAACAGCTTGTAAGAATTCTTGTTTCGCAGGGGAAATTTAAGGGAAAACGTGTGCTTGATAAAATGCTTCCCGAAATTTCGGAGTATGGAAATCGGGATGATACTTCCCTCTCATGCATATATTCAAAAGAAATGTTCCTTACGAAAGAAAATATTACTCCTCCCAAAAAATCTTTAAAATAACTTTAATAGTAACGGTGAACACTGATGAAAACAGTTAAATTCGGCGGCTCGTCAATGGCAAACGCGGTTCAATTTTCCAAGGTACGCGATATTGTTTTGGCGGATGAAAAAAGACAGTTTGTTGTAGTTTCCGCACCCGGAAAACGCGATAAAAACGACAGTAAAGTTACCGATATGCTCTATGACTGCTACTCAAAAGCGGCAAGAGGAATTTCGTTTGCGGACGAATTTTCTCAAATTGAGGAGCGATATAATTCTATTATCCGGGACCTTAATCTTAACATTTCACTCGATGAAGAATTCGCAAACATAAAGGATGCTTTTGCCCATCGTGCCGGCAGAGACTATGCCGCAAGCCGCGGCGAATACCTTAACGGTCTCCTTTTCGCCGAATATATAGGGTTTAAGTTTATCGACCCCGCTTCTTGCATATTCTTTAACGATAACGGCGTATTCGACCCCGCGGCAACCTACAGCGTCCTGTCAGAAAGGCTGACCGAAGCCGGTAAGGCAGTTATCCCCGGATTTTACGGGGCTATGCCGAATGACACTATCAAAACATTTTCACGCGGCGGATCGGATATTACAGGCTCTATTGTCGCAAGAGCAAGCGGCTCTGAAATTTATGAAAACTGGACTGATGTTTCGGGATTCCTCGTTGCAGATCCTCGCATTGTCGAAAACCCCGAACCTATCGAAACGATAACCTATAAGGAA
>JAISHJ010000071.1 GCA_031262625.1 Ruminococcus sp. | reverse complement strand
CTTATACAAATCTACGATAAAAAATATGGAGTATATATGGCAACTGCTGTTAACCGACAGGCGACAGGTCTTGTCGGAACTAATACAAAAACCCGCCCGAAACGTCACCGCTCTATAAGCTACGAAAAATGGGGATATTTCTTTATCGCGCCGTTTTTCATAGTCTACGCTGTCGCTTCACTCTATCCGCTTCTGACGACATTCGCCTACGGATTTTTTGAACGCTATCAGGTCTTGGGGCAGGATATGCATAACGAATTTATCGGGCTCGAGAACTTCCGACAGCTTTTTTCAACCCCCGACGTCGCGAAATTCGCAGGGAACACGTTTTTAATATGGGTGACCGGCTTTGTTCCGCAAATACTGCTCTCCCTCCTCCTTGCTTCGTGGTTTACAGACCTTCGCCTAAAGCTTAAGGGTACAGGCTTCTTCAAGGTAGTAATCTACCTCCCGAATGTAATTATGGCGGCGGCAATGTCGTTTCTTTTCTGGGCACTCTTCGGCGACACAGGTCCTATAAATCAGATGATTGCCGAGCGGACAGGCTCTATATTCCAGTTCATGGTAAGTATTCCGGCGACAAGACTCATAATCTCCGGTATCAACTTCCTTATGTGGTTCGGCAACACTTCAATCATGCTCATGGCGGCTATAAACGGTATTGACACAAGTCTTTACGAAGCCGCTTCAATCGACGGCGCGAACTCAAGGCAGACTTTTTGGAAAATAACTATGCCTTTAATCCGCCCGATTCTCCTCTATGTAATAGTAACGTCTCTAATCGGCGGACTTCAAATGTTCGATATCCCGAACATTATGACAAGAGGAGCAGGCGGCACCGACAGAACCTCAATGACACTTGTAATGTACCTCAACAATTTCCTATCCGGCACGCGTGACTACGGAATGGCAGGCGCACTCTCTATAATTCTCTTTATCGTCGGCGGAATTTTGTCCCTTATCGTATTCTACGGTATGCGCGACAAAGACGCGGCGGCAGAAGCTAAGAAGAAGCGCGCTTTAAGACGAAACAAGGAGGTAATATAGATTGAATAATGCAGTATACGATATTGCAGGGCGGCAAAACAAATTCGCTCTGACAACCCACAGAATAGTCAGCTATATAGTACTCATACTCCTCGCTTGTATTTGTCTCTTTCCGTTCGTCTATCTCGCGGTGTACACTACCCGTTCGCACTCCGCAATTCAACAGAGTTTTTCATTAATCCCTTCAAACTATTTCCTCAAAAACTTCATGTCGGTAATCTCCGACCCGACGAGAAATATCCTTCGCGGTATGCTCAATTCCCTCATTGTGGCGGTGTTTGCGACATTCCTCTCTGTCTATTTCGCAGGATTTACCGCCTACGGTATTCACGTTTATGACTTCCACGGAAAAAAGGCAGCCTACACCTTCATACTGCTTATAATGATGGTACCCACACAGGTTTCGGCTCTCGGCTTTGTTGACATGATATATAATATGGGGCTTATGTCAACCTTCTGGCCACTTATTATTCCGGCGATTGCCGCTCCTGCTATAATGTTTTTTATGAAGCAGTATATGGAAGCATCGCTCCCCCTCGAAATCGTCGAAGCCGCCCGAATAGACGGCTGCAACGAATTCATGATATTTAACCGCATTATTACGCCGATACTAAAGCCCGCATTTGCTGTACAGGCGATATTTGCTTTCGTGGCTAACTGGAACAACTACTTCCTCCCGCAGCTTATCTTAGACAAGCCCGAAACCCAGACCCTCCCGGTGCTAATCCAACAGCTTAGAGCCGCCGACTACTCACAGTTTGACATGGGTAAACTCTATATGTTTATCGCTCTCTCTATCCTCCCTGTTGTTATCGTGTATCTAATCCTCTCAAAATTTATCATCCGCGGCGTTACCCTCGGCGCGGTAAAGGGCTAACATCAAAAATCCCGGACAGGAGTTCCTTTTTCGGAATTCCTGTACGGGGCTTAAATTTTGTGTTGACATTGTTATGACAATGGGGTATAATAGACATGAGGTGATAAAATGACAAAAAAAGAATCATATATTCAAATTCGCGTTCAGCCTGAAGTTAAGACTGAATTTGAAAAGATATGCAGTATTATCGGTATTTCGCCCTCTACCGCAGTGAGCATTTTTATCAACGCTACAATCAACACGAAAGGTATTCCTTTCCCCGTAACCGCTAAGCATAATGAAATTGAATATGTCTCCGAAGAACGCGCCGAAAAACTCGGCAGAGATATTATGTCAAAATATCATTCTGCTTTTGAAAGGCTTGCCGAATGAAATATCTGACGAAACGAGT
Organism: Ruminococcus sp.; assembly: GCA_031262625.1. Classification (GTDB taxonomy): domain Bacteria; phylum Bacillota; class Clostridia; order Oscillospirales; family Ruminococcaceae; genus JAISGY01. Next base: position 1,367 of record JAISHJ010000071.1, on the reverse strand, counting down.
CTTAACATTATTGCATAAAAATATTATAGATGAATTCGGCGGAGATAACGGCTTGCGTGATGAAGGACTTTTAGAAGACGCATTAGCTGCGCCGCTCGCCTCTTTCGATGGCAACGATCTTTTTCCTTCTATTATTGAAAAGGCTGCTCGACTGGCTTTTGGTATTATAAAAAATCATCCGTTCGTTGACGGCAACAAACGAACCGGAATTCTCGTTTTGTATTTTTTACTTCTTGAAAATGGCTTTTCACTTAACGGCAATGTTACAAACGATGAAACATATAAACTCGGTATCGGAATTGCTGACGGTAAAATCGGGCTTGACGAACTAACTCTTTGGATTGTAAATAATACTTACCTTTAGCTTTGTGTAAGCCATAAAAGCGTGTTATTCGATGAAACACGCTTTTATTTATTATACGCACTTGCCGTGTGGGACTATATTCTATGCGCGTAGCGCGAGTGAAGCGCGTAGCGCGAGCGAATTCGCTTTCGCATAGCAGTTTATTTACGAATGTATTTTGCTTTATTGCTGCGCGTGCTTTGCACTGTCCGTGCTGGGCTTTTGCGCTTCTCCGTTTGGCGAAATTCGCACTGACGTGCGTGGTCTTTTTTTGGATAACCTATCCGAGGGTTTGCAAAGGGAAGGGCCGGGGGGAGGGGGAGACCTAACTTAAATCTCGTTTAAGTGCGCGCTTTATTTGCTACTGTAACTTAGGTTTCCCCCTCCCCAGTGTGGCGCTGCGCCACACTACCCTCCCCTCTGCACTCCCCACCCACCCCTCTCCCCCTTCCCGGGTTTCGGACGAGCGATAATGTTTAACGCTTGTCCGCTTGGTGTGGTCTTTGCTCTTTCGTCTTTCTCTTACGCTTTGTGGAATACAGTTGCCACCATATATTGATTTGCTTTTCGATACTTTCGACTTTGGTTAATGTGATTGCCTAATAAATATTTGCTCAATCATATTCACGAAAACCGAAGGAAGAAAAGAACAAAACACCTCTCACATTTTTACGAAATCCGAAAGTATAAAAAACTCTGCATACTTTCGCGAAAGCGGAAAGTATCGAAAAGCATAACCATTCGCGATAGCAACTGTATTTGAGAAAGCAGAAGAGTAAGACGAAAGAGCAAGCGCACAACCAAGCGGACAAGCGTTAACGCTTACCACTCGCCGTAAACCCGGGAAGGGGGAGAGGGGTGGGTGGGGAGTGCAGAGGGGAGGGTAGTGTGGCGCAGCGCCACACTGGGGAGGGGGAAAGCTAAGTTACAGGCACGAATAAACAGAAAGTAAGAGCCGATTTAAGTTAGGTTGCCCTCCTCCCCCCTGCCCTCCCCTTTGCAAACCCTCGGATAGGTTATCCAA
>JAISHJ010000049.1 GCA_031262625.1 Ruminococcus sp. | reverse complement strand
AACCCCCTCCTCCCCCGGACTTCATACTATTATTCATTTATTGTCGCTTGAACACGTACCGCTTTACGAAAAACTCTTATTAATTCTTTGTTGTACGGCGTTTCGCTCTGTGAAGTATTATTTATAATAGTAGTCCTTAAAACTGCTAAACCTAAAAACTACAATGAGGTGTTTGAAATGATAAAAATATCTACACTCAATAAAATTGCCGCTATAGGCACTGACATTTTTGATAAAACTAAATATACGATTACAGACGACATTTCGGGCGCTGATGCTATAATGGTTCGCTCCGCTTCTATGCTTGACATGGAATTTGAGCCCGGACTTCTTGCTATTGCTCGTGCCGGAGCAGGTACTAATAATATCCCTGTTGACAAATGTGCGGAACAAGGTATCTGCGTATTCAACACTCCCGGTGCAAACGCTAATGCTGTAAAAGAGCTTGTAATCTGCGGTATGCTCCTAGCAAGCCGTAAAATTCCCGCCGGACTTGAGTGGGCGCAGACCCTCAAAGGCAAGGGCGACGAAGTAGGAAAGCTTGTCGAAAAAGGCAAGGGCGCATATGTAGGACCCGAAATTGCAGGTAAAACCCTCGGCGTAATCGGTCTCGGCGCAATCGGCGTACTTGTTGCGAATGCGGCAATGTCTCTCGGCATGAAGGTTATCGGTTACGACCCATTCATCTCCGTAAAATCAGCATGGGGCTTAAAGCCCGGCACTATCTACGCTTCCTCCCTCTCCGCAGTATACGCGGAAGCAGATTACATTACCCTTCACCTCCCGTACAACAAGGATACTAAACACACCGTTAACGAAGCGGCAATCGCTTCCATGAAGGACGGCGTTCGCGTACTCAATTTCGCTCGCGGCGAACTTGTTGACACTGCTGCTATGGTTAAGGCTCTAAGTGACGGAAAAGTTTCTTCCTATGTTGTTGACTTCCCCTCCGACGATGTTTTGGGCGTTGAAGGCGTTATCGCGATTCCTCACCTCGGTGCTTCCACACCTGAATCTGAGGACAACTGCGCTGTAATGGCTGCCGAAGAACTCATCGCTTATATTGAAAAAGGCGATATTATTAACTCCGTTAACCTCCCGAACGCTTCAATGGATGCTGTCGGAACTAAGGTTTGCATTATCCACAAGAACCTTCCCGATACTATCTCAAAAATTACAGGTGTATTCGGAGCTGCCGGTGTTAACATTGAAAACATGGTTAACAAGTCGAAAAAGGACATTGCTTATACTATGGTTGACGCAATCGGTGATATAGGTGATGCGGCTGACAAACTTTCTGCCCTTGATTTTGTAATAAAAGTAAGAGTAATTAAGTAAGCAAACGCGATATAGAACGCAGCGGCAGCGGTTTTTTATAACCGTTGCCGTTTTTTTTCTTAAAATGGTTGATTTTTTATTGTAAATAGTGTATAATGGGATTATTGATATTATGTCGTAGTATCAGTAATAATAAAAACGAATAAATTTGCCGAGGAGCTCTACATAGATGGCTGAAAAGAAATATTCCGTATCGCTGAAAGCGATTATAGACCACTTCGAGCTTGAAGCTTTATATCTTCCGATGGATGCGGCAAAGCTTTTAATTCACCAAACCGACATAAACCGCCCGGGATTACAGATTATGGGCTTTTATGAGTACTTCTCCCCCGACCGTATACAGGTTTTGGGGAAAACCGAATTTGCTTACCTTGCGACACTTGACGAACCTACGAGGAAAGAACATCTCGACAAGCTATGCTCCATGAAGATTCCTGCTTTGATTATTTCGAGAGAACTTCCGAATTTCCCGGAGATGACGGAGATTGCACAAAAATACGGAGTACCGCTCTTACGTTCAAAGGAAGGTACATCCGGCTTTATGGCGGCGCTTATAGCCTTCTTGAATCTTCATCTTGCCCAGAGAATCACTCGCCATGGCGTTTTAATAGAAGTTTACGGCGAAGGAATGTTAATCCTCGGCGAGTCTGGGGTAGGTAAATCGGAAGTTGCTGTTGAACTTATTAAGCGCGGTCACCGCCTTGTTGCTGATGATGCTGTAGAAATCCGTCGGGTATCAAATATCAGTCTTGTAGGTTCAAGCCCGGAAAATATCCGTCACTTCCTCGAAATTCGCGGTATCGGTATAGTAAACGCTCGCCGTCTCTTCGGTATGGGTGCTGTTAAGGTTACCGAAAAGATAGATTTAATTGTCGAACTTGAGGCATGGGACTCCGAAAAAGTATACGACCGCATGGGTCTCTCGAACGAGTTTACTTCAATCATGGGGGTAAAAGTACCCTGTGCGACTATTCCTGTTAAGCCCGGGCGTAATCTTGCCGTTATCCTTGAAGTTGCGGCGATGAATAACCGCCAGAAGAAGATGGGCTATAATGCGGCGCAAGAACTCCTCGACAACCTCGGACTTGACGTTGACAAACAGGATACTATTAAAAAATGGGACATATATTAATATGGAAATGTTCGATATATACGACCGATACCGGAAGCCTACAGGGCGTACAAAACCGCGCGGCGAGAAATTTCTGCCCGGCGAATATCGCATAGTGATACGAGTTGCTATCTTTAACGAAAACGGACAGATGCTTATCCAACGCCGTACAGATACCAAACACGATTGGGCGGGGATGTGGGACATAAGCGTCGGCGGTTCGGTTCAATCCGGTGAAAACAGTCAGCAAGGCGCACAGCGCGAACTTTCAGAGGAAATCGGTATTGATATAGATTTCTCAAAGTTAACGCCGGCGCTGACTATCACAACGGAAGACGTTTTCGATGATATCTATATTCTGCGGCTCTCCCCTGATATTACAAAGCTGAAGCTTCAGGAAACTGAGGTTGCAAAGGTGAAGTGGGCGGCATATGATGATATCACGGGGATGATCCGTTCCGGCTTGTTTATCCCCTATTATGAAAGCTCAATAAAATTGCTGTTCGATATCGGGTTTAATAACCGACATAAATCGGTAATACGTTTCCCCGATGAAATCTAAGTAACATATAAAAAGGCATAAACCTATGAATTTTATCGCGGACACTCACACGCACACCGTCGCTTCTACTCATGCATACTCAACGGTATTGGAAAACGCAAGAGTTGCAGCTGACAGAGGCTTTCATTACCTTGCGATAACCGACCATGTTCCGAATGACGAAGATGCGCCGCATATCTGGCATTTTCACAATATGGAACGTTCTATTGATCGGATTCTTCTCGGTGTAAAAATGCTTTTCGGTGCAGAAGCTTCGATAACAGGCGCAGACGGATCGCTTAATATCAATTTATCGGAATTAGCAGCGCTCGACTGGGTTATCGCTTCGGTACATTTCCCGGTAGAAGGGAATCCTAAAGACTACACCGAGATTTATGAAGCGGTTGCGAATAATCCTTGGGTTGATGTTATCGGACACTCCGCACATCCTTACTATACTTATGACTACGATAAAATACTGCCTGTCTTCCGTGATAAAAATAAGCTTGTTGAAATAAACGAAACGCAGATTTCACATAAGCGCAGAGCACAAAACTATCTCGAACTTGCAAAAAAATGTTTACAATATGAAGTGCCTGTTATCGTCAATTCAGATGCGCATTTTTGTAATCGCATAGGTGAATTTAACGGTACGGTAAAGATATTAACCGAAATAAACTTCCCGGAGGAACTTATCGTAAACTCTTCCGATGATAATTTTTTAAGATACTTGAAAGTCAGGGGGAAAGAATATTTATGAATTTGACGGAAGCTATCGGAATTATAGCTGACGCCGCCGTGAGACTCAGCTGCAAAGCAGAGTTTAACGCAAAATTTTCGAGTTTAACTACATTTAAAATAGGCGGAAAAATACCGCTGCTTATTAACATAAACAATGTTGACTCTTTAATCTGTATACTAAAATTAATTTCGATTTACAACGTACCGTACATGGTTATCGGCAATGGCTCAAATCTGCTTGCCGATGACAATGACCACAATCTCGTAATTCTTCGTATGACAGGAGATTTTACTGTAGTAAAAAATAACGGAGAGTATCTCGATTGTGAAGCAGGAGCGTTGCTTTCGAGCGTTTGCAGAGTTGCCGCAACACATTCGCTTTCAGGTATAGAGCCGCTTTTCGGAATTCCGGGCTCAATCGGCGGAGCAGTATTTATGAATGCAGGCGCTTACGGGCGCGAAATTTCAGATTTAATTGAGTCGGTTACTGCAATAGACCCCGACGGAACTTCAAAAACTTATTCTGCCGCAGAATGTTTATTTTCGTACCGCGAGAGCATTTTCATACATAACAGAGCAATTATCACAAACGTCAGACTTAAACTCACACAGGGAAAAGCCGACATTATAAAGTCGCAGATGGAAAGCTATACTGCCCGAAGAAAAGAAAAACAGCCTCTTGAATTTCCCAGTGCAGGAAGTGCTTTTAAACGCCCGAAAGGCGCGTACGCATCTGCTTTAATTGATGATTGCGGACTTAAGGGCTTAAGTGTCGGCGGTGCGCAAATCAGCGAAAAGCACGCCGGATTTATCATAAATACCGGTGACGCAAAATTTTCAGATGTTATCGGGCTTATGAAGAAAGTCGTCGGAATTGTAGAACTTCAAACTGGATTTACCCTTGAGCCTGAGCCTATAATTATATCAAACGGTATAATAGAATTTTAGAGTGAAGCAGATAAAATCGCACGAACGGAGGATAATAAATGTCACAAATGCCGAAATTTCTCATCATCACCGGAATGTCCGGCTCGGGCAAATCCGGCGTTGTCAACGTTTTGGAGGACAACGGCTATTACTGCATCGACAATATTCCTCCGCAGCTTATCCCGAAATTTGCCGAAATTGCTGTTAATGTCGGTAAAAGCGGCAGCTCTTCGATGGAAAAAATCGCTCTCGTTACCGACATACGCGGCGGTGAACTTTTCCGCGAATTCGGTGAAGGTTTATCCTATCTAAAGGGACAAAATATTAACGCAAAAATAATGTTTCTTGATGCTTCAAACGAAGTTTTAATCAGGCGTTATAAAGAAACCCGCCGGCGGCATCCGCTCGACACAAACTCAAACGAAAGCATTAAAAATGCCGTCGAAAAAGAGCGGTCTATACTCTCGGATGTTCGTGAACTCGCCGACTATTACATTGATACTTCCGAGCTTACAATTGCCGAACTTAAAGAATCCGTCAATGCTTTGCTCCTTAATAATCCTCTTGACGGAATCAGCATAAAGGTTACTTCTTTCGGCTTCAAATACGGAATTTCTCTTGAAGCTGACTTAGTTTTCGACGTAAGATTTTTACCTAATCCGTTTTATATTCCGGAATTAAAGCATAAAACCGGGCTTTCGGAAGAAGTGCGAAACTACGTTATGAGCAGCTCTGACAGTACGGATTTCATGAAAAAACTTACCGATATGCTCGATTTTTTAATACCGCGGTATAAAAAAGAAGGAAAGAGCCAGCTTATAATCGCCTTCGGTTGTACCGGCGGGAAGCACCGCAGTATAACCTTTGCTGAACTTATCGGAAAATACATTTCCGACTGCGGTTATAACTCTCGAATCAGCCACAGGGATATTAACAGGCACTGATTATGTCAACTTCACAGAGTATTAAATCTGATTTATGCAAGCGAAAAGTATACAGTAAAGAATCGCAGTTTTTATGTTTTTACGGCATACTCATTACGCTTAAAAAATGCAGTGAAAAAGAGATAGTTTTCACTACCGCAAACGCCGATACTGCAAAACTTTTTGAGAATTTTTGCATTAGTTTTGCTCATGAAAAAGGATGTACCGAAACAGTCGGACAAAAAAAAGGCAGCCTTATTCTTTATAAAATTTCAATAATATCGGAGACGGCGCGAAGTACCATTTTGTCTGCTTTTCACCTTAATAATACCGATAGAGAAACTCTTGATATCGACCGTAATTTTATCGACAATGTTTTAGCAGCAGACTTTTTCGCAGGAGTATTTTTATCATGCGGAAACCTTACCGAACCGGAAAAAAGTTATCATCTTGAGATGGTTTTGCCGTTTGAAAAAACTGCACTGGACATAAAAATTCTGCTTGAAGAAAGCTTCTGGCAGGAAGGTGTAAAACTTATAACAAGACGCGGAAAATACGTCTTATATATGAAAGGTTCAGAGCGAATTTCAGACTTTTTAACCTACATCGGACTCTCTGATGCCGCAATAGATTATTATAATACTGAAATTTATAAAAACGTCCGAAATAAGGCGAACCGGATTGCAAACTGCGATGCCGCAAACATAGAGCGTGCCGTGGATGCAGGGCTTAAGCAGTTTTACGATATAGAACTTATTTATGCAGCAGGAAAACGCGGAAAATTACCGCAAAAACTTCGTGAAACCGCCGATTTAAGGCTCGAAAATCCACAGATGACACTAAAGGAATTATCAGAAAGTTTAGCGGAAATTTCAGGCGAACCCGTAACACGTTCGTGCATAAATCACAGGCTTAAAAAGCTTTCGCTTATGGCGGAAAATCTGCGAGAAAATAATGAATTTCGTTCATCTTCACGTTAAATCTGACTACAGTCTTTTAGAGTCCTCCGCACACACGGAGGACATTATTTCGTGTGCGAAAAATCTCGGTCAGAATGCAGTTTCTTTAACCGACAAAGGCTATATGTTCGGTACGATTAAGTTTGCAAAAGAAGCTTTATCATCGGGAATTAAGCCTATTATAGGGCTTGAAATTAAGTCTGACAGCGACCGTATTTTGACGGATTATGCCGGTATTGTTTTACTTGCCAAAAATCAAAAAGGCTACAAAAATTTGCTGAAAATTGCATCTGCAAACGTTCTTACCGAAGATTTATTATTTCAAAGTTCAGAAGGTTTAATCCTCTTAACAGGCGGACAAAACGGTAAAATATTTGAACTTTTGTCAAACGGTTTTTATAAAGATACAAAGCGTTTTCTTTATCGGTTACACTCATGTTTTAAGGACATTTATATTGAGATTTGGAATCATAATCTTCCGTTTGAAACAGAAATTTTACCGCTTTATCTGAAGCTTTCGGAAGAAACTGAATTTCCTCTTGTTGCTTCAAATGACGTTAGGATGGCGCGCTGCGGAGATTATGAAGCCGCAAATTTACTGTCTTCATTAAGCGAAAAAATCACTCCTCCTCAAAATTCTGAGTACTATATAAAATCTTCGGATGAAATGTCGAAACTATTCGCAAATGTACCTGAAGCAATTATAAATACGTTGAAAATTTCAGAAATGATTGACGAAAATGTTATCCCTTTCGGTGAATTTCATATGCCGGTTTTCTTCCCGGACAGTATAGGGAAAAGTGCAGGTTTTTTAAGTGCTCTCGCGAAAAAAGGTATGGAAAAACGCTTCGGCGAAAACCTTTCAAAGGTACAGACAGACCGACTTTCATATGAACTTGAAGTAATTATACGTATGGGTTTTGCGGACTATTTTCTGATAGTTTGGGACTTCGTAAAATTCGCTCGCAGTATGGGAATTCCCGTTGGTTTGGGCAGAGGTTCGGGAGTAGGTTCATTTACCGCTTACTGTATCGGTATCACAGGAATTGATCCGATAAAACATCAGCTTTTGTTTGAGCGTTTCCTCAATCCGGAACGGGTTACTCTGCCTGATATTGACGTTGATTTCGGGCATGATCGCCGTCATGAAATTATCGAATATGCTGTAAAAAAATACGGCGAAACACGGGTTGCCGGGATAGTTACATTCATGACAATTAAGGGCAAATCCGCTGTCAGAGAAGCATCACGAGTACTTCATATCTCCGCAAAAACAGCTGATTATATTGCAAAACAAATTCCGATTAACGAAACTCTTAAAGCCTTAAAAAATGAAAACGGCGAATGGATTGAACAGGATAATCAGATAAAAAAATTTCTTGATGCTGCGCAATTAATCGAAGGATTTCCGAAAAATATCTCTACTCACGCTTCGGGAATAGTACTCGCAGATGCGCCGATAACCGATTACGCACCGGTAATCAATACGAGCGGAATAAAAATGACCCAGTTTACTATGGGCTATCTTGAAGACGTAGGTCTTGTAAAGATGGACGTTTTGGGGCTTAAGCATCTCACGATAATTGACGACTGCTTAAAACAAATAAAGAATTTCAACGAAAATTCTATACCGCTTGATGATAAAAAAACATATCAGATGATTGCTTCCGGGCAGACTCTGGGTGTGTTCCAGTTTGAATCTGAAGGATTTATGAGCGTTCTCATGCGGCTTGCTCCCGAAAACATCGGCGACCTTATTGCTGTTAACGCTCTTTTTCGACCGGGACCGATGGACAGTATCAAGAATTTCATTGATGCACGTCACGGAAAAATAAGAAGACGGTTTTTACACCCGCTTATCGACGGCATTTTAGATGAAACATACGGCATAATAGTTTATCAAGAACAGGTTATGCAGATCGTTCAAAAATTAGCGGGATTTTCTCTCGGAAGAGCAGATATTTTACGGCGCGCAATGGCGAAAAAAAAGTCCGGTATTATCGAAAGTGAGCGGATCGAATTCTTAAACGGTGCAGACAAAAATAACGTACCGCGAAACGTCTCAGAAAGCATTTACGACGAAATAGAAAAGTTTTCATCCTACGCTTTTAACAAATCTCACGCTGTCGCCTACGCATATATTGCGTATCGAACCGCTTACCTTAAATGTCACTTCCCTGCTGAATATTTATCGGCGCTTTTATCGAATTCTTTCGACCAAAAATACATCAATGAAGCATATAAAATGGGGATGAAATTTCTCCCTCCGGACATAAATAATTCCGGCAGAAAATTCACGGCAGAAAGTAATAATAAAATTCGCTTCGGGCTGTCACTGATAAAGGGAATGGGTACTCACCCGATTGAAGCAGTGCTTGAAGAACGTGAGCGCGAACGGTTTTACTCACTTGAAGATTTTTGTTCGCGGTTTGACTACTACACAGTTCCGCGAAATGCTATTGAAAATTTGATTTATTCGGGGGCTTTTGATTTTTGCGGACAAACTCGCCGAACAATGCTTCGCAATCTTCCGATTACCATGGAACGTGCCGGTAAAGAACGAGATAACATATCATCAGGTCAGCTTGACTTTTTCGGAAATGATAAAAAGGCGATTCAAAATGAGCGTGATTTGCCCGAATTTGATTTGCATGAACTCCGCGCACACGAAATTGAAGTATGCAAAATAGCGTTCAGTTAATGTCGTTTAAGTAACCATATTTCCCATTCCGTATATCATGTAAACAATACTTGATATACGGAGGTAATTATGGATTTTTTATCACCGCCTGAGCTTGAAAGGCTTTGCTGCCTTGTCTATTCCGACGATCTTTTAAATTACAGTGCAGAGCTTTCGCTTGGCGATATTGCCGGTGATATGCTCCGGCAAACGACTAAGGAAACTCCCGATGAATATGTATCAAACATTGATTTTTCTATAGTTTATCGCGATATAATAACGAATAAAAATTTATCCTCGCTAAAGCTTCTTGATTTTTATGACGTGCCGCTCAACTATCAAAAAGACGATAAAACGCCCGGAAACCGCATATTAGTTTTCGGAAACGGGAAAAAAATCGCAGTAGTTTTTCGCGGTACTCACGGTGATGCAGAATGGGCTGATAATGGGGCGAGGATGTATCAAACAGAGACCAAAGAACTCCTTGATTGTGCCGCTTTTGTAAACAGGACTTTTATAAAATTCGCACCTGATTATCTCGTCACAGCAGGTCATTCCGGCGGCGGAAATAAGTCTATGTATTGCTTTTTAACTTGCAAACTTTACGGAAATTATACCGTTAATGAATGTTTTTCACTTGACGGACAGGGTTTTTCGGCGGAATTCACAGATAAATATTCGGAAAATATTAAGGAACGTGCGGAGAAAATTATTGGTTTTGCGGAACGCCGCGATTTTGTAAATTGCCTCGGATTTTATGCTCTCAGACCTCCTCTTTATTTTTCGGGAGCAAGGGGCGAAACGATACTCCCCGACTACCTTTTCGGCTCTCCGCTGCCGTGGTTTCACCTCCCCGACAGTCTGCGAAATTCCGATAATGAAATAATGACACAAGCAGAATTTTCATACATTTCGGAAACAATAAACGCACTCGTAACCTACCTTTTAACTGCACCGGAATATGCGGATAAAAAGAAATTTTTGTGTGATACTATTGTTACGCTGATGATGGATGAAACGAGAAAAAACCGCACAAAACAAGCGGAAGCAATAGCGATTATTCTTGCTGCTGCTGTCGAAATTGCTTCCGCTAATCATGATTTTGTGCTTATGATAAAAAATATAATTAAGTACGAAAAACGAGTAATATTATCCACTGCAATTATGCTTTTCGGCGACATAACAGATTGGGGCGAATCGGAATTTTTAGCGCTCATAAAGAAGATGTTTAAGAAACACTCGTCAGAAGATTTCTGTAACAGCAATGACGAATGCAAGCGTGAATTAAACAATGCGCTGTGCGAATGTGACAGCGGTTTCAAGGCGTTTTCTCTAAATGTCGGCTAAATTTGTACAGTTTATACAAAATGTGCGTAATTTTTTATGAATAATTATAGTATTTTACGCTTGACTTTAGTTTTATAGTATGATATAATACTATGGTATGGTTGTATACTTAACTGTACTAATTTAATCCGCACGGCAATATCAGTTCCGGAAAACTTACTTTTCGGTGTGAATCCGTGCGCGTATGAAACTGATGGAGGAAATAAAGTGGCAGTAGTATCCATGAAACAGCTCCTTGAAGCAGGTGTTCATTTCGGTCACCAAACAAGACGCTGGAATCCTAAAATGGCTCCCTATATCTTTACAGAAAGAAACGGGATCTATATCATTGACCTGCAAAAAACCGTAAAAAAACTTGACGAAGCGTACAAATTCGTTCGTGAAGTAGCGGCTGACGGCGAAGATGTTCTCTTTGTCGGTACAAAAAAGCAAGCAGGCGATTCAATTAAAGAAGAAGCCGTTCGCGGCGGTGCACACTACGTTAACGCACGTTGGCTCGGCGGTATGATGACAAATTTCAAGACCATTCAGCGCAGAATTACCCGTCTTGAACAGCTTAATGCTATGGCAGCTGACGGCACATTTGCTCTTCTTCCTAAAAAGGAAGTTGCGAAATTACAGCTTGAAATCGAAAAACTTGATAAATATCTGGGCGGAATCAAGACTATGAGACGTCTCCCCGGCGCTCTCTTCATAGTTGACCCGCGCAAAGAACGCATTGCAGTTGCCGAAGCAAAAAAACTCGGTATTCCTATAGTTGCAATCGTTGATACAAACTGCGATCCTGATGAAATCGACTACGTTATCCCCGGAAACGACGATGCTATCAGAGCGGTTAAACTCATCTCCGGTGCAATGGCTGACGCTATTATCGAAGGCAGACAGGGCAGACAGGATGCGGCAGAAGCGGCTTCGGCGGACCAAGCAGAAATCGCAGAAGAAGAAACAGAAGCAGCTGAATAAAAATTTCAAGGAGGTATACGAATCGGAGTTACAGATAGGGGGACGGTTGTTCTCTGTAATCTTTACTCTGAATTCAGTATTCTGATATGGCTAACACAAAAGATATAAAAGAACTGATGAACCTTACCAGCGCAGGTATGATGGACTGCAAAAAAGCACTTGACGAAGCGAACGGCGACATTGGCGAAGCGCAGAAAATACTCCGCGAAAAGGGTAAGGCAAATCAAGAAAAGAAATCCGGCAGAGCCGCTGCAGAGGGGCTTGTAGCCTGCTATATCGCTAACGGTAAAGGTGTCGTTATCGAAGTAAATTCCGAGACAGATTTTGTTGCGAAAAACGAAAGCTTTATTGAATTCGTTCAGAATGCTGCTAAGTCTGCATATGAAGCAGAGCCGGCTGACATGGATGCGCTTCTTGCTGCTCCTATGCTCGGAACAAGCGGAACCGTTAAGGAAGCTCTTGATGAACTTTTCCTTAAAATCCGCGAGAATCTCAAGGTTAGACGCTTCCAAATCATGAAGGGCGTGCTTGGTTCGTATATACACAACGGCGGCGAAATCGCAGTTATGGTTAATCTGAAAACCGACATTGACCCTGCAAATCCTACTCTTAACGAATGTGCGAAGAATGTTGCAATGCAGATTGCCGCAATGAATGCGAAATATCTTGACAACGCATCCGTTCCCGCTGATGTTATCGAAACCGAGAAGGAAATTGCTCTCAAACAGCTTGAAGAAGACGAGAAAAATAAGAATAAACCCGAGCAGGTTAAAGCTAAGATTGCAGAGGGTAAAATCAAGAAATTTTACACCGAAAACTGCCTTCTTAACCAAGCGTACGTTAAGGAAGACAAACTCACTGTTGCGCAATATATCGCGGGTGTTGCGAAGGAATGCGGCGGTTCGATTGAAGTTTCCGAGTATGTACGTTACCAAAAAGGCGAAGGCTTAGAGAAAAAATCCGACAATTTCGCCGAAGAAGTTGCACAGCTTGCTAAAGGCAACTAAGAAAAACTAAGATTTTATAGCAAGGGTAATTCCTCCCGGGGGATTGCCCTTGTTTGCAAATAGGTGCTTTATGGATTTACAAAATTTACGCGAAAAAATTGATAGTATCGACGGAAAGATATTGGATTTGTTTACGGAGCGAATGGCGCTTGTGGCTGATATTGCTGAATATAAGCGCGCAAATTCTCTTCCGGTCTTTCAATCTGACCGAGAAGAAAAAATCGTGAACCGTGTTCGCGACAATTCTCCAAAAGGACTTGAAAATGCTTCTGAGACACTCTTTTTAGACCTCATGGATGTAAGTAAAGCGATACAAAATAGGCGTTTATTCAACGAAAAAAATATTACTCCGGTTTTGAAATTCATCCCGAAAGATAAAAAAATAATCGCTTGTCAGGGTGTTGAAGGCGCATATTCTACCGACGCAGCGAGAAAACTTTTTCCAAGTTCGCAGACGGTATATTTTGAGCAATTTTCAGAAGTAATTGATGCGGTAACAGATGGGAAGGTTGACTGCGGACTATTACCGCTCCAAAATTCGACCTGCGGCGTTATCAGCGAAACTTACGATATTTTGGCGAAAAGCAAGCTTTACATTAACGCAATTATCCGTGTTAACGCTTCTCACTGCATAGCCGCAAAGCCGGGATTTACAAAAATCACCCGCGTATATTCAAAGCAGGAAGCTCTTTCGCAATGTTCCGACTATATCGCCGAAAATTCGCTTGAAGCATTAGCTTTCGCGAACACTGCGCTTGCCGCAAAATACGTAGCTTCTTCCGACGATAACAATATCGCCTGCATCTGCTCTGAAAGCTGTGCAAAACTGTATGGACTTGAAATAGTTAAGCATGACGCAGCCAACGCAAGCCCGAATTACACACGTTTTATCTGCTTTTCAAAAACATTTACGGAGATAGCCGATGCCGACACAATTTCAGTTTTGCTTTCGATTCCGCATACGAAAGCCTCGCTTTATAGATTGCTTACAAAGTTCGCGGTATCGGGTTTAAACCTTGTGAAAATTGAAAATAAAGCGGTTGCCGGAAGCGATTTTCAAGTGATTTTTTACCTCGATTTCGCCGGATCATATTCCGATCCAAATGTGCTTGCGCTTCTTGACGACCTCCGCGAAAACCTCGAATATTTCAGGTTCTTAGGCAGTTTTAGGGAGATACTTTAAGTATGAGCGTATCGGTTATTTTAGCTTGCGGCGGCAGTTCATCAAGACTTGGTTTTGACAAGCAGATGTATATGATTAAAGGAATTCCGATATTTATTCGTGCTATAAAAAATCTCGATTGCATTAAAGAAGTTGACGAAATAATTATCGCCGCTCCGAAAAATTCTATTGACGAATATGAAAAAATCTTAGAAAAATACGAAATAAAAAAGCCGGTAAAAGTTATTCCCGGCGGTGAAAATCGTACAGAATCTGTATGCAAAGCGTATAATTACTGCAATAAAAGTTCGCGGCAAATTGCCGTTTCCGATGGTGCACGGCCATTTACAAACCCTGAATTTATCAGGGCTTGTATAAAAGATACTAATATTTTCGGCGCTAGCGTTTTGGGCGTAAATGTTAAGGATACGATAAAAATCGCAGATGACGGAATGATACTTGATACTCCCGACAGGCGTAAACTTTTCGCAGTTCAAACGCCGCAAATATTTAATCGCGAATATTTCGTACGCGGCGTACAATTCGCGGTAGACCACAATCTTGAATTTACGGATGATGCTTCAATGGTTGAAGCAGTCGGAATAAAGGTGCATATTACGCCTTCCGACTACAAAAATATAAAAATCACTACACCGGAAGACATTTTAATAGCGAATGTTTTTGCGGAGGAAAATGATGTTTAGAATCGGGCATGGTTACGATGTACACAGGCTTTGTGACGGCAGGAAACTCATTTTAGGCGGAGTAGAAATCCCTTTTGAAAAAGGTTTGCTCGGTCATTCCGATGCGGACGTTCTTACACACGCTATTATTGATGCAATTTTAGGCGCACTTGCTCTCGGTGATATAGGAAAGCATTTCCCCGACAACGACGAAAAATATAAAGATATTTCAAGCTTATTTCTCCTCAAACAGACAGCAGATATAATGCACGAAAAGGGTTATAGAATTGGAAATATCGACAGCACTGTCATTGCAGAGCAACCTAAACTCGCAAAATTTATTGATGAAATACGAAAAAATTTAGCGCATTCACTCAAATGCGACGTATCGCAAATTAGTGTTAAAGCCACTACTGAAGAGGGTTTAGGCGTATCAGGATTCGGTGACAATAAAGATAAAGGTATAGCTTCTCATGCAGTTGTACTCTTAAGTAAAATTTCCTGATTACGTTCTGAAAATTTAAATTCTGTATAGAAATATCTGTCCGAAATTTCAATTATAATTAGGTATAAAATACTCGCTGTAAGAAGAAATCCTGCAACAGAAAAAATCTTTCCGCTAAATATTATCGACGATAAAGCCTTTGCAGTCAGTACGCAAAATGAACTCGCTAAAATAGGTTTAATTATGTATTCAAGCGTGTTGAATTTCAGTTTAACAGTACTGCAAACCTTAATCACACGTACGATATTTGATAATATATTGCTCAAATAATATGACAGTAAAACGCCGTAAAATCCTAAAAATCGCGTTGCAATTATGACCGTTCCGATGCGGATTACATACTCAAAAAGCGAATTTACGGTGGAAAATCCCTGCTTTCCGAGACCCCGTAAAATCCCTTCGAGTATGATTTCCATGTAGATAAACGGTATCGCAAAGAACATCAACCGCAGCGTTTTTGCTGCAAGATTATCTGATGGGCATAGCAGTTCGCCGAGTTCTGCTCCTTCTGTTAATAGTACTGCGGAAACGAATAAAGCAAACGTAAGAGTTTTGCGAAAAAGTTTATCAATTAAATAGTTGACACGAAAATGATTTTCGGCGGAATTTGCTCGTGCAATTTCGGGGATAATAAGCGTTTGGAGACTCGTTAAAATGAAACTCGGATAAAAAATTACAGGGATAATTATCGACTCAAAAAGACCGTATTCCGACATTGCTTTTTCGGCATTTTCATGATAATCAAGAAGCGCAACCGGAACTAAAACGTCATTAAGCGCTGACATTGTCATAGTCACATAGCCGGAAAGAATTATCGGTAAATTCAGTTTCATATAGGTTTTGACGGTAATTATACGCTTATTGTTTTCCGGGAGTTTTGAGAAAATTTTATATTCACTTACGTAATTAAAAATATAAAAAACACAGCTTGAAACTTCTGCTATAAGCATCGCAATTGAAATTAAAAGGTAAATACTCACGCCGTTTGGAATGAACACAATTATGCCGAACATCAATATTACGTAACGGCATGAAAACTCAAAAACGTCACCGATTAGAGGAAATTTCACCTGCCTTTTTGCATGAAAAAATCCTTTTATACACGAGCCGACACCTGCCGGAGGAAGCGACAAAGCCATTATTCGGATTGCAGTTTCGATATTCGCATCTCCTGATATTACCGCAAGTTTTTCTGCAAAAAACAGCGAAAAGAGTGTGAAAGTTCCTGATAAAACAAGCGAAAATGTCAGCGAAAATCGCATTATTGACTTAAAATTTCGATTTCCTGCTCCGATTTCTTCTGATACAAAACGTTCGGTTGATACAAAAATATTTCCGTTTGCGAGCACAATTATAAATCCGAAAACGGTAGTTATAAGCGTCATTACGCCTACAGCAGCCGTCCCCAGCGTGTTTGTCAGCAATATATTTAATAGCAGTCCGAGCCCGTTTAGTACAAATGAAATTGTCGAAAGTTTTACAGTGTCGATTGCAATTCCTGTTTTCTTGATTCCGAACATAAATTTTCCTCCGCATAATTTTACTCAATAAATTCATAAAATATTCTATTAAACATAAAAATAACGAAAGGCAACATAAATATGTTCGAGTTTTTAACAGACAAAAAAATCGCAATTATCGGTACAGGCGTGAGTCATCATGATTTGATAAAAAAATTTTTATCTATCGGTTACGACATTACTATTTTTGATAAAAGATCAAATCCTGACGATTTTTCAGAATATATAAAACTTGGTGCGAAACTTTCCATCGGCGAAAATTATCTTGATTCTCTTGAAAATTACGATATTATTTTCAGAACTCCCGGGATGTATTTTAATCATCCTGCGCTCAAAAAAGCACGCGATAATGGAAAGACAGTAACGTCAGAACTTGAAGTTTTCTTTAAGCTTAACAGAGCGCAAACCTTTGCTGTGACAGGTTCTGACGGCAAAACAACTACTACAAATATAATCGCAAAAATACTCGAAACTGAAAACAAAAAAGTTCATCTCGGCGGAAATTTAGGGAGAGCACTTCTGCCGATAATCGATGACATTCGCGATACAGATAATGTCGTTGCGGAACTTTCAAGCTTTCAATTAATGTCAATGCGCACACCATTTGACACTACAGTAATCACAAATATAACACCTAATCATCTCGATGTTCATGGTGAAATGGGCGAATATATCGACTGCAAAAAGCAGATTTTTCTCCATCAGGATGCATTTTCGCGCACAATTTTATCCGCAGATAACGAAATTGTAAACAGATTTTCAGAAGAAATTCGCGGCAAATTGATAAAGTTTTCGATTAAAGAAAAGCCCATGCCGTTCGGTGCATTTTTGCGTGAAGACGGGATTTTGTGTTATAATAATAACGGCGAAATTGTGGAATATCTTCATATGGAAGATATTAAAATCCGCGGTATTCACAACGTTGAAAACTATCTTGCAGCAATTGCAGCAACATTTGATTTTGTCTCCCCAAAATCGGTCTGCGAAGTTGCAAAAACTTTTAACGGCGTTGAACATCGGATTGAATTTGTCCGGGAAATTGATGGTGTAAAATATTATAACGACAGTATTGCGACATCTCCGACAAGAGTTATAGCGGGTCTGAAAGCATTTGGTCGCAAGATAATTATTATCAGCGGCGGATATGATAAAAAAATACCGTATGAACCGCTTGGAGAACCTGTTAACAAATACGTAAAATGCCTTGTGACATTGGGCGCTACGGCTGAAAAAATCGAAAATGCCGTTAAAAATTCGGATTATTATAACGCAGAAAATATTAAAATTTTACGTACAGAAAACCTTGAAGAAGCAGTAAAAACAGCTCGAAAAAACGCAGTTTCCGGCGATATAATTTCGCTTTCACCGGCATCTGCAAGCTTTGATCTTTACAAAAATTTCGAGGAAAGAGGAAAGCATTTTAAGAATATTGTAAATGCTCTGAAATAAATGGATTTATATAATTTACTCGAGAAATTAACTGATGCTGACGGCGTTTCAGGTGATGAAAATGATATTTGCGCCCTTATTACAGACGAATTCCCCGAGTGCAAAACGACAATAACTGACGGAAATTTAGTTGTTTTTCTAAGCGAAATCGACCCTGCAAAAAAGACAGTTTTAATCGACGCGCATATTGATCGTATAGGTTTTATCGTTACGCAAATTACCGAAAACGGATTTTTACGTGTCGGAAATATCGGTAAAACCGATATGCGAATTCTTCCTGCAAGCAGAGTTTATGTCGGAAAAAATCGCTATCCCGGTATCATTTGTACAAAACCGCCGCACCTGTCTGACAAAGACACTAAGCCGTTTTCCGTCTCAGACATTTTGATAGATGTCGGTATGAAAAAAGCTGATACAGAAAAAATAATTTCACCCGGTGATCGAATTTTACTCCATGAAAAGTTTTCAAAACTTGAGGGTGATGTTGTCGCAGCATCTGCACTTGATAATCGTGCAGGAGCAGCTGCAGTAATTGCTGCCGGAAAAAAAATACTTGAAACTACACACGAATACAATGTCGTTTTGCTCTTTTCTTCCTGCGAGGAAGTAACCGAACGCGGTGCAATTATTTCCTCATTCAACATTAACCCTGATATTGCGCTTGTAGTTGACGTTACTTTTGCTAAAACGCACGGCGAAAATTCAAACTGCGGTGAAACAAAAGGCGGCGTTATGATCGGCGTTTCTGCTTCTCTCGACAAAGATTTATCGAAAGAACTAATTACTATTGCTAAGAAAAAAAATATACCTTATCAGATTGAAGTCATGTCGTCAAGAACCGGCACAAACGCTGATGTAATCGCGGTTTCACGCGGCGGAGTTAAAGCTTCAACCCTGTCAATTCCGATAAAATTCATGCATACACAATCTGAAACGGTCAGCATTTTTGATATTGAAAAAACAGTCGATTTAATAGTCGAATTTGTGAGGTCGTAGATGAATATTAAACTTCTTGAAAGCCTTTGTAATCTTTACGGCGGCTCAGGTGATGAAAACGCAGTACGGGATTTCATCTATGAAAATATCAAAAATCATTCTGATGAAATTTCGGTAGATAATCTCGGAAATCTAATCGCCCGCAAAAAATCAAAAATGAAAAGCAACAAAATAATTGCATTAACTGCACACATGGATGAAGTCAGTTTTATCATTACATCAATACGCGATGACGGTTCACTGAAATTCGCACCTGTCGGCGGTGTGAACGCTGATTCTGTGCTCGGGAGACGTGTTGTCGTTAACGGAAGAAACGGCGTAATCGGCGCGAATGCTATCCATAATATGAGTGCTGAGGAGCAGAAAGCACCGGCGAAATTTGATGACTTTTCGATTGATATAGGCCCATTATCAAAAGCAGAAACTAAAGAAATTATTTCACTCGGTGATCGTATATATTTTGAGAAAAATTTCATCGAATTCGGCAACGGAATGATTGCATCAAAAGCAATTGACGACCGTTTCGGCTGTGCAGTTTTGATGTCGTTAATTACGAAAGATTTACCGTTTGATGTTGTTTTCGCATTTTTAGTTCAGGAAGAAATCGGTTGCCGCGGTGCAAAAGCGGCTGATCTTAACGCAGATTTTGCGATTGTAATTGAGACTACTACTGCCGCTGATTTTGACGGTGTAGAAGACGATAAAAAATGCACAAAAATTGACGGCGGAGCAGTTATAAGTTACATGGATCGCGGCACTATATACGACAAAAATCTCTTTGAAATGTGCAAAAAAACCGCTGATGAAAACAAAATAAAGTGGCAGACAAAAACTCTTATTGCAGGCGGAAATGATGCTTCTGCGATTAGCTTAAAGTCCGGTGGGATAAGGACTTGTGCTATTTCAATCCCATGTCGCTATCTTCACACCGCAAACTGTGCGGCGGCAATTTCAGACATGGAAGCAGTCGAAAAATTAACGGAAAAAATGATAGAAACTATCGCGTATTCGGAGTAAAAAACATGAATAAGAATGAAATTTATAAAATCTACACTGAGTGTTTTCCAAAACTTCTTGCAAATTTTGAGACGTTTTTTGAGCAACTTGGACTTGATAATAATCCTTCAAAAATACTTTTTTACGAAGATAAAGGCTATGCGATATACCAAAAAAACGCTCTGCTTCTCTTGTGTGTGAGACAGGATTACAGACGTCAAGGTATCGGTAAAAAGCTTCTTGAAGATGTAGAAAAAGAGATTTTTTCAGAATATGATAAACTCATTTTAGGACACTCCACAACGCATTATTTATATCCGGGTGTGCCGGAAATTCCGTGTAATTCTGCGAAAGAATTTTTCACAAAATGCGGCTATAATTTCACTTGGGACAGCTTTGATATGATGCTTGAAACTGATAATAACATTTGGGAAAATGTCAGTGCTTATGATGGTGATGATTTCGATTTTCGGTATCGAAAAGATGATGAAATTGCCGCCGCTAAAATAGCGGGCGATGAAATAAGCGGCTGGGGTGATGCTTACGCATCTTCTGACAGGTGCCTTCTCGCAATCGAAAAAAGCACCGGCGAAATCGCCGGCGGCATAGTTATTGATGAAGATAATCCATATTCTCTAAGCTTTCCGAATACCGGTGGATTCGGCTGTGTGGGCGTTCGAGAGCGTTATCGGAAATTCGGACTCGGTATGAAACTATGCAAAGAAGCACTAAAAATTTTGACGGAATTAAAGATAAAACGTTGCTTTATAGGATACACCGGTTTAGTTTCTTGGTACGGTAAATTAGGTGCAAAGCCTTGCGCAAAATACGCGATGGGTGAAAAATCTCGAATATAAATTCGATGATTATTTGTAAACCGTATCGCCTTTTTTAAGCCAACCGCCGTCGGAACTGCCGTCCGGGTCATGGTGCGTCCAATGGACAGTGCCGCCCTCATCGGAAAAGATATATTCGCCGTAAAAGCTGATTATATCGCCCTTCGCGATGTCATCAATTCGCGGCGCAATGTCGATATTATGCGCAAAAAGCAGGGTCTGCCCGGTAGATAATTCGAGAATAAAACGCTGGTGGCGGTCGCCCTCATTGTCGTCCTTTAGGACACGCGTAACGACACCGCTGCCGGTTACCCAAACGTCGCTGCTCTGTGAATCAAAAAGCGATTTTATGTACTCCGCTTCGTTATCAACAGGCGCAACAGTAGTTGTCGTAACGGTAGTAGTAGCAGGCGCGGTTGTAGTCGTAACTGTTGCAGTCTCTGCGGCAGTAGTTTCCGCCGTCATAATATCATCTTCCGCAGTCTCTGTAATTCCCGCTTTTTTCTCTGTAGTTTTGACTGTAGTTTCACTCGTTTCCGATTGAATTGCAGAGAGAATTCCGGTCGCCGCATTGTTCATTTCTGTCTCACTTAAACCGCAGGCAGTCAAACCAAACATAAACATACTAATTACAATAATTATTGATTTTTTTATCATAATTACTCCTTATAATTATGTACGTATCCCCGCAAAATTTTTGCGGGGATTTTATAACTTGTATTCATAGGTTCAGCCGCCCGATAGCAGCGCGCTTTTTCCGCTCTGCTACGTCAGTTTTGCTTGCCTTGCGTCAGCAAAGCGGCGCAAAACTTCCTTGCATAGCGAAAAAATCGCGCCGCTCTCGAACGACTTCACGCTATGAATACAAGTTCTTGTTACTTTTCAAATTTTTTCAGTATAGCTTGTGCGGCAGTTTTTCCGGCACCCATCGCTAAAATTACCGTAGCTGCGCCGGTTACTGCATCTCCGCCGGCATATACATTTTCGCGTGTAGTTTTACCGTTATCATCCGCTACTATACAGCCCCAGCGGTTAGTGTCAAGCCCTTCCGTAGTGTCTTTTATAAGCGGGTTCGGAGACGTTCCGATTGCCATAATTACCGCATCACAGTCAAGAATAAATTCCGACTCGGGCTTTACTACAGGACGTCTGCGCCCGGAATCGTCCGGCTCACCGAGAGTCATTTCAAAACATTTTAACTGTGTAACTGTTTTGCTTTCATCGCCTATAATTTCGGTAGGATTACAGAGAGTTTTGAAGATAATTCCCTCTTCTTTTGCGTGGTGAACTTCCTCCGTACGCGCCGGCATCTCCGTTTCGGAGCGGCGATAAACTATATAAACATTTTCTGCACCAAGACGTTTAGCACATCTTGCCGCATCCATAGCGACATTTCCGCCGCCGACAACAGCAACATTTTTTGCGCGTTTTGCAGGTGTATCGGATTCGTTTTCATACGCCTTCATAAGGTTAATCCGAGTCAGGTATTCGTTGGCGGAATACACGCCCTTAAGGCTCTCCCCGGGAATTTTCATAAAGTTCGGCAGACCCGCGCCGGAACCGATAAATATCGCGTTGTAGCCTTGCTCAAAAAGTTCATCAACAGTAATTGTCCGCCCAATTACAGCGTTTGTGACAATTTCAACTCCCATTGATTTTAAGCCTTCAACTTCACGCGCAACAACTGCTTTCGGAAGCCTAAATTCGGGAATTCCGTAAACAAGTACTCCGCCGGGCTTATGGAGAGCCTCGAAAACGGTAACTTCACAGCCGTTTTTCGCAAGTTCACCCGCACAGGTTAACCCTGCCGGACCTGAACCTACAACCGCCGCTTTTATACCGCAGGGAGTAATTTTACCGGTCGTTTTTTCTTCGCAGTTAGCGCTGTAAAAATCCGCCGCAAAGCGTTCAAGCCGTCCGATTGCTACACTTTCGCCCTTAATCCCGCGAACACATTTTCCTTCGCACTGCGATTCTTGAGGGCAAACTCTGCCGCAAACAGCCGGAAGAGAGGAGGCTTCGGTGATTTTTTTATGCGCTCCGATATAGTCTTTCGCCTTCATAAGTTCAATAAACGAAGGAATATCAATCCCCACAGGGCAACCCGAAACACAGGGTTTATTCTTGCAGTTAAGGCAGCGCGAAGCTTCATCTAAAGCTTGTTCCTCGCTGTAACCGAGGGCTACTTCCGAGAAATTTTTGTTACGTACATCAGGCTTTTGGGACGGCATATCATTTTTCTTTAAGCTCATGTTAGGCATGATTAATTCACCGTCCCGTTCTTCATATTTAATAGATTGCAAACGTGGTCTTTAGCATTTCCCTCGAAAACTTTGTATTCCGAAAGTCTGCTCATAGCTTCATCAAAATCTACTTCAAATCCGTCAAAATCAGGACCGTCAACGCAAGCGAATTTAGTTTTTCCGCCGACAGTAATCCTACAGCATCCGCACATTCCCGTGCCGTCAACCATTATCGGATTCATCGAAACGGTGGTTTTTATGTTATATTCTTTCGCAAGTTTTGCGACAAATTTCATCATAACAAGAGGTCCTATCGCGATAACTTCGTCGAGGTTTTCACCCCGCTCAATTATAGCCTTAAGTGCATCCGTAACAAGTCCTTTTTGCCCGTATGAACCATCGTCGGTCATTATTAAAAATTCGTCGGAAATTGCGGCGAATTCTTCTTCTAAAATTACGAGGTCGCGGCTTCTGAACCCTGCTATAATATGAACTTTCGCGCCGTTTTCGTGTAAACCTTTCGCAACAGGATAAGCAATTGCAGAGCCGACACCTCCGCCGATTACAGCAACGTTTTTAAGCCCTTCAAGCTTTGAAGGGCGACCGAGAGGTCCTGCAAAATCAGATAAGTAATCGCCTTCGTTCATTGCGCCTAATTTTATAGTTGTCGCGCCCACAAGCTGAAAAATAATCGTTACGAGAGACTTCTTGTCCGTCTCCGCAACGGTTAAGGGAATCCTCTCACCGTTTTCATCTGTACGAAGGATTATAAACTGCCCCGGCAAAGCTTTTTTTGCAATTAGCGGCGCTTCAATTTTCATTAATCCTACAGTCGGGTTAAGCATTTTTTTGTATGCTATTTTATACACTTTTTCACTTCCTAAAATTATTATCTGAACGTAAAGCTGAGAATATTTTATAGTCAGACACTGTGTCAAAGAACATTTCGCTTCGTAATGTACCTTCATATGAAAAGCCGATTTTTTTAATAAGCTTTTCCGATGCAGTATTTTTCGTATCTATGTGCACAGAAATGCGGTTAATATCAGTATAGCGAAAGACTGCTTTTACCGCCGCTTCTGCCGCTTCTGATGCATATCCGCAGTTACGGTAATGCTTTGAAATTCTGTAACTCATTTCAGTCTGATAGTCATTTTTTATGTCGTAAAATTCTACTTCGCCTATAACTTTTCCGTCCGCTTTATGATAGATAAACCAGTCAAGGGATTCAAATTCCGGCTCAAGAAGATTTTTTTCGTCTGAATAGTATTCAAGCGGATTAAGTTCAAGCGGAAGCGGATTTGCCGCCCACAGTTCATAAAGTTCCGGGTCGGACATCCACTCTGCTATATCGGGCGCATCAGAAGTCTTAGCCGCTCTTAAAATTAGGCGCGGCGTTTCGATTTCCGGAAGGTTTTTCATAACCGCAGTGACTGTCATATTCCCTCAAAATTCTTACGCCGCATTTTCGGTTGATTTAATTTTATAGCGTTTTTTACGCCGTTCCTTCTGCGTTTTAATAACCTTCATACGTGAAAAATCCTCACGCTCTTTTTCTTCAAGAGATTCGGATATAAATTTCACAGTCTTTTTATAACGCGGAATAACGATGTTTTGGAGTGCGTTTGCGCGAGTTTGTGTCTTTCTGATTGAGTTTGTAAGGCGGTAGATACCGTTATCAACTTCCGCAAGCGCGGCAGTCATAACCTTAACTTTTTCAAAGCAGATATAAGCTTTGTCAATATGGACATCGGTGTTTAAGAAGCCGTATAAAATCTGCGGCTTTTTTTCGTTTATAGAAACCTGCGGAAGTTCACATCCCATAACGCTTCTGTATGTCACAGTGAGACTGTCTTCAATCGGCATACTGTCGGCGATATTTCCGATAATACCGCGTGAAATATTCGCCATCTGGAGTGCTTGATAAGCTTGAATATAGGTGCTGTCGATAGTTCCGCGAAGCTGTTTTGCCTTGTCAACCATCGACATTAATTCGCGGATGAGGATATTGCGCTTTTTATCAAGCAGTTCATAACCGAGCGTTGCAAGGCTCAGCGATTTCTGTGTATTTAAGAGGTTGCCTTTGGTCGGGAAAACTTGATCAGCCATAAATCCTCACCCTTTCAAATTTGCAATAATTAGCGTTAATCCGACATCCCTGTGCCTTCTCTGTACAGTCTCCGTAACCGTTTCTTATCTTTGTACAGTCGTCGTCTACCCACGCTAAACCTTGTAATTCTCCGCTTTTTCGGGGTCATAATGTTTGTCAAGAACATCATCGCTTACTCGATCAAGGAGACTGCGCGGCATGGTTGAGAGGAGAGCCCAACCAAGGTCGAGAGTTTCTTCAATAGTGCGGTTTTCGTCCGGGCGTTGGGCAACGAAATATTTTTCAAAAAGCTTACCGAACTTCATATAAGCTTTATCTGTGTCGGAGAGTTCATCTTCGCCGATAACCTGAGCAAGCGCTCTCGCATCCTGTACCTTCGCGTATGCAGCGAAAAGCTGGTTAGAAACGTCGGCGTGGTCATCTCTGGTATAACCTTCGCCGATACCGTCCTTCATAAGCCTTGAAAGTGACGGCAGGACACTGATTGAAGGATAAACTCCCGTCTGGTCGAGGGTTCTGTCAAGAACAATCTGCCCCTCTGTGATATATCCGGTTAAGTCAGGAACAGGGTGAGTAATATCGTCGTTAGGCATTGTCAGTATCGGAATTTGTGTAACAGAACCTTTCGCGGTATTTATAATACCGGCTCTTTCGTAAATCGAAGCAAGGTCGGAATAAAGGTAACCCGGGAAGCCTTTACGCCCGGGAATTTCGCCCTTAGAACTTGAAAATTCGCGGACTGCTTCGGCGTAAGAAGTCATATCTGTGAGGATAACAAGGATATGCATATCCTTTTCAAATGCAAGATATTCCGCAACTGCCAAAGCACAGCGCGGAGTTAAAATACGTTCGATAATCGGGTCGTTAGAGAGGTTTAAAAACATAACTACTCTTGAGAGTACGCCTGTTTCCTCGAAGGATTTGCGGAAATATTCCGCAACGTCATTTTTTACGCCCATTGCAGCGAAAACTATCGCGAAGTCGTCGCTTGTAACGCCGCTGTCGTCTGTAATCTGCGCCTGACGTACAATCTGTACCGCAAGCTTATTGTGCGACAGACCCGAGCCCGAAAATATCGGGAGTTTCTGCCCGCGGATTAAAGTCATAAGCGCATCTATCGCGGAAATTCCGGTACGTATATAGTTTCGGGGGTATTCGCGGGAAACAGGGTTTAGAGGCTTTCCGTTAACGTCTGCTGCACTTTCCGCGAAGATGTCGCCCAGTCCGTCAATCGGTCTTCCTGCGCCGGAGAATACACGCCCCAAAAGGTCTGTAGACAGCGGCATCTCCATCGGTTTACCGATAAATCTTGTACGTGTATTTTCGAGTGACAAGCCTTTCGTTCCCTCAAATACTTGGAGAACTACGCGCCGCCCCTGTATCTCAACCACACGTCCCATACGGGAAGTGCCGTTTTCAAGCTTTATTTCCACCATCTCGTCATAAAACGCATTGCTTACGTTATCAAGGACGATAAGCGGACCGTTAATCTCTTTTAAGCCGACATATTGAAGTGCCATAATATCCGCCTACTCCTTTTTAATGTTTTTAAGCGTTTCTTCAACTTCAGTATCAAGCACGTTGAAGAACTGCGGTTTGTCGTTCGGTATGTCATATTTCATCTTAGTAACCTTGTCGAAAACACCTGTTTTTGAAATTTCAGAAACGGGAATTCCGCTCGCCACTGCTGCTTTACACTTGTCGTAAAGGTGAAGTATGCTGTTCATCATCTTAAACTGCTTATCAAGCGGAACATAGGTGTCATCTTTATGGTAGGCGTTTTGCTGTAAAAATCCTATTCTGACAACCGAAGCAATTTCGATAACAAGCTTTTGGTCTTCCGG
Source organism: Ruminococcus sp. (assembly GCA_031262625.1). Classification (GTDB taxonomy): domain Bacteria; phylum Bacillota; class Clostridia; order Oscillospirales; family Ruminococcaceae; genus JAISGY01. The sequence continues at coordinate 9,074 of JAISHJ010000049.1, read as the reverse complement.
TAAAACATCCGACCCGATAAGCTTTACAATCTCCATGAGTTTGCTCTCCTCATGGAGGATATTGGCAATCTGCTGGCGATAACTCATGAAATCTATGTTAACATTATCGTGGTAATACTCCGCAAGTTCGTCCGCATATTCGGAGTAACTGTCGTTCCAGTTAATCGCGGGGTAATGGCGCGCATACGCTAAGTTTTTGTCAAGCGCCCAAAAGCAACGCACAAAACGTTTTGTATTCTGCGTAACAGGCTCGGAGAAGTCTGCGCCCTGCGGTGAAACTGCACCGATAATTGTAACGGAACCTTCGCTGTCGGAAAGCGTTTCAACATAGCCTGCACGCTCGTAAAATTCCGAAAGCCTTGACGGAAGATACGCCGGGAAACCTTCCTCTGCCGGCATTTCTTCAAGTCTGCCGCTTATTTCGCGGAGCGCTTCCGCCCAGCGTGAGGTTGAATCCGCCATAATAGCGATATGGTAACCCATGTCGCGATAGTATTCAGCAAGAGTAATTCCGGTGTAAATGGAAGCTTCTCTCGCTGCAACCGGCATATTAGAAGTGTTAGCGATAAGCACGGTTCTGTCGGTGAGAGCATTGCCCGTCTTCGGGTCAACAAGCCCCGTGAATTCTTCGAGAACCTGTGTCATCTCATTTCCGCGCTCGCCGCAGCCGATATAGACGATAATATCCGCATCGCACCATTTCGCAAGCTGATGCTGGGTCATAGTTTTCCCTGTACCGAAGCCGCCCGGAATTGCCGCCGTGCCGCCCTTTGAAATGGGAATAATTGTATCAATGATCCTCTGCCCTGTAATAAGCGGGCGTGAAACCGCTACACGTTTAGTAATCGGGCGGGGAATTTTAATAGGCCATTTTTGCGCAAGCTTAAGTTCATGCTCAGTGCCGTCGGAAGCCTTAACAACAGCGATTTTGTCAACTATCGTGTATTCGCCGTCGGAAGCAACCCAAGTAACCTCACCTGATATATCGGGAGGAACTAAGCATTTGTGCATTATAACAGGAGTTTCGGGACAGGTTGCGAAAATCTGCCCGCCGGAAACTGTGTCGCCGGGCTTGACGTTAAGCGTTACTTCCCATTTTTTATCTTCATCAAGGGTAGTAACCGCCGCGCCCTCGGCAATAAACGCACCGGTAACGGCTTCGAGCGATTTTAAGGGGCGCTCGATTCCGTCGAAAATATTAGCAAGGATACCGGGACCGAGTGTCGCGGACATAGGCGCACCCGAACCTACAACAGGTTCGCCCGGCATAAGCCCGGTAGTCGATTCGTAAACCTGAATAGTCGTCTCATCGGAATTAATCCCGATTATCTCGCCGATAAGCCGCTTTTTTCCGACGAAAACCATCTCCATCATAGAGAACGACTTCGTATCACGAACCTTTACAACCGGTCCGTTAATACCAAATACTGTATTCAATGTATTTCTCCCTCTGTTTTACCTATTTTTATGCGAAGATGTTACGGTTGGTAAACAGGACGCGCTGTTCGTCAATCGCGCCGTCAAAGGTTTTATCTATTATTGTTCCGTTATGTTTATTGTAAATCGAAAATCCGCCGTAACGAATTGCGCTGTCGGGTGTAAAGGTTACGTTGTCTGTTTTGAGTGACTTTTTAAGCGTATCTGCATACTTCATATCATCCGGCGAAACAGAAATTTCAGAACCGCTGTCAACGTTAAGCATCGCAAGCCGTTTTGAAAGTATATCCACATAGCCGGCGGAGTTATGAAGTTCTAAAAGCTTATCGGTAACTTCATTAAAAAGCTTTTCTGTAAGTTCCTCGCGGTGCTTTAGAATCTCTTTTTTCGCAGTAAATTCGTTCTGCGATACCTGCCTTGTAATCTTCTGTGTAATGCGTTTCATATTTGTGTCATAAAGCTTTGCCGCCTGTTCATCGGCTTGAGATTTAGCATCGGACAGTATACCGTCCCGCTCATTCTCCGCGCCGCTTATTATTACCGCGACTTTTGAATCTATGTCTTCGTTTACCGCATCTATAAACCGCGATAACTTAGCATCATCTGCCATGAATAAAACACCTCAATGTATAAAACTTAAAGCTTCAAGCCGATTGCCGACTCGATATATTTCGCGATATTATCGGTGACATTAACCGACGCGTGACGGTCGGGAATCTCCACGATTAAAGGACTGCGGCGGTTTAGTTTTAAGTCAAACACGAAATCGGGGGCAAGGTTAAAAAGTCTGCTTGTTATGAGTATTACTGCCGTTTCCTTAACTTCCATTGCGTTAAGTAAGGCTTCCTTGAATTCCTTCTTTTCGTGGACTACTATTCCGTCAACCCCTGCAAGTCTCATACCGACTTGTGTATCTACATTATCGGAAATCAGAAAAAAATACATAGTTATCTTCCGTTATGATTGGAATATGAGAAGGAAGGCGATAAGGAGACCATAGATAGCAACACCTTCGCCGAGAGCTACGAATATGAGAGATTTTGAGAAGGAAGAAGGATCTTCCGAAACCGCGCCGATTGCCGCAGGAGCAGCCTTACCAACCGCGATACCGCATCCGAGAGAACCAAGTCCTACCGCAAGTGCCGCGCCGATATAAGCAAACGCCTTATCTGAAAGCCCGGAGTCAGCCGCTTCCGAAGTGCTTGTCGCAGAAGCTGTTTCTTCATCTGCCGCCGAAACGCCCATAGGAACAGCTATACAGAGGGAAAGCACCGCAAAGAATGCGCAGAGGTTAGCGACGATAGCCTTCTTAACGTTAAGACCTTTCTTTGATTTTACCATAAAGGGAACGAAAAGGAGTGCCGTAACTATTAACGGGAGTATGAAAATTAATGCTATGCTCATGTTTTTATTACCTCACTTAAATATGATGGAATTTTACTTTTCAATAACGTGGGTTTGGAGTTTAACCGGGGTAAATGCCTTACCGTTTCCTTTATAAAAGCGTGAGAAGATTTCGTAAAACTCAAGTCTTAAAACCTGAATTGCTACTATAAATCCTTCAAGCCCCATAACAAAGAGGTTACCGAAGATAATTATGAAGATGTTAGGGTGTCCGCTTTCTACTCCGGCAAGGAGCATTACAACAGACATCATTATCGCGTGGGAGAGGACGAATCCGCCGATTCTTACAAAGGAAAGTGCATTTGAAGCGTATCCGAGCAAGAATTCAAACAGTTCAAAGAAGTTTGTCGCAATAAATTCACCCATACTTCCGAATTTATATGGTTCACGCCTTACCCACTTACTCAGCGGGTCGCGCATGAACATAACAAGTAGCGGCAGCACTACCACAAGAACAACATAAAGCGGCGTAACGATACCCCATTTTAACACCATCGAAAGCATCATAACGAGTATTCCTACAAAGAATATGAGTCCCGCGATGCCGTTGTTTGCAAAGAGTGCTTCTTCGTATTCCTTCGCCCTAACGCCGGTGACGATATTGATAACGATTGATATAATCATTATTATAATACCGAGGGCGATCGCGCCGATGATTATCGGCAGTGCATTTGCGGTATTTGCGGTGTGGAACGGCAGTATACCGCCGAGACCGATCGCAGTAAATATGTGGTTAAATACGGGAAGGTCTTCAAATCCGAATATGCTTCCGAATAAAAATCCGAAAATCATACTTGAACAGCCGATACGCTCCATAATCCTGCCGAGCGCCATCTTTTTTCTGTGCCAGAGAATGAACCCGAGGAGTGCCACACAGAAGCCGTGCCCCATATCACCGAACATCATTCCGAAAAGAAGCGTGTAGGTAATCGCGACAAGATTAGTCGGGTTGAAGCCGTTATACGACGGCAGTCCGTACATCTCGACAAACATACCGAACGGTTCGGAGAATTTGTTGTTATTAAGCTTAATCGGCGGCTTTAGTTTTCCGTTTTCCTCCGCAGGCTGCATGACTATCGAAACGCTTGTTATCGGCTCAAAGATTCGCTGGAATTCATCGTTAAAGGAGGAAGGAATGAATCCGACAATGTAGAATTTTGCGTTAACAATTGCGGCTTTGCTCCGCAATTCAAACTGGTCATGCTGAGTGAGTATACGCGAATAAATTTTGTTAAGACTGTTCCTTTCTGTCGCTAAAATCTCCGCAATATTATCTTCGCAGTCTTCAATCCCGGCTTTGTCGTCCGAAATTGCTTTGTTCATCGCATCGAGTGCATCAACGCCCTTCCCCTCGACAAAATCAGGGATATGCATACGCTCGAAATATAAACTGTCGAAAATTTCATCAACTTCCGCCGAATAGTTTACCGGGACAAAATATACACCCCAATAGAACTCTTTTTCCTTCGAGAAGTAGGTGAAATAGAAAACCTTCTCGTTATAGTACGGCAGTTTCGCGTAGCTGTCAACAGGAATTCGCCCGAAACGAACCTTTATGTGTTCACAGTGGAAAAGTCTCTGGAAATCAACGCTCATGCCCGAAAGATGCTCTATCTGGAAAAGCGCCTGTTCATGTACGGAAAGAGATTCGTTAAGATCTTTTTTCTTCTCCGCGAATTTTTCAAGCTTTTCAAGAGTGTCTTTAAGGTAGTGATTTATCGCGTCAACGCTTTTTCCGTCAACATCGGAATAATCAACAAACTCGTAGTTAACGCCATACCTTGCGGAGATTTCCTGAAGCGTCTTAAGCGGCGCGATATAGGGGTTTATCTCCTTATCAACATTAAAGCCGCGCTTTTTATCCGCAAGCCCTGTTGCCGATTCAATATGAAAGCAGCCGCATTCCGAAAGCTTCATAAGTGTCATGTCAAGGTCTTTCGTCATTCCGGCGATATTAACAAGAGTCATTCTTTCTATTGATGCCATGATGTCCCCCCTTTTTTATTAAATTACTATCATTTCAAAGAGTTCTTTTTCCGCTAAACCATACCTTATGCCCTCAATAATTGTCGTGATATTATTAACTTCCGTTTCAAAAAGAAACATATAAGCGTATACCGAAAGCATCGGTGAAGTTGAAGTGTGGAGAGCGTGTCTGGCGTATTGGTAACGGAGTTTCTGCGCTTCAATTTCAAGGTCGCCGTTAATTTCAATTCCTCTTGCAGTCATGACCCGCCCATAATAGCTGTGGGAAAAACGCGCGATAAATTCTTTTCCGTCGGGAGCATTCAAGAGGTCGTTGCGTATAGCATAGTTGAGTTTCCCGGGGAAAGGAAGCATATTATCGCGTATCTTTTCGGGAGTGTACTCAAAATATTCAGTCATGCGATATGCATTAATTATATTGATAAGCTCAATATCTATCGTAATAAGATTATAAAGCGGACGGGACTCCTCCGTCTGAAAATAATCGTTACTTAAAATATGTTCGTATTGATAGCTTCGGAGAGCCTTTTCTATAGGATTATAATCCATTTTTCCGCTTTTCCGCAGCGGAATTTTTTCGATTATTTCGTGGTAAGGCGTCTTCGCAATAACCTTCAAAAGGTCATCCTTTGTGCGGGCTTTCGCCATTTCAATCTGCGAAAACCGTGTCAGCTTATCAAGATACATCGGCATCTTTTCGATATGCTGTTCCGATTTCGCGTTAATATAATGAATAGCGTTTAATATCTCGCGCACTTCCGCCTGAACCTGACGATAATCGAAGAACATTTCGCCTGCTATATGTTCAAAACCGGTTATCTTGCTGTAGTTGTCGTAAACGCTTCTGCGGAGCAGATCTTCAAGCATCCCGCGGTGAATAGTGTTTGAGTTGATGCCGGAGAGGGTGTCGGAGTAATTTTGCTTATTGCGGAGCATCTCGGCAATGTCAGAAATACGGCGCTGGGCGGCAAGTTCGTTATAATCCGCAATTTTCAGGCGTTTTCCGTACATAGCACGAAGCTTGGCAACCGTCGCGTTATGGTCATCTATCCTCAAAACATACCCTCCCTCTTCCGATAATTTTCGTTGCTTAGCTGTTTATTATCGCCTTAACTATTTCTTCAACCCAACCGTTGCTTTTTTCAGCAAATATGTTGTCTATACGGCTGATTTCCGTTTGTTTATTCTCTTCGATTACTGTATTTTTATCGGCAGCCTTATCGTTTTCGGATTTTTCGATTGCAGCAAGCTTTTCATGTGTTTTTTTGAGTTTGTCGGATATTATTTCATCGCGTTCGGATTTCGCGCTTGCGATAATCTGAATACGCTTTTTATCGGCATCCGCCATCTTGTCTTTTGCCTGCTCGTCTATTTCAATGATATCCGAGATTATGTTTTCTTCCATCCGATTATCACCCCTAACTATTATATTTTTAATTCTTCAAGCTGTGAAGCGGTGCCGGAATAAGTCCGCCGCGGCTTATAAATTTTGCGGGAGAATAGGTATTTACCGGCATTACCGGACCTTTTCCGAAAAGTCCTCCCCAGTCAAGCTCCTCGCCGGGCTTCATGCCGATTGCAGGAATAATTCTCACAGCAGTTGTCTTGTTGTTAACCATACCTATTGCCGCTTCGTCGGCAATTATGGCAGCAATCGTCTCGTGAGAAGTATCTCCGGGGATTATTACCATATCTATGCCGACGGAACATACCGCCGTCATAGCTTCAAGCTTTTCAAGTGTTAATGAACCGCAGACTGCGGCGTCTATCATTCCGGCATCCTCCGAAACAGGTATAAATGCTCCGGAAAGTCCGCCGATTTTCGAGCAAGCCATTACTCCGCCCTTTTTAACAGCATCGTTAAGGAGCGCAAGTGCCGCCGTAGTTCCCGGGCAGCCGCATTTTTCAAGCCCGATTTCTTCGAGTATATGAGCGACAGAGTCGCCAATTGCAGGAGTCGGAGCAAGAGATAGGTCAACTATACCGAAGGGTACGCCTAACCGCTCTGCCGCGACTGTACCCACAAGCTGTCCCACGCGGGTAATTTTATAAGAAGTTTTCTTTATTACATCGGCTATTTCTGTAATATCCGCGCCTTTATATTTTGACAGCGCGGAGCGTACGACACCCGGTCCCGAAACACCGACATTTATAATACAGTCAGGCTCTCCCACACCGTGGAATGCTCCTGCCATAAAGGGGTTGTCGTCAACGGCGTTACAAAATACCACAAGCTTTGCCGCACCGAAACACTTATTATTCACCGTCCGCTCTGCTGTTTCCTTAACAATCCTACCCATCAAAGCGCAGGCATCAAGGTTAATCCCGGTTTTTGTACTTCCGATATTTACGGAGGAGCATACGCGGGAGGTTTCGGATAAAGCTTCGGGAATAGACTCGATAAGTTCACGGTCACCGGCAGAAAAGCCTTTTTGTACCAGCGCCGTATAACCGCCGATAAGGTTAACTCCGACAGTTTCGGCTGCTTTATCCATCGTTTTCGCGAAAGCTACAGGCGATTCGCTTTGAGTAGCGGCTGAAATAATCGAGATAGGCGTAATCGAAAGCCGCTTGTTAATTATGGGAATTCCGTATTCTTTCTCTATAGTATTACCAACAAAAACAAGATTCTCCGCTTTTTTGCATATTTTATCGTAAATTTTCGTATTAGCTTTAGTTATGTCGGAGTCGATACAGTCGGTGAGACTAATCCCCATAGTAATCGTTCGTATGTCAAGGTTTTCGTCCTGTATCATACGGATGGTCTCTAAAATATCGGAAGTATTTACCAAAACAAAACCTCCGCCTTATATTCCGTGCATGGCAGTGAAGATATCTTCATGCATGGTGTGGATAGCGAGCCCGAGAGTCTTTCCGAGTTCGGTCATGGTGTCTGCAAGCACGGAAAAATCCGTGTTCATATTAGTAATATCCGCGAGCATAATCATTGCGAACATATCGTCAAGCACGCTCTGGGTTACATCGGTAACGTTCGCGTTAAGGTTTGCGCAAACACCGCTTACCTTCGCTAAAATTCCGACATTATCCTTGCCGATTACGGTTATAACCGCCCTCATATTAAGCTCCGTTCTGTAATGAATATAATCTATTTAAATAGGTATATAGAAAACGTACTTTTTTATTATAATATATATATATTAACAAATATCTTATTAAATATTAACTAAAATATTTTGTAATATAGTGAAAAAATCGAGCCAATAAAAGTCTATTTTTTGTGTACTATTTTCATTTATTACCTCCAAATAAACAAACCTCCTTAGGAATTTTTACCCAAGGAGGCTTTTCACTGCAAAATTTATATGCATTAACTATGTAACGGTGTCATTTTCCTCCGTTTTCTTACTGCGCGGCTTTATGAAAACAAGCTTTTGTATACGGCGCCCGTCTTCATCGTAATTTTTCACACCGATAAGACGGTAGTCTTTAATACCGATTGAACGTGCATAACGGTGGGAGGCACTTATGGTAACGAATTTTCGTGCGATATTTATATCATGAACGATTGAGTGGTTTTTGTAGACATAACAATTTTGTCCGATTGCCAGAACATAAAAATCTATTACATCCGGCACTTCGTATAGAATGTTATAATCCATCGGGTAAACTTCCTTGCATACCAATTTATGTAAAACGACGGCGTAAACTACAAAATGTCAGTCTGCCGATATTCACGACAGAGCAGCCTTAATCTCGTCAATGCGGTCGGTTTTCTCCCACTTAACACCGAGGTCTTCACGCCCCATGTGCCCGTATGCCGCAAGCTGACGATATTGGGGCTTGCGAAGTTCAAGTGTTTCGATAATTGCCGCCGGACGAAGATCAAATATCTTCGTAACAGCTTCCGCAATCTTCTCATCCGCATATTTTCCCGTTCCGAAGGTATCAACCATTACGGAAACCGGGTGCGCTACGCCGATAGCGTAAGCTATCTGAACTTCACACTTGCTTGCAACGCCTGCTGCAACGATATTCTTAGCAACATATCTTGCAGCATAAGCCGCGCTCCTGTCAACCTTCGTCGGATCTTTCCCGGAGAAAGCGCCGCCGCCGTGACGAGCGTAACCGCCGTATGTATCTACGATAATTTTACGCCCGGTGAGACCGCTGTCGCCCTGAGGTCCGCCGATAACGAAACGTCCTGTCGGGTTAACGAAAATCTTTGTATCAATCATCATTTCTTTAGGAACAACAACATTGATAACCTTTTCGATAACGTCGGTGCG
>JAISHJ010000037.1 GCA_031262625.1 Ruminococcus sp. | reverse complement strand
GCGTTTACTTTGGGCAGAGCCCATAAGGAATTATGAACAGAAAAATTAAGCTTGAAGGTGAATGGCGATTCACCCTCGATCCTGAAAAAATCGGTCTCCGTCAGAATTACTGCACGGGCGTTTTCGGTGGTGTCATAACATTACCGGGGACGATTTCGGGCGAGCGGCTCTCCTCCGAAATTTCGGAAAAGTCCGATTCTTTCCTTACCGACCCGTATAAATATGAAGGCTACGCGTGGATTCAGCGCACTGTAGCTATCGATTCCCGCTATGACGAAATAATAAACCCCACATTTCTCCTTTATTTTGAACGCACCCGCTCGACTGCCCTTTTTATTGACGGAGAACCTGTCGGAGAAGTAACGGACGGTAAACCCGAGTGCCTTAATTCCCTCTGTACTCCCCATGTTTACGACATAACAGAATGGGTAAAAAACGCCAAGAGAAGACGTGCCGACGGCACAAAGCTTATTGACATATGTGTTCTGCTCGACAACACCGACTATCCTATCCCCGGCGGACACATGACCTCCCCCGATACGCAGACAAACTGGTTAGGGGTAACGGGCAGTATCTATATTATGGTAAGAAACTCCGTTTACCTTAAAAATATCGAAATATCCCCCGACAACAAAAGCGGACGTTTAACCATAACGGCGGATGTTGTAAATAATACAAGCAGTATAAATGTTGCGATTTCCGCAAGTTTCACGGACGGGCGCGTTTCGCCGAAAAAAATGCAGATCGTCAAAGGCTCAAGACTTATCGCCGACTACGACCTCGGGCTGAATTTCCGTGTGTGGAATGAATTTAATCCTACCACCTATGAACTTAAGCTTTCGGTTACGGAGGGCGAATCGGTAAAATATTCCTCCCCCGATGTTTACATAAAATCTTTCGGCTACAGAGACCTGTCCATTAAGGGTAACAGGTTTTTTTCCGGCGGACAGGAAGTCTTTTTCCGCGGGAAACATGATGCTATGCTTTTCCCCTTAACAGGAGCAGCCCCCTGTGATGCCGGCTCTTGGCGTGCGCGCTTTAAGACCGCTAAGGAATACGGCATAAACCTTTTCCGTTTTCATACCTGCTGTCCGCCGGAAGCGGCTTTTATAGCCGCCGACTCCCTCGGAATGTATCTTGCGCCGGAACTTCCTTTTTGGGGAACAGTCCTGCCCGGTCCCGAAACCGATTATCTAATCGCAGAGGGCGAACGAATTCTGCGTGAATTCGGTTCTCACCCGTCGTTCGCGATGTTTTCTCTCGGGAATGAACTTTGGGGAGACAAGGATATTCTTAACGAAATGATTGCCCGCTTTAAGAAAATCCGCCCCGATATTTTATATACACAGGGGAGCAATAATTATCAGTTCGACCCCTGCGAACTTTCAAATGACGACTTTTTTGTAGGAGTACGCTGCGGCAAATACCGCCAGATAAGGGGCAGTTTCGCCGCCTGTGATGCGCCGCAAGGCTATATACAAACGTCGCGCCCAACGTCTTCGATGGAATTTAACGGCAATATCCACCCCGTAATAAAGAAAGAATATCGTGTGATTAACGGCGTTCTCGCTTTTGACGAGGTTTCCGACAAGAAGATTGAATACAACGCCTCGGTAGTTGCCCCACAGACGGAAAGCGAAGTTTTTATACCGAAAAATCCTGTAATATCCCACGAAATCGGTCAGTATTATATCTATCCGAATTTTAACGAAATTCCTAAATTTAAGGGAACGCTTAAGCCCTATAATTTTGAAATTTTCAAACAGCGGCTTGAGGATGCGGGGCTTGCGCATCTTGCGGAGGACTATTTTAAAGCTTCGGGAAGATTCGCAGTTGAACTTTATAAGAATGACATTGAGACTGCTCTCCGCACAACCGATATTTCCGGCTTTCATCTTCTTGATTTGCAGGATTTCACCGGACAGGGGACTGCTACCGTCGGAATTCTCGATGCTTTTATGGAGAATAAGGGACTTATATCTGTCGAAAAATGGCGTGAGTTTTGCGCCGAAAAGGTTATATTTGCCACATTCGATAAGTATACATACGTTTCGGAAGAAAGCTTTGTGGTAAGGATTACCGCCGCAAATTACTCTGTCAGGACTGTAATGGGTACAGATATTACCCTTCGTATAACCGACGGCGGAAACGAAATAATAAATCTTACCGCTAACGTGCGAGACATTATCCCTGTCGGAAGGACAGAACTTGCAGTATTTGAGGTAAAACTTCCCTTCACAGAAACTCCGCGCAAGCTTTCTATGACAATTCATGCACTTGAGGTGCATAATTCCTACACGCTGTGGCTTTATCCCGAAATCGGCTCAAATAAGAACGCGAATATAAATATTTCCACCGATGTTACCGAAACTTTGGCTATTCTTCAAAGCGGCGGAAAAGTATTATTCTACCCGAAAAATATCCAGCGCGACACAATGCTCCCCTCAACGTATGCCACAGATTTTTGGAACTATAAAATGTTCTCCGAAATCTCCGAAAAGCAAAATAAACCGCTTCCGACAGGAACTCTCGGACTTCTTATCGACAAGAATCACAAAGCCCTTGCGGGTTTCCCCTGCAAAATGCACAGTACTCCGCAATGGTACGATATAGTTACCTCCTCATGTTCGATTATTCTTGACGGGGAGGAACAGATTACACCGATAGTTTCGGTTATCGACAACGTTTGCAGAAACCATAAATTGGGGCTTATCTTTGAAGCAAAGGTCGGTAACGGAAAGCTTCTCATCTGTATGGCAAACCTTTTCAGACTTAAGACAAGCGCGCCCTCTATCGCCCTTCTTGACAGTCTGCTTTCCTATATGAATACACCTGATTTCAATCCGACGGCAGAACTTTCTCCGGCAAAATTCCGTATCATGTTTTCGATTTAATTTTTATATATTTTTGGAGTGTTTATGACTTTTATTGAAGCTTTTGAAACCCTGAAAACCGATTTTGCGAAACATGATGTTTCCGCAATTCCCGGGCATTACGCCTATCAGTTTAACATAACCGGAGACGGCGAAGGCACATTCTATGTTGAACTCAAAGACGGGGAACTTAACATCTGCCCCTATGACTACCACGACAGAGATGCAGAATTTACCGCAAGCTTTGAAATTTTCCAAGCTATGGCAAAGGGCGAAGCAGATGCCGTTAACGAATACTTAAAGGGACGCTTAAAGGTCGGCGGTTCTATCGACAAGGCACTTAAACTCAAGGAGTTTATTAAAAAGCCTAAGAAAAAATAAAGTACAGAATCAGAGTACAGATAAAATTACGGCAATTCCAAAGCGCGGCTTTAGTTTTGCCGAGACTTTGTAATTGCCGTATTTTTACTGCTATAGAGAGTTTATTTAACTGTTGCGCTTAAGCTCCGGGTATTTCTCTCTTGCGGCGGTGTAGAAATTCTCAATCGCCGTTTCACGCGTTACTGCGCCGGAGAAATAGTCCGCCATAACGCCTTGGTAGGTCTCCGCAAGCTGATTATAGGGACTTATGGTCTTTGATACGTCTATCCTGTCCGCAACTGCTGTATAAAGCGGGAAGGGATTCTGTTCGCCGAGAGTTACCGACTTATAGTCCGACTGGGCAACCTCTTTCATACCCGAAACGGTATTCGTATAGTCCTCAACGCCCGGGTCGGTGGCAATTCGCCGCATGACTGACTTGTCTGTACAGAGAACTCTCATTATGTCGCGGATTTCGTCAATATTATCGGTAGCTTCTGCCGCACATATCCACGTTCCGCCCCAATATGAAGGCGCGGGACCTTCGGTTACAGCCCAGTCTCCGATAGAGCCGTTCCCGTTTACAACTCCCATTTCGGCATCCGCCATGGAGTAGTCAACAAGGGTGAAGTTTATAAACCACGCCGGTCCGAAATAGCCGAAGACGGTGGAATCCTTGCCCATTCCTGCTCCCCACGCGGTATCCCAAAGGCGCGTACGGCTGTTATATCCGCTGTCGGAGAAGAGTTTCGTTTGGTCTGCCCAATCAAGCCATGCCTGCGGCACTTCTATTATACCGTTTTCGACAATTGCCTTGTCGGCGTTGTTAGAATATGCTCTGAAAGTATCGTCATAACCGCTCACCATCTGATAACCCTGTTCGTGCATCTTCGCAGCAGTTCCTTCAAACATATCCCAGTCCGCAACCGCAAGCTGAATATCTGTAGGGTCGTCTGTACCCAAAACTTTGTTCGCAATCGAACGGCGATAGAGGAAAACGTTCGGCGCGGCTTGCCATGATATACCCTTAATTACACCGCTGCTGTCAGAACCTATCTGCTTTGTATATGCGTACTGGTCTGCAAGTTCCTCGTTGGTTATCCCCACTTCCGTCAGAGATAGAGCATATTTTGTGTTGATATACTTCGCGGCGTAGTCTGCTTCAACAAGGAATATGTCTACCCTGTCGTCTGCGGAGGCGGAAGCATTTCCGGGGAGAGTTTGGTCAAGCTTCGTCTGATAAGCCATATCGGCGTTCGGTGTAACTATCCAGTTTATAGTTACGCCCTCGGGGAGGGGATGTTCCGGAAGATAGTAGCTTTCAACACGGCTTCTGAATTCGTCGTTCCAACAGTAGATATTAAGCACCTTTCCGCCGGAAGTCGGACCTGCCGCCGCTTCTGCATTATTATCCTTCTTCGCACAGGCTGAAAAAAGCGCGGCTGATACAAACAGAGAAGCAATCATTGCAACGGACTTTTTTAATGTAATCTTCATAATTTCTCCTAAAAAGAGCAGATATAATTTTACATATATTATCCACAAGATTAGGTCCTTATATGTATGCTTTTTTCTTCGGTATAATTTCCAAAAAAACTGCATAAAATATACTATTTATATAGAAATAATTGCCAATACGGAGGCTTATATAATGATTAGGTTTTATAACGCAAATGTGCTTTCTGTAAGCGACATGGATATAAACTACGGCGAAGTTTGGGTTGACGGCGACAAGATAGTTTACGTCGGCGAAGCGAAGGATTCGGAGCAGAAATTCGAAACCGAAATTAATCTTGCCGGTAATCTTTTAATGCCGTCCTTTAAGAACGCTCACGCTCACTCGGCAATGACGTTCCTTCGTTCATATGCCGACGGTATGCCGCTTCAAGACTGGCTTTTCACAAAAATTTTCCCTATGGAAGAGAAACTCACCGAAGAGATAGTATATCTATATACTAAACTTTCGGCGGCGGAGTATTTCAAAAACGGTATTACTACCGCTTTTGATATGTATTTTCATCCGGAAGGAATCGCGCGCGCTTCTGTTGAGACAGGACTGCGGAGCATAATCTGCGGAGGTACTACCGGAAGTGCCGAAAATGCCGAAGTAACTGTCGAGCGTCTCGAAAACTACTACAACACTTATAAAGACTACGACCCTCTCGTAAGTTACCGCCTTGGTTTCCACAGCGAATATCTCTGCGACAACGCCGTTATGCAGCGTGTAGCGTGGCTCTCTAAAAAATACTCCGAACCCGTCTATATGCACAGTTCCGAAACGGCGCGCGAAGTAATCGAGTGCAAAGAACGCCACGGCGGCATGACCCCTACACAGGTTTTTTACGATCTCGGTATCTTCGCAAACGGCGGCGGCGGTTTCCACTGCGTTCACATGACCGACAACGACCTTGAAATTATGCGCCTTACAGGCAGCTATATTATTACGAATCCCTGCTCCAACGCGAAACTCTCAAGCGGCATTGCGCGCCTTTCAGCTGCGAACGCGGCAGGCGTAAAGCTTGCTATAGGTACAGACGGCGCATCCTCCAACAACGCTCTCGATATGTTCCGCGAAATGTACCTCATGTGCGTACTCCAAAAACTCTCCACCGGCGATGCAGCTTCCATGCCCGCGGCAGTCGCACTCAAGGCTGCCACATACGGCGGCGCAGACTGTATGAAACTCTCAAACCTCCTCGATATAAAGGAAGGGCAGACCGCCGACCTGATAGTTATAGACATGAGCAAGCCCTCCATGCAGCCCATTATCGACGTCATCCCCAACCTCGTCTACTCCGGCTCCCCCGACGTCGTAAAACTCACTATGTGTAACGGCAAAATAGTCTACCGCGACGGCGAATACACCACTATCGATATGGAAAAACTATTGTTTGACAGCAACGAGATGGCAAGAAAGCTTTACGAGAAGGAGTAAAGATGGATTATACAAATTATACGGAAAAATTCCACGAACTCTATGAAAACGCCAAAGAACTTGTGGATAAAAACATTCTTGAAATAGGCGTTAAATTAGATGCTGTTTCTGAGAACGATGAAAAAGAGTTTTATCTTTATTTGTTGGATTTCTTTCTTCAAAAAAGGCAAAATGAAGTTATAAGTAGGGAATTGTTTTGAAAGAATATGTAATTTTTGCAGGCGCGAGCGGCGCGGGGAAGTCAACGCTCTATAATTTGCCTGACACAAAAAACCCAAAACGTCTTAATATTGACGAAATACTTGCTGACGACGGAGGAGAACCCGCGAATCCGAACGAGGCTTACTTAGCTCGCCGAAAAGGCATGGACATACTTGAAACAAATCTTCAGGATGGCGTGTCAATCTGCCAAGAAACAACCCTCACGGACAGTTATGTTTTAAGCGTGTTAAAAACTGCTTACAGCCGCGGTTATAATATTAAGATGTATTATGTGGGGCTTGAAAGTGCCGACATTGCTGTTTCAAGAGTTTTACAACGTGTTATCAAGGGCGGGTACGGGCTTGCCGAAAAGCAAGTCAGACAAAAATATGACGAATCGCTCAAAAATCTCAAAGAAATCGCGAAAGTTTGTGATGAGATTTATGTGTTTGATAACACCGAAGTCTTTAAGCTTATTGCAA